>NZ_JBITPM010000059.1:0-832 GCF_050467905.1 Pseudalkalibacillus sp. NRS-1564 | reverse complement strand
TATATATAATAATTAATGGCATGTCTAGGGATTATATATAAAAACATAATTTATATATATAGTCCCACTATTATATTAGTGATTTTTTATATGATTTCTTCTGACTTCTTATTTAACCATTTTCATAATATGTTCTCTGAAAGCTTCCTGAACTTCTTCTACATCACCTTTTTCCATTAATTTCACCAGATCTAAATGATATTTATATACTTCATCAGGACGGATTTGAACTTTAGGATTGAGCGCTGTAATATACCTCCTGATATGTCCAGTTAGCATATTCCATATTCTAGTGTAGACTTCTATTTTGGACCATTGAATAATGGTTCGGTGAAACTCCATATCTAAATCAGATTGCAATAAATATTCCGGCTTACCGAACTTCATTCGATCCACAATGTCATAAAGTTCTCCTATATCTTTTTTTCTCAAATTAGGTAAAATAATTTCTAATGCATTCGTTTCAATTTCTGCTCTCATTGAAAATATATGGTACATTTCCACCTTATCAATTTCAGTAACGAAAGCTCCTTTATACTTAACCGTGCGAATAAGCCCTTCTTCTTCTAATCCTCTTAAGGCCTCTCGAACAGGAACCTGGCTTATTCCAAACTTCTTTGCTACTTCTGTTTCCACTATTCGATCTCCAGGCTTTAGATTGTTTAAAATAATATCATCTCTTAAATTTTTTTTAACTTTATCCTTTAAGGAGACTAACGATTGTTTACTTGGTTTTCGTTCTTCCATTTTTCCCAACCCTTTTCAAATAGTATTAAAAGCTTTTACATGGTAACGAGTAAAAAATGTTTATAAATGATGTTTCAAATTATAT
>NZ_JBITPM010000058.1:0-10149 GCF_050467905.1 Pseudalkalibacillus sp. NRS-1564 | reverse complement strand
TGAGAGGGTTTTTGTTTATTCAGACAAGGCTTTTTGAAGTGTTTGAATGTTTTTTTTCATTAATGTGAAGTATGTTTCATTATTTTCGATATCTTCCTCGGTTAAAACTGATAGGTTATGGATGCGAAGCGTATTGAGTCCAAGCTCTTTTTGAACTGCTTTAGCAGGCTTGGGCGTAGCATTTTGTTCGAAAAGCATATACTTCAAATTGTGGCTTTTAGCTGTTTCGATAATTTCTTCCAATTGTTTTTGAGTTGGCTCTTGAGAAGGAGAAAGACCTGAGACGCTTAATTGTTCAAGGCCATAACGACTTTCCCAGTAGCTATAAGCATCATGAGAGATGAGAAATTCTTTCTTAGCTGCACGATCAGCCATTTCTTGAAAAGATTGATCCAAGGCTAATAATTCTTCTTGCAAAGAATTAAAATTAGTTTCGAATGTTTCTTTCTGATCAGGATCGAGCGTGATTAGAGCATCTTTAATATTTTCAGCCTGCTCGATTGCAAGGATGGGATCGATCCAGATATGGGGATTCATATCACCATGATCGTGATCGGCGTGCTCTTCATGTTCTTCATGCTCTTCTTCTGATTCATCCAGATGGATGTCTTTAGCAGACTCAAGAACCATGACATCCTCATTGCTTAGCGTATCCTGTGCAGCATCAGCAAATCCTTCCATACCTGCACCATTATAAATAAACAAATCAGCTTCAGCTAATTCGGCCATTGTTCTAGTTGTTGGCTCAAAGCTATGTGCATCGCTACCAGGAGGAATGATTGACTCTGCCGTTACATCTTCTCCTCCAATCCGTTCTGCAAAGTATTCAAGGGGGTAAAGTGTTGTATAAATGGTGAGCTTCCCATCCGTTTTAGAGTCTGACTCATCTTGACCACAAGCGACAAGGATAAACGTAGATATAGATAATAATAGCGCTAATTTAAAAAAGCGATTATTCATAAATGATTTTCCCTTCCGTAAGTTTCTCTGCCACTCATTATATCGTAATCATTACGTTTTGCAAACAGTAATCTTTCCGATTTGTTTCGTTCATATAATGAAAAATCTTAAAAAGATTTTGAAGTGGGAAGGTTCAAAATTACATGGAAAATATAGTTATAATAATTAGCGTTATGAAGGTATGAAAAGAAGAGAAACGCGGCAATCTATAAAAAATATTTCAATTTAAAGATTAACATTACAAAATAGTGGGTAAATGTTACTAGAGTATGTAGATGAGGCAAATAATGGTGAATTAATTTAAATAAATTTTCCTGAATACTTATGACATAAAAGTTGCTAAAAGAAGGGAAATCTCTTTTATTGTGTATTTTTATTCATTAAAAAGTTTATCTTATAATATTTTCATTGTTCAGAAAAATATTTTGTGATATAGTAATCATTGGTTTGTAAAGGACTAATGGTCTACTTGAATAATTTGAATTCACAGCGAAAATGCATAGTTGTGAATATTGACTTTGGAGGGGGTGAAAGTGTGGAATATACCTTAACTACCGCAACATGGTTCTGGCTACTTATACCAATGCCTTTATTAGTCGTATTATCAATAATAACTTTTTTTACCGAAAGGAGAGAATAGTACTCGATGAGTATTGAGACGCCAACGTTAGTCACATTTATAGTGTACCTTGTCGGTATGCTCGCAATTGGATTAATTGCTTACAAAATGACAAGTAACTTATCTGATTATGTTCTTGGAGGAAGAAGATTAGGTGGATCTGTTGCAGCACTTAGTGCCGGAGCATCAGATATGAGTAGCTGGCTCTTACTAGGACTACCTGGTGCAATGTATGCAGGTGGTATGAGTCAAATTTGGATTGGGATTGGGCTCGCAATCGGAGCTTACCTGAACTGGCAGTTTGTTGCATCGCGTCTTCGCCGTTATACAGAAGTGGCGAATGATTCGATTACGGTTCCTGATTACCTTGAAAACCGTTTTCGTGATGGTTCGAAAGCACTTCGCGTGATTTCGGCAATTGTCATTCTTGTATTCTTTACGTTCTATACGTCTTCAGGTCTTGTTGGGGGCGCAATCCTGTTTGAAAGCTCGTTCGGAATGAGCTATGAAAGCGCATTGTGGATCGGTGCACTTGTTATTATTTCTTATACGTTCCTCGGTGGTTTCTTAGCGGTAAGCTGGACAGATTTCTTCCAGGGAATACTTATGTTCCTTGCACTTGTTGTCGTGCCAATTGTTGCCCTAAATGAAATGGGTGGCTGGAGCGAAACTGTTAATCAAGTTGGTGCAACGGATACAACTTATCTAGATATCTTTACTGGTATGAGCTTTATGGGGATTATTTCCCTGCTTGGTTGGGGACTTGGTTACTTTGGCCAACCTCACATCATCACTCGTTTTATGGCAGTTAAATCTTCAAAAGAGATTCCTAAAGCACGCCTTGTTGGTATGTCATGGATGGTTCTTTCATTGTTTGGTGCAATCTTTACTGGTTTCATCGGTATTGCCTATTTCGATGCGGGCCTTCCGAACTCGGAAACAGTCTTTATTGAATTTACACAAGTGCTCTTTAATCCGTGGGTTTCCGGCTTCTTGCTTGCTGCAATCCTATCTGCGATTATGAGTACAATTGACTCTCAGCTTCTTGTATCTTCAAGTGCTGTTGCGGAGGACTTCTATAAAGCGATCCTTCGTAAGAATGCTAGTCAGACTGAGCTTGTATGGGTAGGTCGTATCGCGGTTCTTGCGATTGCGTTACTAGCTATTCTACTTGCTTACAACCCTGATAGCAGTGTTCTTGATCTTGTAAGTTATGCGTGGGCCGGGTTTGGTGCCGCATTTGGGCCAGTAATTATACTGAGTCTATTCTGGAAACGTATGACGCGTAATGGTGCCCTTGCTGGTATCATCACGGGTGCAGTAGTCGTTATTCTATGGGCTCAATTATCAGGCGGACTCTTCGACCTTTACGAATTGATTCCAGGCTTTATTCTTGCGTGGATCGCTGTTATGGCATTCAGCTTTGTAGGTAAAGAACCTGGTAAAGAGATTGAAGATGAATTTGAAGCAGCTAAGACATCTGAATTTTAATATTATCCTTTTTGAAGACTCACCCTGAGATGGGTGAGTCTTTTTATTGAGAAATGCCTTGTATAGTAGAGAACGTTTTAGTCTGCGGGTACGGCACAGCAGTCAAACAAACGTTTAATTACATTTTCTTAATTAAACGTTTGTTTAAAATTGGAACAGACGGCGTTCTGTTGCTTAATGAAGCTTGTTTTTGGTATCATCTATATATTGCAGGTTGTTCGAAATTTGTGGAGGTGAAAGTGATGTCCAGAATTACCAAAGAAGAAGTTAAGCATGTAGCTAATCTCGCCAGACTAGAAATGGATGAGGCAGAGGTCGAAAAATTTACAACTCAGCTTGATGACATTATCTCAATGGCGGAGCAGCTGAATGAATTAGATACAGAGAACGTTGAGCCTACAACGCATGTTCTCGATTTAAAAAATGTACTTCGTGAAGACAAAGCACAGCCGTGGTTATCTCGTGAGGAAGCATTGAAGAATGCACCTGATAAAGAGAATGGTCAAGTAAAAGTTCCATCAATATTTGAGTAAGGGAGGCAACGTCCTTGTTTGATAAAAGCATAAGTGAGCTTCACAGCTTGCTTCATAAGAAAGAACTATCCGTCAGTGAACTTGTTCAAACCTCGTTTGATCGTATTCATACGGTCGACGAAAAGGTAAAAGCATTCATGACGTTAAATGAAGAAGGAGCAATGCAAGCAGCAAAAGCGCTTGATGAAAAGCTCGGTACAGAAGATGCAAGAGGGCTTCTTTTTGGTCTCCCTGTAGGTGTGAAAGATAACATCGTCACAAAAGGCCTTCGTACAACAGCGTCAAGCCAGCTTCTAAGCAACTTTGACCCATTACATAATGCAACGGTGGTTGAACGTTTAAATGCAGCGGAAACAATCACTGTGGGCAAATTGAATATGGACGAGTTCGCGATGGGTTCTTCTAATGAGAACTCTGGCTTCTTTGGCACGCGTAACCCATGGAACACCGATTATGTACCTGGTGGCTCAAGCGGCGGCTCAGCTGCATCTGTTGCTGCTGGAGAAGTTTTCTTCTCACTTGGCTCTGATACAGGTGGCTCAATCCGTCAGCCAGCTGCTTTTTGTGGTGTTGTAGGATTAAAACCTACTTACGGACTCGTTTCTCGATTTGGCTTGATCGCGTTCGCATCATCACTCGATCAAATTGGACCAATCACAAACACCGTAGAAGATAACGCCTATCTTCTTCAATCTATTGCAGGTCACGATAAGATGGATTCAACATCAGCGAACGTTGACGTTCCAGATTACCTTTCTAGCCTAACTGGTGATGTAAAAGGACTACGTATTGCTGTACCGAAAGAATACCTTGCTGAAGGTGTAGATGAAGACGTGAAGAACAGCGTCCTTCAATCACTTAAAAAGCTTGAAGAGCTCGGCGCAACTTGGGAGGAAGTATCTCTACCTCACTCTAAATATGCTGTAGCGACATACTATCTTCTTTCTTCTTCAGAAGCATCAGCTAACCTTGCTCGCTTTGACGGCGTCCGCTATGGCGTTCGTGCTGAAGCTGAGAACCTTCTTGATCTTTATAAGAAAACAAGAAGCGAAGGCTTTGGTGACGAAGTGAAGCGACGTATTATGCTTGGTACATTTGCACTTAGCTCTGGCTATTACGATGCTTATTATAAGAAAGCACAAAAAGTTCGTACGCTCATCAAGAATGACTTTGAAAAAGTATTCGAGGACTACGATGTGATTATCGGACCTACAACGCCGACACCAGCCTTTAAAGTAGGCGAGAAAATTGATAACCCGCTAACGATGTATGCGAATGATATTCTCACAATCCCGGTTAACCTTGCAGGCGTTCCTGCGATTTCCGTACCTTGTGGTTTATCAAATGGCCTACCTGTTGGACTTCAAATAATCGGAAAGCACTTTGATGAGAAGACCGTTTACCGCGTAGCTCATGCATTTGAGCAAGCAACGGATCATCATAAGGCTAAACCAGAGCTGTAAGGGGTGACGACTGAAAATGAATTTTGAAACTATTATTGGTCTGGAAGTTCACTCAGAACTGAAGACAAACACAAAGATTTTCTGTAATTGTTCAACGAATTTCGGTGCGCCGCCTAACACGAACGTTTGCCCGATCTGTCTAGGTCATCCTGGTGTTCTTCCAGTGATGAACGAACAAGCTGTTGATTTTGCGATGCGTGCGGCAATGGCATTGAACTGTGAAATCGCAGAAGATACGAAGTTTGACCGTAAAAACTATTTCTACCCAGATAATCCGAAAGCTTATCAGATCTCACAATATGATAAGCCAATCGGTGAAAACGGATGGATTGATATTGAAGTAAACGGCAAAACAAAGCGTATCGGTATTACGCGTCTTCACCTTGAAGAAGATGCTGGTAAGCTCACGCACGTTGATGGAGAGAACCATTCTCTAGTTGACTTCAACCGTCAGGGTACACCACTTGTTGAGATCGTATCTGAGCCGGATATTCGTACACCTGAAGAAGCGTATGCTTACCTTGAGAAGCTTAAAGCGATTCTTCAATATACGGAAGTGTCTGACTGTAAAATGGAAGAAGGATCTCTTCGTTGCGATGCGAACCTTTCTCTTCGCCCATATGGACAAGAAGAGTTTGGTACAAAAACTGAGCTTAAGAACTTGAACTCATTTGCTAACGTACAAAAAGGTCTTCAATTCGAAGAAGTACGTCAGGAGAAAGAACTTCTAGCAGGAAACGTGATCGGTCAGGAAACGCGTCGTTATGACGAAGCTGGCAAGAAAACAATTCTGATGCGTGTGAAAGAAGGATCTGACGACTACCGTTACTTCCCAGAGCCTGACCTTGTTCGTCTTGCGATTAATAAAGAGTGGATGGACCGCGTGCGCGAAGATATTCCTGAACTTCCAGATGCTCGTCGTGAGCGCTATGTGCAGAAATATGATCTTCCAGAGTACGATGCGATGGTACTCACTCAGTCCAAGAAAATGTCAGATTTCTTCGAAGTAGCGATTGACCAGGGAGCTGATCCTAAACAAGCCTCAAACTGGTTGATGGGTGAAGTATCGGCATACTTAAATGCGAACTATAAAGAAATTGATGAAGTGGCCCTAACTCCGGAAGGATTAGGCAAACTAATTTCTCTAATCGAGAAAGGAACAATTTCTTCTAAGATCGCGAAGAAAGTATTCAAAGATCTTATCGAAAAAGGCGGCGATCCTGAACAGATCGTTAAAGACAAAGGCCTTGTGCAGATTTCTGACGAAGGCGAGCTTCGTTCAATCGTTTCAGGTATTCTTGACGAGAACGAACAATCCATCGAAGACTACAAAAACGGGAAAGACCGCGCACTCGGCTTCCTCGTTGGTCAAGTGATGAAGGCAACCAAAGGAAAAGCAAATCCTCCAATGGTAAACAAACTCATTGTTGAAGAAATGGATAAGCGATAAATTGTGAAACCCTCCCATTGCGGAGGGTTTTTTTATTGTCTATATAGAAGTGCAAGCTTGTATACCTCATCCGCATTTTTTCGGCTTTGCTTTTTTTTAGGGAAAAGCCTATAATCAGAACAGAAGGTTAAGCGGTGGAAAACGGTCACGAGAATGTGGGCGTTTTTTGTTTGCGACTATCATATAAATAAAAGAAGACATTACTTAAGAGAACGCGTACGATTATTGTCCAAACCAATTCAAAAAAGTAACCATACATGCAAATCAGAATGAAAGAATTAAGATAGAGAAGATAGGATGATGAAGGATGAAACGTGCAAGACTAATTTATAATCCAACGTCCGGTAGAGAACAAGTGAAGCGCTCGCTGCCATACATTTTAGAACGCCTTGAAGTAAATGGGTACGAGACGTCTGCCCATGCAACCACTTGTGAAGGGGATGCAACGGAAGCAGCGCGCATCGCTGTAGAAAGACGATTTGATCTTGTTATTGCTGCAGGTGGAGACGGAACGATTTATGAAGTAATCAATGGCATCGCTGAGCAGCCGTATCGTCCAAAAATGGGGATTATTCCAGTTGGTACAACGAACGATTTCGCACGAGCGATTGGCGTTCCTCGCACAGTTGAAGGTGCTATGGATGTCCTATGCAACGGCCTTGAAATGCCAATTGATATTGGTCGTGTAAACGAACATTACTTTATCAACATCGCAGGTGGCGGACGCCTGACTGAATTAACGTATGAAGTACCTAGTAAGCTTAAAACAATGCTTGGCCAGCTAGCTTATTATATGAAAGGCATCGAAATGCTTCCATCCATTCGCCCGGCGAGGACTCGGATTGAATATGATGGAAAACTCTTTGAAGATGAAATTATGCTTTTTCTAGTCTCTAACTCAAATTCCATCGGCGGATTTGAAAAGCTAGCCCCTCATGCGTCATTGAATGATGGACTGTTCGATCTCATGATTTTGAAAAAGACGAACATCGCAGAATTCATTCGGATCGCAAGTAGTGCGCTACGTGGTGATCATATTAATGATCCAAATGTTGTCTATAAAAAAGCAAGTCACATCAAAGTAGAATCAGTCGATAAAATGCAGCTCAACCTGGACGGAGAGTACGGCGGCCCACTTCCAGCAGAGTTTACGAACTTATATCGTCACATCACAATGATCGTCCCGAAAGAAACGAGCGAGAAACATACAAACGAAGAAGAAGCCGCGCACAAGCGCGCTATTTCAGGTGAGTAGAAGTGAAGTGTATGGGAGAAGTCAGAGACTGAGAGCTCTGGCTTTTTCTGTTGTAGTGGAGGATCTGGGAGTGGAGGAGGAAATTTGGGTTTGGCCAATAAAAATTGATTTTGGCTAATATATTTCAGATTTGGCCAATATATCGTGAGTTTAGCCAATATAATCCCATTTTGGCCAATAAACCATGAAATCGAGCTTGCCTCACATGCAAAAAGCACCGCGCTGATACATTTCGCGATCCATTCACACTGTGGTACAATTTTTGTACATGAAATTGAACGGAAAAGGACGGAAACCAAATGAGTAATCAAGAAGTACCTGTAAAAAAGAATGACGTTGTTGAAGTAGAGTTCAGAGACCTTTCCCATGACGGAGCAGGCGTTGCGAAAATAGATGGTTACACGCTTTTCGTCCCGTACGGTATCCCTGGCGAAACAGCGAACGTGAAAGTGATCAAAACGAAGAAAGGTTACGGCTTCGGAAAGATTCTTGATGTGAAAGTTGAGAGCGAAGACCGTAACACGCCGCCGTGTCCAATCTTCTATCAGTGTGGAGGCTGCCAAACACAGCACATTACGTACGATAGCCAGTTGAAGTTCAAGCATAAGCAAGTTCAAGATGTGATGGAGCGGATCGCGAAAATCGACGTACCCGTTCATCCTGTGCTCGGCATGGAAGACCCATGGCGCTACCGCAACAAAGCTCAGGTACCAGTTGGCGAACAGAATGGTAAGATCGTCGCTGGCTTCTACCAGCAGCGCAGTCACCAGATTATCGACATGGACCAGTGTCTCATTCAGGAGCAGGAGAACGACGAAGTTCTTCGCGTCGTAAAAGAGATCGCTGAAAAATACGGCATCCGCGCATACGACGAGCGTTCACATCGCGGAACGCTTAGACACGTTGTTGCAAAATACGGAAAACAAACGGACGACATCATGGTCGTCATCGTTACAAAAAACAAAGACTTACCAAATAGAAAGAACATCATCAAAGACATCACTGAGCAACTTCCGAAAGTGAAATCAATCGTTCAAAACGTAAATCCCAAGCGCACGAACGTGATTTTCGGTGACGAAACCCGCGTCCTGTGGGGCTCACCATACATTTACGATACGATCGGCGACATTAAATTCGCGATTTCAGCACGCTCGTTTTATCAAGTAAACCCGGATCAAACGAAAGTCCTTTACGATCAGGCGCTTGAATACGCTGGACTTACTGGGAATGAAACGGTCATCGACGCTTATTGCGGCATCGGAACGATTTCTCTGTTCCTCGCGCAAAAAGCAAAGCAGGTATATGGCGTTGAAATCGTACCAGAAGCGATTGAAGATGCGAAGCGAAATGCCGAGCTAAACGGCATCACAAACGCAGAGTTTGCGGTAGGTGAAGCAGAGAACGTCATTCCAGCCTGGAAAGAGCAGGGCATCAAGCCTGATGTGATCGTCGTTGACCCACCACGTAAAGGCTGCGACGAAGCGCTGCTACAAACGATTATTGATATGAAGCCTGAGAAAGTTGTGTACGTATCTTGTAATCCGGCTACGCTCGCTCGTGATCTACGCATCTTAGAAGATGGCGGGTTTGAAACGAAGGAAGTTCAGCCTGTTGATATGTTCCCGCATACCACGCACGTGGAGTGCGTAGCCGTACTAGAGCTATAATAAACTTCACTAAATCCCACCTTAACTCCAAAGTTAAGGTGGGATTTTAATTAGTTGCAATAAAGAGGTCGATTTATAGAAAGATACGTCTTTATAATTGTAATGACTGTTGAGAATATATTTTGCGCAATCGAATAGAGTGCAATTAAATTGAATCGGATATAGTGGTGTGATATGGTTTAGGCGTGAAGCATTATTGTATTCTTGAAGGAGTGAGGACCTTGACTATTACGTTTACGGACGCTGCAATTGAACAGTTAAATACAGAGGATTACGTAGCTTTTCAGCTTAATCCTAGTTTAGGTGGATGTAGCATTGGTGCCGACTGGATTACATTTAAGGCTTTGTCATCCAATAAAGCACAGACAGGTGAGAAGTTGGTAGAGACTAATTATAAGCCTGTGATTTTAGGAGTTAAGCACGAATCCTTTTTCAAAGAAGATATGATTATTGACTACTCTAGTAAAAGAAATGCATATATGTTAAAAAGCAAAAGTGAGATTCTCAGTTCTCGTTTGCCATTAGAAAAATAAGTTAGATTTACGAGTGAAAACATCAGGAATTGAAAGACGATCCAAAAAAAGCACCATCTCAAACGCTTAGAAGCGTTTGAGATGGTGCTTTTATGATTTATTAAGCCTTAGACGCCATCTTATCCTTACTCGTTTTCAGATCAAAACGATCGGCATTCATGATCTTCACCCATGCCGA
>NZ_JBITPM010000057.1:0-1841 GCF_050467905.1 Pseudalkalibacillus sp. NRS-1564 | reverse complement strand
GGGGGGGGGGGGGGGGGGGGGGGGGGGGGAAAAGAAACAACACAAAAACGTTTTTTTTTTCCCCGTGCCACTCTTTTTATGTTTTTCATCTCATTTTAATAAGAAAATAAGGACACCATCTGATAAAATTAAAGTTACCACACAATAACCATCGGAGGTGCCCTTATGTTTAAAGAGTATAACATGAATCAAGTGATTTTACCTATGGATTTAGGAATGAAACTTCAAGAAAATGATATTGCCTATGCCGTTCACGACCTGGTCGAACAGATTCCAGATGAAGCTTTCTCACGTTTTTTACGCGATACAGGATGTCCCTCTTATCATCCACGTATGATGATGAAAGTGATTCTATGTGCGTACACGCAATCGGTTTTTTCAGGAAGAAAGATTGAAGCCCTTCTTTACGATAGCGTTCGCATGATGTGGTTGTCTCAAGGTTATGAACCGAGTTACCGTACGATCAATCGCTTCCGTGTCCATCCCGAAGCTATGGAGCTTCTTCGCGAGTGCTTCGTTCAGTTTCGATGTCATTTGGTTAAAGAAGAGGCGATTGATCAGGAAGCGATTTTTATTGATGGAACCAAAATTGAGGCGAACGCCAATAAATTTACGTTTGTTTGGCGCAAGTCTGTTGAAAGGTATAGTGCCAGTCTGATCGAAAAATCGAACCAAATGTATGATGAGTTGGTTGAAAACGAAATCATTCCTGAGATCAAGCGAGAAAATCCGGAACAACTCTCCATTGAAGAGCTTTTAAAAATCGAAGAAAAGCTGGAAGATAAGGTGGAGGAATTGAGTGAGAAGATTGACGCCAGTGAAGAGGTAAACGAGCGAAAAAAACTTCGGTCCGAGCGAAAAGGGCCGAAGCAATCCCTCAAGCAGTTGAAAGATATCGTAGGGCGCAAACAGAAATACGAGACCGACATGGCCATTTTCGAAGAACGCAACAGTTATTCGAAGACTGATCACGATGCCACTTTCATGCGCATGAAAGAAGATCACATGAAAAACGGGCAATTAAAAGCTGGTTACAATCTCCAAATTGCGACAGAAGGACAATATACGCTCGCTTACGATATCTTTCCAAACCCGACGGATACACGTACATTACGTCCCTTTCTCGACCATATCGAGAACGACTTTTTTACACTCCCTGACTATATCGTCGCCGATGCCGGTTATGGAAGCGAAGAAAATTATAAGGATATTTTGAAGAATCGTGAGCGCAAGCCACTGATAACATACAGTACCTATCGCACCGAGAAAAAGAAGCGTTTCAAGCAGAATGAATTCAACACAGCCAACTGGGCCTACAACGAGGAAAGGGATTCGTTCATATGTCCGAACGGACAACAGTTGATGTTCCGTCACCTCTCTCATCGCACCGATCGTGGAGGTTTCACACGGGAATTCAGGGTTTATGAATGTGATGACTGTTCAGATTGTCCTCTTCGTTCGCAGTGTACCAAAGCGCAGGAAGGGAACAATCGAAAGATCTATTATAATGCCCAATGGGAAGAGCAAAAGAAAATCATTCGAGAACTGCTTTCAGAAGAAAAAACGGGAAAAATCTACGGTCAACGGAAAATTGACGTAGAACCAGTTTTTGGATTTCTGAAGGCTAATTTGGGTTTTACTCGAATGTCCGTTAGGGGCAAAGAAAAAGTCAAAAATGAATTAGGCTTTGCGCTCATGGCGGTGAACTTGAGAAAGTACACCGCCAAGATTACCGACAAAGCTAAAAAGAATAGGAACAAACACGCCAAAAAAGGTCCCGTTCATCAAAAACCGATGAACGGGACCTTTTTTTCAGTAATTTAGGCTATTTATGTCCCAGC
>NZ_JBITPM010000056.1:0-8016 GCF_050467905.1 Pseudalkalibacillus sp. NRS-1564 | reverse complement strand
AGCATGAGTCATTTTTGATTGGAGCATTCACAAAGCCATTAAGTAATACTCGCGTAGATACAAGTATCTGTTATCTGTGTTCCGTCGATCGACATATCTTCGTTTTTGAGAGTTCCTTCGAAATCATAGTCCAATCGTTCTGGAATCGCACGACTTCGCTCGTTTTCTCGATCGCATCTAATCTCGACCCTTCTGCACTTCAAGTCCTGATGCGCATATTCAGTAAGTTTCTGAACGGCCTCAGTCATATAGCCATGACCACTTTGCTTCGTAGCCACCCAATACCCAATTTCAAGCTTTGGAACATCCCATTCAATGTTATGAAACCCAGTGGATCCAACAAACTCATTTGTTTCTTTCAAAAACACCAGGAACCTTAAACTTTCACGCTTTAGGAATTTAATATGCGCCTCTCGTGTATTAATCTCTGTATCCTCAGGAGTCGGCGTTTCTCTAGCAAAGCCAAGCCAGGGCCTCAGTTCACTTATAGAAGATTGAATGGCTTGATTAACTATTTTACCATCCCCGTATTCAGGCATTCTTAACATTAATCGTTCTGTTTCAAGTACTGTTTCAATTTCCATTAAGATTGGATTCATTTCTATCCCTCCGACGTAAGTAAAGACATTCCCTCAAAAAGAAGGAGATTTACAAATAAGCTGGAACAAGCGATTAACTTTTCACCTTCAACTAGAATTTGAACCGCCAATCAAGGAGATTAGCGGTTCAAATGAGATCAGAATAATGGAAATTGAGCTAACTATACTACTTTAGGATTTTTCCCAAAACGGTTTTCTTCTACATCACTATCTAAGCAAGTGAAGACCAGAATGACAATACTACCAATTAGAGGAATAAGTCCAATGAGCACCCACCAACCGCTTCTTCCAGTGTCATGCAATCTACGCACAGTTACAGCAAGCGAAGGTAAAATAATGAACAATGAATAAATACTTGTCAAAAATGGGGAAATATCAGCTAGAGACTCTACTATCGTTAAGACAATAGAAAAAATAACATTAAAAAGAGTAAACATCCAATATTCTTTACGCCTTGCTCTTCCTTGGAAATTCACATAATTCTTTAATACTTTCAAATACCAGTTCATACTGCTTCTCCTTTAGCGAATAAGTTTAGTAGATTAGTACCTTTTTCATACAAAACAGTATAACATAAAGGCTAACAATATTAGGTAAACAAATCAATAATTGGATATAAAATCTGCTAATTCACTTCTCTTCTCAAAATACTCATTCTAACCCGGTCGACATACTTTCCTTCTCTATACCGATCCTCGCGCAATATCCCTTCTTCAACAAAGCCACACTGCTTGCAAGACTTGATTACCCTACCATTATCTACTTCTACTCTTAGCCAGATCTTATTTAAACTAAGTTCCGTAAACCCTAAATGAAGCATAGCTTTTATGGCACTCATCCCATAGCCTTTCCCCCAATAGCGTTTATCACCTATGGCAATACCTAGCTTTGCATGACCGTTTAACTGATCAATATTCTTTAAGTCTACCCAGCCAATATGTTGACCTTCACCAGTTACAATAGCTCTTTGCTCATACCCGTTCTTTCGAGTGATGCACATTTGAATCCAGTTCATTGTTTCTTCTCGTGTAAAAGGAGGATATTTCGCCGGCATATTCAGATGCTTCGTTACGTCTCGATCCAGGCACCATTGATAGCGATCTTCAACATCTAATAGAGATAGTTCTCTAATCGTAACAAAAGGTAAGGTTTTTGTTTTCATATTCTGCTCTCCTACTTGATCGATTTTAGTGGTGCATTTCTCCCGTTGCAGAAACTTTAATCTTTACTCCCAATAACAAGCCTGAAGGTAGGGAAAACAAGTTACCATTGGCTCGGCTGGACCATACTTTATGAAGAACCAAAGAATGAAGTAATAAGACAGCATTACCCGATTCTTTTTAGAGACCCCTTTTACCTCCTCAGATTATCTTCACTCTGTGTGAAGTTTTTTTCTATCTCCTTCACAACCGATTGATAATAAGAGACTTCATGTGGCACAAAATGAAGTTTATTGATTTTTTCATTCACGTTTATTCTCTCTTCATCGTCATTCAAGCAAAATCCTTTTACATCCACTTCATCCCGCTCTCCCAACCAAAGGTCATAAAATTGATCAAAATCAGCTTGTACGATTCCAGAAACTTCTTCTTTTTGAAGTTTAAACTTCTCCAATGGCTGATTACACTCATAGAGGAAGATGTTGGCGATTTCATTATCAAAAAAGTGGTCTTTTTTAATCGAAGCTTTTATGACCTTTAGCGGGGTCAATTCATTATAGGAAACACCAATTCCGAGCTCTTCCTCGACTTCCCTCACTCCGTCTTCAACAGACTCATCAGCCATTAAGTGACCAGCCGCTGTGATGTCATACAGCCCTGGAAAATCCTTTTTCCGATCACTTCGAAGCTGAAAGTAAATCTTTCTAACACCATTTTCGATCCGCACAAACCAGCATTGAAAAACCTCATGCCAGTAACCTTCTCTATGTACCTCTTCTCGAGATGCGTTGCCGATCGCTTCTCTATTCTCATTAAATATCCTCACTAGTTCACTTTTCATTTTACACCCTCGCTTTTTATCTTTAGCTGGATAGATAAACTTCTATTCCAGTAAAATCCTCTTCCTTATTTTAGCATTATTACTATTGACTACAATTATTATTTCATCAACGTTTCCATTCACATATCTAATAAGCTAGATTATTCCGAAACTTCTCTACTGTATTAATCGTATAAATGGAGGAGGGGGTGATGATTAGTATGAATCAATTATTTTTTTCGGATAACTTTTTTTCGGCAGGAAGAACAGACATCTACAATAGCGATCGCGAGACGGTAGGGCACTTAACCTTAGAAGCGCGTTCTCTTCTAAAGTCGAAATAGAAGACGTCAATGGAGACATTACTATGGAGGGAGCCTTTACGTTTTTCGCTAACAAATGGATGGTTAGAAGAAAAAATGGCGATGAACTCGGTTGCGTGAAAATGTCTTTTACTTTTCTATCAAAGAAATTCCATTATTTCAAAGACGGTAAGAAATTCACTATAACGTCACCTGCATTTTCAAAAGCATACAGCATAACCAATGACTCCAATCGTGAGATAGCTACTTTTCAAAGAACAAATAGCTATTTTGAATCAGCGAATTATGAACTTAAGAATATGTCAAGTAACCTTTTAGCAGAAGAATTGATTTCAATTATTATGGGCGTGAACGCCTTTCAAAAAAATGTTAGTGCAGCCGGAGCAGCTACTTAGCCAATAGGAAGTAAAGAAAGGGGAAATCACGATAGTCAGCTAAAATCCAAATAATCATCACTGTAGCAGGCATATTGTTTCTCTCTACGAAAGAAAGAGTGGCTCTTTCTAATGAAAACACCACTAGTGCCTATATTTTCATCATCCTCGATCCACTTAACCTTAGGCAGGGGCAAATAAACGAACGGCTCCTAGAAAAGGCAACCTAAAAAAGAAGAGCATTTTAAAAGCGCTCTTCAAACAACTCATTATTTTTGATCAAAAAACTTACCCGCCACTTTTTCAACCACGCCTGGAGCAGTATGATAAAGTTTTGCTCCTACGTTCATCCAGCCTGGGAGATTGACTTCTCGTCGACCTTTTTTCAATAGCTGCTATGATTTCCTTTGATACCTTCTCTGAAGATAACATCATTTTTTCAACATTTTTAATATAAGTCCCACTACTATCGGCTGTCTCAAAAAAGCTTGTATTAATTGGACCTGGGTTAACTGTAGTAACAAAGATGTTATGTTCCTTCATTTCCATTCTTAAACTATTCGAAAAGCCAAGCACAGCATGCTTGGAAGCAGAATAACCGGAGGATTTTGGAGTAGCAAGTTTACCTGCCTGTGATGCTACGTTAACAATGTGTCCCTGTCTTTTTGCAATCATCCGAGGCAGCACATGAGATGTAAAGCGCATCAGTCCCAATACGTTCACATCAAACATTGCTTCAATATCTTTCATATCTGCATCTACAAAAGCATCGAATTTCCCGAATCCCGCATTATTAATTAATACGTCTATAGGTGGCATTTCCTTCAGCAAAGAAGGCAATAGTTGATCAACCCGCTTACGGTCACCTACATCCAGGCTCCATACAGCTGGAGGGTATGCTCCACTTTCTTCGATTTGCTTCTTAACGTCCATTAATTTATCTTCGGAACGAGCAACGAGGATGAGTTTAGCGCCTTTTCTAGCTAAGTCAACAGCTAGCTGTCGTCCTATACCGCTTGACGCTCCGGTGATCAGGATTACTTTGTTTTTTATTTTTTTCATTAGTTCCTCCTCTTACAGCTTATACCGATAATAAGTTTGTTCTTTATCCTTTATTTTCACGATGACATTTTCCGACTCTAAATAATCTAAGTGACCAATTGTCTCTGAAAGTGTAAGGCCCACTTGCTTCTTATAAACACCTGGAAATAATTCCTTACATACTTCGAAAGCAGTTAGCGGCTGTTTTTGCAAGAGCAACGCTACTTTATCAGAGCGTTCTTCTTGCTTCCTTAGGCGCTCCTTAATTAAATCATCCGGATTTAAAATAGGCTCTCCATGTCCCGTATATACATATTGCAAATGAGCATCTAACGTTTTCCGATAAGAATTACGCTGCTGAATGAGTGGTTTTGGACGCTCTGTTCCTTTCACATAGGGCGGTTCAAGAAGCGGATTAGATGAGATTTTCTTAATAAGATGATCGCCAGCGATCATCGTTCCTGTTTCCTTATGCCATAGAGAAATATGACTTTGTGCATGACCAGGAGTTTCCATGACCGTCCATTCTGAACATCCAGGGACGCCATCCCCTTCTGATAGATGGATATCGCACTTCGCTCGATCTGTAAAAGCAAGATAATCACGCGTGTCGCGAGCATGATCAAAATACTGATCAGCCACGCCCGCTTCTCGATAGATACTTGTCATAAATGTATCATTTTCTTTCAAAAAAGAATCGCCCATTTGAAGCCAGCGATCATTTTTCCAATGTCCAAGCACGCGTACTCCTCTTTCCATCATACCCCCAACCAGTCCAATGTGATCTGGATGATGATGAGTTAGTACTACTTGTTCAATATCCTCGAACGCATAACCATAATTTCCCAACTGCTCATTGAGTTCTCGCTGTGCCTCAGGTGTTCGCGGACCTGTATCTACAAGCGTCAGCACATCTCCTTTTATTAAAAAACAATTAACAGGGCCAACTGCAAATGGTGTTGGTACCGTCATTGAAAGAACGTCAGCTTTCGTTATATTCAAATTACCCGCCACCTCTACTTTTCTTTCGTTGCATGAACTAATTCTATTCTACCGCTCTTCCCTCTATTTGTCATTATAGCAAGATAATTAAATTTGAATTTTCCGACAATGGGTATTGACAATTCTCCCTGTTCGTTGCATACTATGTAAAATTAGATTGAACGTATTGGCTTTGAACGGGACTAGTAAAAGACTAGGTAAGCGTCAGAGAGAGGAATTCACCGGCTGAAAAATTCCTTCACTTCGCCTACTTTGAACCTGCCCCGGAGCCTGCTGTGAAAACACAGCCGCTTCCCACGTTACAGGGTACTTGAGGATATCGCTATGATATCAAATGAAGGTGGTACCACGGATAACGCCCATTCGTCCTTTAAATAAAGACGAATGGGCGTTTTTATATGGAAGGATGAGTAAGATGAAGAAACACACCATCGCATTCATAGGTGCCGGATCGATCACAGAAGCCATCATCGAAGGTATGATCAAAGAAAAATTTATTCATGCAAATCAAATTGTTGTGATGAACCGCTCAAACTTGGATCGCCTTGAAGAACTTAAAGACAAATACAATGTGCAAACTACACAGAACATAGAGCAGCTATTAAAGAACAATAAAGTAATCATCCTCGCCATGAAGCCTGCTGACGCAGAAACTGCCTTAAAAAATATTCAACCATATATTAATGAGAGCCATCTTATTATCTCTGTACTCGCCGGAATCACAACCTCTTATGTTGAGGAGGCTATTGGAACGTGCACACCTATCGTTCGAGCTATGCCTAACACATCAGCTATGATTGGATTATCCGCAACAGCGATTTCTCCAGGTCATTTCGCTAAGAAAGAGGACCTGTTATTTGCAGAAAACTTATTCCTTACAATCGGAAGTGTTGTACAGGTTACAGAAGATAAAATGAACGCTGTAACAGGGTTATCTGGTAGTGGCCCAGCTTATTTTTACTATATGGTTGAATGCATGGAAAAAGCTGCGATTCAAAATGGCCTAGACCCGGATACAGCACGCGAGCTGCTGCTTCAAACAATGAATGGAGCCGCAAACATGCTCCGTCGCACTAATCAATCTCCAACTTTATTAAGAGAAAAAATTACAAGTTCAGGAGGAACAACACAAGCTGGAATAACTTCTTTAAAGGAATATCAATTCGAAAGATCAATATTGTCTTGTATTACGGACGCAACTAAAAAAAGCAGAAGAGCTAGGAAAAGCGTTTGAGAAACAAAAATAACTAGCTTAACTAACCCGGACATTCGTACAATGTCCGGGCAAACAAAAATAGAGCGCCATTTTAATTACTTTAAAAGCCCTCTTTATCTATTTAAACACTCTTCTTCTGAACAACTTCACACCTCTTTTTCAAGTGATATAAAGCCTCTTCACTGTCGAGTCCATTTGCAATAATTTTCATTGGCCCAAAATGAGTTGTTAACCGTCCCATACTTAATATACTTTTAGCATTTAATCGTCTTCCTTCAACTTCAACAATAATATAACTACTAAACTCGTTCGCACTTTTGACAAAATCCATTAAAAAGGTCATTGTCACTTTACCTGTGATCAAAACGGTTTCTTTATATACCATTGCAACATCCTCCTTAGTAATATATACAACCGTTTGCACATTTCTATATTGACACCCTCTTTGGCTATCCGCAAGTCTTATGGCACCTTTCCTCACACACTCTTTGCGAACAACGCATATCATACGTTAGGTATTCTAACATACGATACATTTTCTTTTAGAGCCTATGCTATAATCATAATAGATTGCCAGTTTAGAAGACTTCAATAGTATATGTAGCGGTAGCTGCATTATGAATATATCCACAGGGAGTGACTGGAGATGTCATACAAAGATAAAAAAGTTCTGCCAATCGGTTCAGTTAGTGAACTAACGGGACTATCTTTACGAAAAATCCGCTACTACGAAGAAAGAGGACTAATTTTGCCAGAACGATCTGGTGGCGGAACTCGAAAATTTTCATTTACGGATGTAGAGAAATTAATGGATATCGCCAATCAAATTGAAGATGGTATGCAAACATTTGAAATCAAAAAGCTATATAAGAAAGAAAAGCAGAAAGACAAAGATAAAATCAGAGATGAAATGATTCGTGGCCAACTAAATGCTGCTTTCAAAATGACGAAATAAACAAAACAGGCGACAAACGCCTGTTTTTTCATATGGACTCGTTTAAAATATACGATGCCGGGTATACCAATAAAGCATAACGATATTTATTATAAGGGGTTGTTCTAAATGAGTTTTCATTACACAGTTGAAACATCCAAAACAGTCGAACAGGCAGTCTCTGATTTAAGTACGGAACTTCAGACAGAAAAATTCGGTGTATTATGGGATTTCGATCTATCT
This sequence comes from Pseudalkalibacillus sp. NRS-1564, assembly GCF_050467905.1. NCBI lineage: Bacteria > Bacillati > Bacillota > Bacilli > Caryophanales > Fictibacillaceae > Pseudalkalibacillus > Pseudalkalibacillus sp. NRS-1564. The sequence goes on along the minus strand of NZ_JBITPM010000056.1, from coordinate 304 downwards.
GCTAAGTTACAAGAAAAAGGAATGGACTTTCATACACCTTATCGTGTTCTAGAAGTTTGCAATCCTAAAGAGGCTGAGCGCGTTCTAAATGAAGACAAATTAGTTGGGTACTTTCTCCCATGTAAAATTGTTGTATATGAAGAAGATGGTCAAACTAAAATCGGAATGCCCAAGCCAACAACATTATTAAATTTAACGGGTGATGACAACTTAAGCGATATTGGCTCTGACATTGAAAAGCGCCTTGTTTCATGTATTGATAAAAGCAAATAGAATTACTGAACAAGAAGAGGCTGGGACATAA
>NZ_JBITPM010000055.1:0-9563 GCF_050467905.1 Pseudalkalibacillus sp. NRS-1564 | reverse complement strand
TTTTTCACTGGTCTCGGACGGTTCTCGTGATTCATTTTTTACCAATTGAGGTACATAGGGACAGGTTCCTCGTTCCAGCATACACAAGCGATGGCAGTGAAGAAGGACATGGGTTAGACCCATCCCTGCCATCTATTCGATCCACTTATTACAAGAAAATGATCCACTCGTGCCATAAATGAGCCACTATCAAAAATGATAGTGGCTTTAATCTTCATTTGGCAGCTAGTGAAGTTGGAGAGACAGACTCCTTGTCCCCAGCTATAAACGCTAGAATAGGATTGCAAGTGTGTGGTAAATTGAATTTACTTCTGCCATTTAACTTATGTCATAATAAAGAAAATGCAAAACATAAGAATAGTATGATCTAGTTAAGGGAGATCGTTATGAAAAAGTGTGATCGTTGTGGGAATAAAGAAGCTACCATTATTTTAACTGATGTTTGGCAGGAGCGGCTATGCTATTGTTGTCTTAACGAGGTGGTTTCTGATGAAGGGACACGGGGACAGGTACCTCGTCCCACTGAATCTGTTCAAGCAAGCAAAATATATTATACGCTGAAGAAGTAATGAATGAAACCCGCTGAGTTGGCTGATGTAGCCGCTTGGTGGGCTTTTTTGTTGTTATGAAATGTTTTATTTTGAGACAAGCCTTTTTATTGATGTGGTAAAATTATCAAACAGTTATGATTTATGATGGGGAATAGAAAATGATTACAACTATCAAACTTACTCCAAATGATATACAAACTATTAAAGTCGATAAAGATGAAGCAACTAAACTCATTAAACATTATGCTATCCAATATAGGAGGGACATGGAGACCGGTTTCTCGTCTCACCAGAAATCGAGTAATACAGTAATGCTTCAGTCATTGTAGAAAGGTTATGATTATGTCTGCAGTGTTGATCTATTAGTTATCTGCTGGGAAAAGGTACCTGTTTCGGTGTCCACTCAGGAATTACTGAGCTGAAACATTACTATTAAGTTTAATCAGTTCATGATTCCCCTACTATTTGCTCATTTTTTATGAAAAATTATTGATTGGAAATAAATTGAATTGGGTAAATAGTAAGATAGATATCGGGATAAATCCTTTTGTGAAGAAGATTTCATGTTGAAGGTATTGAGGTGAAGTAATGGGGATTTATGGCGAGTTGAGTAGTCTTCAAGAACTGTTAAATGGAAAAGCGAGTGAAATAGCTGATAACTTGCACAGGCTACGAGAAGCGAAAGCTGAAATTAATCGTGAGCAAATTTTGTTGCTCGGGGAAATTAAGAATTTGCGACGACCTGATTTATCAGACCAATGGGTGGGCCCACTCTCCGATAAATATGATGCTGATCGAGAGGCATCCTATCAATCTATGGGTCAGATAGGGAATGAACAGTACGATTTGTACCAAAGGGTCATAGACTCTCGTATTCACGCTCTTGAAGCGCAGCAAAGTCACTATAGCTTTCTTGGGAGCCTCGCACATGAAGCAGAATCTTTGTTACATAAAGGGGAAGATTATGCGGAAGATGTATCAGCGAAAATCAATCATATTAAAGGGAGGATTTTCTGATGTATAAAGCCGTTTCTGGCGGAGGATCTTCTACGGAGATTAAACTCAATTATTCAGAAGTGATGACGAAATTAGAAGAAGCAATGAGTGCCGTTCAACATCTCACGTTACCAGAGCCTTCAGGAGGTCAACTGGGGCGTAACAAAATGAACTATACAGATGCCTGGATTAATCGTGAACAAAACCTCCAAAGTTTAATGAAGGATTATATGACGGTTGTCCAAAAAAACTTAGAGGATACGAAAGCGAATGTGGATTCACTTAAAGAGCAGGATGAAGCTATTACAAGATCTTAAAGAAGGGGTAGTCGTTATAAGTGAAAGTCTATGAAGCTTCAACCTTATTTGATACGATGTCGACAAGAAAAAGGGAATACGAAACGCTACGAGAACAGTTAATTACCCTTCAAAAGGCTTTTCAAAGTATCGTTGAACTTGATGAAGCCCTTAAAGGCAAAGGTGCTGATGCAATCAAAGGCTTTTATCAGGCTCAACTTGATGTGTTAAGTCTATGGCTTCAGCTCGTTGATCGAAATATCGCTTTTTATAATGGGGTTCCAGAAGGGGCGGCGTCAAGAAATCTTGAAAATGAAACTGTTGAGCTTCCTTTTTTAGAAGATGAGCTATCGAATAGCGAAAGTAGAGCGAGAGAAATGATTGCAGAGCAGCAGGAAGATCTGCAGCGGATTTTCGATCGCATCAGCGACATTCAACCACTACATGTTTTTTCTCGAAACGAAGTCGATCAACAACTTGATGAAGCAAAGATGAAACGAGAAGAGACGATTGAGAGCGTTGAACAATTTGATGAAGAATTAACGAGTAAGTACACGATGTTGGAAAGTGATGAGCAGGTCCTAACCGCTTTGTTCAGTGAATTAATGAATGCCTCGAGTCAAGGGAATCAGGTTTCATCGATCTACTACGATGCCGCATCTTTTCATTCGAGTGATATTTATTCGGCGATTGCTGCGAGCCAAGCGGAAGCGGCTAGCGTGAAAAAAGAGCAAACTTCACAGGAAGTTGAATCGGCTGGGGAGGAAAATGAGAATCCTTTCATTGAATCGGTTAATAGTTTTAAAGAGATTGGTAATGATTACTGGGCTGGCTTTCAAGAGCGTGGTGAAAAGAAAATGGATTCTCTCTATGACTTTGGTAACTACCTCACCTCAGGATTGTTCGACGGCGTAAGAGGTGCTGTTAGTGCAATGGACGAACGATCTGATAAAGCAATGGATTCACCTTATGATTTTGTGAATTACTTGACGAGTGGCGGAGCGGATCTGGTGAAAGATGCGGTGAACCCAGAAGACGATTTTTCGAAAGAGCATTGGTTGAGTAGTTTTGGGCTGGCTGCTATGGTTGCTGGGGCGAGGGTGAGTATACCTAAAAGCGGCACTGCGAAAATGAGTAATATCAAGCATACGGTTCATCCGGATGGAACAAGGAAAGTTATGAAAGAGACTTATCAAAAAGTGGTGCAGGGCCCACTAATGAATACGCGAGTGGATATGCAAGATCTTGTGCGAAAGGTCCTCGATTATCAGGTGCCGTTGCGAACAGATTATGCTTTGGCGGGAGTTGGAGATATTCCTCATAATACTGTGAGAGATATGGGGAAGGATGCTAGGGAAACGTTTCATATTATTAGTGGGAAGAAGGATGGAAGTACAAAGAATAAGGGTAAAGAATACAAGAATTATAAGGCTGTAGAGTATAAAGGAACTACTAAAATTAATGGGAAAGTTAAGGATACTAGTAGGCGAGTTTATCAAAGAATAGATATTGATTACGAGAGAGTTGACCCTAAAACCGGCAAAACAAACCTTCAATTAATGAAAAGCGGAAGACCTCCAATTTGGAAAGATGGAACTAAAATAGAACTTCATCATTTAATCCAAAGAGAGCCTGGGGCAATGGTGGAGCTTCCTAGTAGTATGCATAAAGAATACGATAGAATATTGCATGGTTTAGTGGAAAATGGGGGTAGTTTTAGAAATGATTCTGTTTTGAAAAAACAATACAGCAACTTTAGATTGAAATATTGGAGATGGAGAGCTAAAGAAATAGATTTAGGTGAATTATAGAGGGAGGAATATTGAATGAATAGAGATAAATTAATTAATTTTATTAATAGCAATGCTGAACCAGATGATTTTACTGGAGGAATAGATATTAAACAAATTGAAAATGTTCAAGATAGTCTAAAATTAATATTTCCAGAAAGTTATAAGTGGTTCTTAAATAATTATGGTTCCGGTGGTTTATATGGTATAGATATTTTGGGGGTAGCCAAGTCTAATATTTCTACTGTGGTTATTGAAACAGAAAGTTATAGAGATTTAGGATTGAATGATAATTTAGTAGTTATTGAGGATGTAGATGAATTTGCTTATTGCTTAGATACAAGCAAGATGGAGAACAATGAATGCCCGGTGGTAGCTTGGAATAAGCAAGGAGGACTAGATGACTTTAACACTGCAGAAAATTTTTATGAATTTTTATTACAAAGGTTATTGGATGCAAAAGAAGTTTGGGAAGAAGACTTTTGATGTGAAAAGGTAGAAAGATATAATTAGGGAACTAGAGGGTAGTTCCTAGTTCCACTGAGGGAGGAAAACATCCAACAAGGATTGTAGGAAAATGATTTTTTAGAACTTGTGGGGACTGTTTGAGGCAAGTGAAAATCTATAAAACACCAGGTGAACCAAACTACTAAATTGGTCACCTGGTGTTTTGAATTTTCAAATATAATAGTAGAACCCTTCAAATCGGAGAACAAAGGGACGGGTTCCAGGTCCCACTGGCTAATTACAGACTTGAAGGTGGGGTTATGCCTTTACCAAAAGGTCTCAGGTTAAACTAGGAGGATATTATAATGGAAAATCAGGGATGGGTTTCAGTTTGGTTAGGTAATATTGAAGAAAATGACTCAGTAGGAGATTATGTGGGTTTAACTTATGATGAGGATGGTGAATCCATCCCCTCCCAGTTTTTAGGGACATGGGGACAGGTTCCATAGCCGTCAAGCTAATGGAAACATAGAGTATGAAATGAACGTTCCGTTATGGTTTTTCAATATTTTTCCATTTGAGATCCCATCCACTTTGTATTTAATTAAGAGCTTTTAAAAAATAATCATCCCTGTTATTTATAAGGTAAGCCTAAAACATCAAACGGACTTTGGTGCCTCTTTCTATGGTCCTTAGTCCCATGTCTCTTTGTATTTTCATAGACCGTTAGTAGAAGTTCATATATTGCTTTTATGCCCGAGCACAACGCGGATTCTAAGTAAGGAAGGAACCCTTTGATTAGATCCATGGCCTTGTATTCGGATATCTCTTTTTGATGGTTTTGATACAAATAATACCGACACTGAAACATTGTCATGGAAGAAAGAAGAATTCTGATTAAAGTGCCATATAAATGGCATTCCATTCGTTCTTGTTTCATCCTTCTCACGTTATTGATTTGATAAAGGGATTTCCACGTTTTAAATATGATTTCAACTTGCCATCTAAGGGTATACAACGGATACAGGTCTTGAGGACCTAATTTTTCTTGTGTTATGTTGGTCACAAGAACTTGAATATCATTTCTTCTTAGGGCAGATTGGACGTTCCTTCCTTTCTGTCCCTTTTTTTCAAAGCTTTTTCGCGCCTTTTGCGCTGTTCAGGTGTTAGTTTCTGGGCGACAACTCGGCCTATAAAGGAATTTCGCGCATCGCCACCTACTTTAACGAAACCATAGTCTATTACTTTACCTGAGTCTTAGGAGGGACATGGGGACAGGTTCTTCCTCCCAACCAGTGACGTAGGACATATCCAATAAAACAGTAAAAAATACCATATTTAGCTTTATTAGAGGATAGGATCTTACCTATCCTCTTCAAGTTAACGGCTAAAGGGACGTGGGGACAGGTCACCCGTCCCGTTAGTGATGTCTTCAGTCTTGTTTTATATTTGCTGGGACAAGGTACCTGTCCCGCTGTACCCTGAGTGGCATCTTGTGGCGAGAACACCTAAATTTAAACAGTGGGGTGTGAGCATAGACGATATAAAAGAAATGAGGTCTCTAACTAAAGATGTTGAATTTGTAAATCCGCCAGGGCGACATGGGAGGCGAGGTTCTACAAAAGCACATAATGAAATATTAAAGATCATTGATTCTGCACCTGATTATGAAAGCTTTGTTAGACGCTTAAATGAATGGGCTAGTAATAGAATGAAAAATGGAGTTATGGATTTACCAGAAGGTCTAAGGAGGTAAAAAAATGAAAGACTATGTATCTTTGTGGTTGGGAAACTTCAGAAATTTTGATGAGGTCGAAAAATATACTGAAATAAAATATGATGAAGATGGAAACAGTATTCCTTCTACTTTTGAGAGAGAATTTAAATTGGGTTATTATAATAGAGATTTAATTGAAAAAGATTGGATAACTGACTCTGAAGATGAAATAAAAAAGCTTCTAGTGGAATTTTCATACGATGATCAATTAATAAAGCAGTTTATTGATGTAAAGTTAAACGCTAAATATAATACCATTATTTTAGTTTATAACTATAATTATGATAAAGATGGTAGAGCTGTAGATTCAATAGACAAAAATGGATATAAATTAAATTATATAGGTGTAGCAGAATATATAGATTAATCTATTGGTATACAAAGTATAGTATAGTAATCGCCTGCCGAAAAAAATCGTGGAGAAGTTCGAAACCAGTGAAAGAGTATGTGAAGCATCACTACGTATAATAAACTTTTACAAACAAGTGTTAATGAAAACCAGTTGGGCGCATCTTACTAATGATGCACTCAACGGTTTTTTATTTTTACAAGCAAGGAAACCAGCAGCTCCGTCCCACCGGGAATTGTGGTATTAGTATAGAAACGATACAGAAATGCTTCCGTAATTGTAGAAAGCTGATGATCAGATTAATTCTGTAGTGTTGTTTTATTAAATATTTGCTGGGACAAGATACCTGTCCCCATAGCCGCATATTTATAATAAAATACAAATTTGAAGGAAAAAGACAAGTTAGGCTAGAGATATCAAACCAATCAGGAGGTTAAAATTATGAGTTTTGAACTTCAATTAAATAACTTATATGAACAAATTGCACAACATGTTAACGAATTGATACCAGTTGAATGGAGTGAGATTTATTTCAATGGAGAAGTAAAGGGAAATGAGGGCGGTGTATATTTTTTCTTCATCCCTGTTGATAGTCAAAATGAAGTAGTGTACTCACATGATATACCAGATTTATATAATGTTAGTGAGAAATCATATGATCAAGAACTTCATAAATTGTTTGAGCTTACTACTAAGGTACAGCAGGTGTTTATAGACAATGATCAAGAACCGTGGTTTTCAGTTGCATTCATTTTAAATGCGTCTGGTAAATTGAATGTGCATTTTGACTACACTAACTGGCATAACAGCGAATTCGGTCCTACAGATCGGATTGAGTATTTTGAGTTTAAATATGTAAATCAAAATAAAGAACAATTTGATACAGACTTAATGAAGAGAATGGCGGCCTTTGAAGAAAAATAAAAAAAGTGTGGGACAAATTGAATTGTAGCCTTTAATATGTACAGTTAATAAAAAATGACCTATGCTGCTTGTAAATGACCTTGGTATTGTACCGGGGTCATTTTATTTAATGGTTCTATAATATTTGTTGGGGTTTAAGAAAATTAAGCACAAAAACACACGCAAGCTCCTATATCTTTTAAACTTGAATTGACGAGAAACAAGAAAAAGATTGGAGTTGCGTGTACGTGCATTTTAACATGAAATTACCCGGATTAGAAGAAGTGAAGGTATCAAAAGTGGAAGCCATTAATGGCCAGTATCATGTTCATATTGAAGTGCCAAAGAAGGCGCACCAGTGCCCCCAATGTGAAGAATGGACTGTACGTGTTCATGATTATCGGACTCAGAAAGTACAGCACCTTAAAGTATTTGAGCGAACGGCTTTCTTGTTTTATCGAAAGCGCCGTTACGTTTGCGCTTGTGGGAAACGATTCGCTGAAAGGAATTCGATCGTTAATCGCTATCAGCGCCACTCAAAGGAATGGAATCAGGCCCTGGGATTACGCGTCGTGCAGGGGAAGAATTTCAAGGATACCGCAGCCCAATTTCGTACGTCGCATTCAACTGCGATCAGGCGGTTTGATGAAGTAACCGCACCAACGCTTCAAGAAGTGAGTGATCTTCCTCGTGTCATCGCTATTGATGAATATAAAGGAGATACGGATGAAGGGAAATATCAGGTTGTCATTGCGGATGGCGAAACAAAACAGCCTTTGGATATCCTCCCTAATCGCTCCATTGAGACCGTAAAGGACTATCTTCGCAAAAAGGGATCCCAAGTCGAAGTAGTCATCATGGACATGAGCTATGCCTTCAAGTCTGCCGTTCAAAAGGCCCTGGGAAAACCAATTATTGTAGCCGATCGCTTTCATTTTTGTCGCTACATCTATTGGGCATTAGAGCGAGTACGCAGAAGAGTTCAACAGACTTTCCATGATTATGATCGGAAAAAGTGTAAACGAATGAAGCACGTATTTTATAAGCGATATGAGCAGTTGAGTGAGAAACAAAAGTGGTATCTAGACCGTTATCTTGGACTATCCGAGGAATTAAGAAAGGCTTACGAATTAAAAGAAGCGTTTCGAAGTTGGTTTGAGGAAGCGAAAATAATCGGACAAGAGAAGCCTCATCAAGTGAAACAGTCCCTCTACAATTACTACAAAACCGTTGAAGGAGCGAACATGAAGGAGTTCAGACAAGCCGTTCAAACGCTTAAGAACTGGCAAACAGAAGTCCTGAATAGTTTTGCCTTGAACTATAATAATGGTTTTATCGAGGGATTAAACAATCAAACGAAAGTGATTAAGCGAAACGCCTTTGGTTTCAAGCGATATGATCGCTTACGAAGAAAAATCCTTTTACATCATCAGTACAAAACATTTCGTCATTTTCAACTAGGATAAGGAGTAGGAGATGAATCTCCTACCCCAACATTTGATTTAGAACCTATTTAATCAAAAGCCTGTTATTTTCTCTTTAATTTTCCAGGGGGGGAAATCTGATTGATAGCTAAATCAGTTATTTTCATTATTATTCTCCTTCGACAAGTGTTGAATCATTAAGATATTTTGCCTTCACACTAAGAGTGTTAGATCATGTTGCTTCTCAAAACCTCTTCTCGTAATACTATAAAGGAATCTTAAAAAGGAATGGGTACCAAGTTCATCATAAACTACCTTTAGACGATGGAGGAAATAATGATCTTAGCAATTTAATACTAATTAAAAACGACCCAAATCATAAAGTTCGCATAAAAATTTAACAAAAGTTATGAAAGTAGGAGATTCAATTATTATTAAATGGCCATTCCCAGAAGGCATAGTATACCCCACAACGAAAAAATAGAGGTGAAGACATGTTGTTAGACTTACTTACTGAAGTTGAAAAGATTAAAAATCAAGATGGAAAGTCAATAATGTCATCTGCTAACGATAAAAATATCAATGAAATAAGAAAATGGATTTCAAGCAATTCAAGTGAAAGTTCAGAGGTATTGGAATATCAGGCTTTTTTGAAAAAAGTAAACGGTTTAGAGTTTAATGGTTTGGTTATCTATAATGCCAATCAGTACGATAATAATAATGGTTTTATTGAGGCGAATGAAATCTGGCAAGAAAATGAATGGGAAGGTAATTATTTGTTTTTTGGGGATTCAAATATTTCGTGGTATTGTTTGGACATAGATAAACATACATTTTTTGGAGCTTGATAAACCAAGTGGAGATATAGTAGAAGAATATAGTAGTTTTGAAGAAATGCTAACCCAAGCTTTGAAAAGCGTTTTATAAGGAAGTGCTAGTATGTGGAGATACAAAAAGACAGGTTCGACGTCCTAATATAAGTTGAACAAAATGGTCCTAAAAGAATCACGGGGACGGTTCGAGACCAGTG
>NZ_JBITPM010000054.1:0-17949 GCF_050467905.1 Pseudalkalibacillus sp. NRS-1564 | reverse complement strand
CTGGCAAGTCTTTTTTTTATGCCCTTATTAAAATAAGTGCAGGACTCTGCATTTTTCTGTCGCAAAGGTCTGCACTTCTATATTGCAATAAACATTTTGCCAGACATTCCTTCCATTAACCCCCAACTCCTTTTTACACAAAGTCAAATGAAACCTCTAAACCCACCTATATAATACCAATTATTTCAAACAAAACCGGATAACTCAATCTTTAATTCCAGTTAAAAGGAGCTTATCTTGTTATAGATAAGCTCCGAGATAATGGAATATCGTCATTTTCCAGCCACTGACGTTAATGCACCGATGGTAACACTTGCCATTGAGAGAGCAATAACTTGATAGCTATAAGAATAATCTTCTACAACCTTCGTTCTAACTTGTTCGGGTGTTAAGTACTGTTTTTTCGGTTTTCATAATTTCTACAGGCAATTTAATTCCCCCTAATAATTTTTTCTGATATGTTAACGACTATTCAATATATAAAGGAGAATTTTATAAAACAAAGTAAACCATTTTTAAAATTAGTTAGTTTTTTTCCTGAAATTCATCATTATTAAAAATGCTAATATGAGGTAACCGACCAAACCTACCAACATAGGAAGTAATGCTTGTTCTTCACGGAGGAAATCAAAGTTTCTCAGTACCCCTGCAGCTAGAATAGCAAAAGCGATGGCAATTAATACTAAGATTAATTTGTATTGTTTTCTTGAGGGGGAATCACTTAATGGATATATCATTAATATAACTACCAAAGAACCTACAAAGTAATAGTTTAAAGAAATCATTTCCGCACTTAGCGATTCTACATTCATCAAGATAGCTATTTCTGTAGCTGATGCACCTATTATTAATAGAAACCATTTAAAATATTTCATAGCGCCTCTCTTTCCAATATTAAGATCTTTGGAACCTTATTTGAGTTTTCTTTCTTCATATTAAACCACCCAATTCATTAAAATATCTCGGAATTAAAGCTTCGCCTTTGCTACGTATACCTCTAATACCAATTATTTCAAACGCACCTACATTACTCAATCTTTATTTCAAATTAAAAGGAGCCTATCTTATTACAGATAAGCTCCGAGATAACTGAACAAAGGACTTTATCCAATATTCTTGACTTACACCCGATTGTTAACGAACATCTTAGATCAGGAGTATAAATACGGGTACACCAAGAATAAAAATTGTACTTACAATTAATAAAGTGAAATACTCTTTTTCCTTGTAAATTAACATTTCAATGACCTTAACTAAATTGGATAAGCCTAAAGAGAAGAGCATACCAAAAAGCAATAAATTCATATTGTTGGCTAAAGGAGTAAAATTTAATAATGCAGATATAGACATAACCATAACCCTAACAGCGAAATACAATGTAATTACGGATAAGAAAGCTTTAATAACAAAAAACAACTTACTTTTTCTATATTCCTCTCCAATCTTGTTTAACATTTTCAGTTTAACTCACCCCTTCCACAATCTGACTTTAAACTATATGGAGCGCTTACTTTTTATTAAGCAAATGCTCCGAGATTGTTGAAGAACTTTTGAGATTGGTTCCCCTACTCTATTTCAATATACCCCAACATAAAGCACTTGTTTGTTGAATAAAGTTTTCTGCAACTTATTCTTATTATTGTATTGACTTCCAAACCAGTATTTTATGATAAATAAGAAGAATCCATTTTGAAAAAAAATGATCAAAATGGATTCTTTTTTAGCATATTTAAGTTTTGGTTTTATAAAAAAGGTTAATTATTTTCAACCTTTGACCTTAAACAACAGTGTCTTTTTGTTGAAGAACGTTTCGGAAAATCACTTGAAAGCATTCAGTGCGACCTTGGCTGTCTTTGCTATAAGATCATTATTATAGGAGGCATTCTTAGTATCACGGGTGGATAGAATCGCGATGATGATGGGATCTCTATTCGGCGGCCAAACGATAGCAATATCGTTTCGTGTTCCGTAGTCTCCTGCTCCGGTTTTATCGCCTACCTCCCATCCTTTAGGTACAGCCGCACGGATTAGTTCGTCTCCAGTAGTATTCCCCCGCATCCAATTTGTTAGGATTGCACGCTTACCATTCGGGAGAACGTCGTCGACCGTGAAAGCCTTCAAATTGGTGGCAAGTGCTCTTGCTGTACTTGTATCACGGATGTCTCCTGGGATGGCACTGTTCAAATCAGTCTCAAAGCGATCAGCCTCGGTGACATGATCGCCGATTTGCCTTAGTGCTTTTTCGAAGCCGTTAGGTCCGCCGAGTTTCTGCAATAAAAGGTTCCCTGCGGTATTATCGCTGTATCGGATAGCAGCATCGCAAATTTCTCTAAGGGTCATCCCCGTGTCCACGTGTTGCTCTGTAATTGGCGAATACGTGACTAGGTCATCTTTGGTGTAGGTGATTACCTCGTCAAGTTTTTCAATCGAGTTTTGCTGTAGCACTAACCCTGCGGCCACAGCCTTATAGGTGGATGTGTAGGCGAACCGTTCATCAGGTCGATAGACGACCGTGCGATTTGTACTGGTGTCAATAGCATAGACGCCGAGCCGAGCATCAAACTTTTTCTCAAGCTGCATGAACTTTTGGCCAGTCTCATGACTTGATTTTTGTGTTTGTTCTACTTTTTCTTTTGCCTCGGTCTGCTTTAATCCGTCTCCAAAGAGGCTTAAACTTATAAGACTTAAACTTAGTAGCCCAACACTCAGCCATATTTTTACCATGCTTAAACTTTTCAAAATGACCAGTCCTCTCATGTTATGAGTAGTTATTAGTACGCTGACAGTTCTATACTAATTTGCCGAGGTAGAAGCCCCACCAGCTAGTCCAGAAAACCACTTTCAGCTTTGTAATAAGTCATAATACTATATTCAATTATTTCATCAGCAACTAGATGTTTTTGTATTCCTGCTAATGCCTGTTCTTTAGATAACACTTTAAAAAATCCTGCCTTAAACCTTCATAAAGAGCGCTTACCTTTTTTCAACAATTGCTCCGAGTTTTTTGAAGACTCGTTATCAAAATAATCTATTAAGTTAATAAGATTTTATCTGGGTCTCACACTATAATACCTCATAGCTTTTGGAATACCCTTGATGTCAAAGGCTCCATCTAATATTAAATTTCTTAACCTGTACTCAATATACTGATCACCGATATATTGATCTAGATGTCCGATGACCTCTCCAATAACTCGGGCTGATTTCATAAATTCATCATGCTCTTGCTCGTTATGTAACCTTTTGGCTACATTAATTATATAGTCATCGTAATAGGCTTCATCAACACTGCATATCTCACTATTTTTCCAAATCCTAAGAACTTCTTGTTTAGTAGATAACGCTTCCCATTCCTCCTCAAATTGTTTCCTTTCATCTTGAGACAACGGTGAATTTTTCCTATTGTTTTTATAAATCAACTCTAATTTCTCAGGTGAAATTTCCCCTGTATGTAACAAAGTATATTTCGTATCTGTTGTATCGAATAGATCTTTAAATTTTGTAGTTGCATCTATTAAAGAGACATCATTATTTTTTCCTTTTAAAAGATAAAGAACGTACCTTAGAGCTGTTTGTTCATGTGCGTTATGACCCACCCAGAAAATAATTGGCGTATTTTCTGGGATAGCGCTAATTTTTAAAGTCGCATCGTTGAAATTCTCTTGATAATTATCTATATCTTCATCATCAAAATTTATATAATTCTTTAACCATTCATACCTTTTTCTAAGACCATTCTTTTCATGTAATCGCCACACTGGACCAATAGATAACAAATCTGAAAAGGAAATGATTTTCTCGGTATCTTTTAACTTCATTTTTTTAAAAACTATGTTTAAACTTCCTGAAAGAGAAGCACCAAAAACAATATGAACTGCTTGATACTGGGTTACATCTTCCCTGTTGATTTGACTTGTTTTATACTCCAGAAACGAGTTACAAGCCATTTTCAAATCCTTCACCAGTTGTGTATCAGAATATTGCTCTACTTCTTCAACCATATTAATCCTTAATAAAATTTGAAATAACAATGATTTCACTTCTTGTTCAGTAGAACTTTCTACAATTTTTTTAAATTCATCAATCAACCTAGTTGCCTCCATCCCATTTCTTCATTATGAATTAAGCTTACCTTATTACACAAAAGCTCCTAATATAATGATGGAAACAGTATGTTTAATCTTTAGGTTCTCTACCATTTTTCTTTTTTGTTTCACAAGCGAACCTGCAATAGCAGCAAATATATCCCCAATCAAAGTGAAAACCGCACTCATTCTTATCATCCTTTCTATAACAACCTTATTCCGTTTTCCTGACCTATTTCCTAATTCCAATTATTTCAAAACCCAACCACTTACTCAACCTTATCTTGAAAGAAAAGACGTAATTCCTTAGTGCGGAATTACGCCCGATAAATGGAGATGGTTCTTTAACCTTTACCCTGATATGATATTACAGAATTGCTCCGATTTAATAGAACAATGGACTCAATTTAATAGTTTTGAGTTGCCCCCGTTAGTTGGAGTATATTCGTTCAAACACTTAAATACTTTATTTAATTTAATCGTATCCAAACAGAATCTAAAAAAGTTTTGTATTGCTCTTTATCGCGGTTATTGATACTGCAGTTAAACAACAAATTCCTAAACCCGTCAAACCATACTGACAGTAACTTTTTTTAAGTTCACTATTTCTAATATCTTCTCTTTCAGCATTATCTTCTGCTTTATCATACATCTTATTTACTGTTTCTGCTCTTTTTCCCATTCCATATCTAATGGATTTTGAAAAATCTTTTCCTAAATCTGATACATACTTTATTGATTCCTTTAATGATTCTGAATGATTGTCAGTAAACTCTCTTGCAGTATGTACTGCCTTTTTCTTAAAGTTCTCTTTTTTTCCCTTTTGTTTATCAAATGAAAACACATTTTCGCTATTGCCCACATTTAAAACCCCTTTCTATTTTTCATAAGTGTATCTATACTACGTTCTGTGCAATAGAAGGTTTCAAATTTTTGTTGCTTGATCGCTACTATTGTCGGAACTCCTTGTTCCTCAATCCTTCCTGTTATTAACTTAAACAAAAAGGAGCGTAATCCTTTTTAGGTTAACGCTCCGAAATTCATAAAGACTCAAATTCGAGGTAATTTGACCAATGAAGTCTGATCCTGCTTAGTCAACTTCCCTTATTTATTGATCCTACGGTTGTACTTTTAATTCTAGTGGCACAGGGATAGAGTCCCCTAAAAATAAGGCAGTGCCCGTAGGTAATGAAGAGAGTCTCGAGATTTGCAATTCTGTTATATAAGGATTACTTTTACGTATAAATTCTAGATCTAAATTATTTTTCATTCTATGCAAAATAAAATTACCGCATTGTGACACTACTGTTGAAGATAATTCATGTGGTTGCTGACTGCAAACACATAAGTAAATTCCAAATTTTCTTCCTTCTCTCGCTATTGTTTCAAATATATCAGTGACTATGTCCTCACCTATTTTGGATTTTCTAATATATTTATGAGCTTCATCAAAGATGAAGTTGATTCGTTCATGTTTCTTACTTGCTTTTTGTTTTTTAAACGCTATACGCAATATTAAATGAGTTATAAAACGCAATGTATCATCAGATAAATGATTCACCTTTAAAATTTTAGTGGCCTTATCAGTAAATATATTATCAAAATTTCTTCGTTTTCTCATATCATTTTCAAAATATGTTTTAAAGTGAGATATCAGTAAATCAATCCTAGTCATCATAGTCTGACAATGTGACCGTACTTGCAAGTTACCGCGTGCCTCTTCTATTGTTAAAGCGATGTTTATACCTTCTTTTAGGTTCTCAATCTTAATTGATGGATTATTATCTCCGAGGTATTTGTTGATTATATACTCTTCACCTTGTGTTATTTCCAAGCCTGTTAGTTCGAGGAACCTTTCTTCCAACCCCTTCATTAGAAGGTCAGACTTATCAAACTTCCCATAATTCAGATCAAAACTCTTTAAAGCACTTTCAACATTATTGTTACTAATTGTTTTAGCATATCTTCTTACAAAGACCAATTTTGTTGATGCGGTTTCAATATTTGAATTAAACGCTGAGTGACTAATGAATGCTGCTAAATCCTCTAAGATATCACCATTTAAATGTTGGGCATATTTAATACCATTTATTAAAATGGGAAGTTGGACTAACGAGGAAGGGTTAATTAAGTTTATCCAGTCTTCTATAGCTACATAGGCTGGATCTATTGAAACCTCTTCAATGGGCATTTTGTAGGTGCTTTCGATGTCATACTCGTCATGTACATCAAATATTATGGAATTGAAATTTTCATCTTTTTTTAACGTCTCTTCAATGATTTTCTGAACTGTTGTAGATTTGCCTGAGTTAGTATTCCCAAAAATAGATACGTGACTAGAGAAAAACATTTTCTCGTCAATTGTTGGAGTTAAAACTTCCATTGATTTTATAGAACCTATGTTTATTCCCTCTTGAGAACCTGAAAATGTTCTTTGCATCTCTTCAAGACTAGATAGATAAGCATAGTCACCTACCATAGGGAAAATACTCACACCAAAATCTACTTTATCTGCTGTCATTTCAGATAATGGTATAGCATCAAAAACAATACTGTTTTTAAATTTAGAGTAATCATTTGAATTATATACTTGCTCTTTTTCATATACTTTTACAACTTGATAAATTAAAGTATACTGCCTAAAGCTATCATAGAGGCTAACAAGACTCCCCACGCTATTCAAATCATAAATTTCCCCTTTATAGTTAAAGGGGAGTTGATTTTTAATTATTTCACATGAAATTTTATTGGCCGTGACTTCTAATACTTTTGCAAAATGCCTAGACATCTTGATTCCCCTTATTCTTGTATAAAATATTATCTACTAGAAATGAAAGGTAATGTACTTTCGACCCACTAGAAGTATCTCCACCAATGATATGCAAATTATTTTTATTTTGGTTTCGATTATAAAACTGATTTAACCCTTCTTCTTTTAAATCTCCAAATATAATTAGGTTAAATGTTTCATTTGATAAAGCTTGTTGTATTAATTGATTAATATGTTCATCTGGAAAACCATAGCCCATAATAACCATTGTAGTGTCAGGTTTTTGTAGATGCATAGAAAATTCTCTAAATAATTCAGAATATGGTGTCTGTAAACTTTGTGTATGTTTATCGATTGTAGGATATATAACTGATTCCTTACCTGCGCCAAAATTAATATTTCCAATTTTCTCAGATATTCCTTCTTCTTCAAAAGACCAATTTATTGATCCATGTAATTTATACAATCTGGCAAAACGTGATACCGGATCCCATTTTTCACGGTATCTATTTTCATCATCTACATATCTTAGTCTAAAAACAGAAGGATCAAATAGCCTATTTACTACACCACTGAACCCGTTTATGTAGTGAGCACTAATACTTTCAAGAGTTCGTTCGACTAGTAAATCGTAGTTTGTAGTAAACAAATTTAAAGGTTGGTGTTTAGAGTCTTGTCTAACACTAAACAATAAGTTAAACAACTTAGCATATGTGTTTATTGCTGTTTTCTCATCATCTTCTTTTGTGTTAATAATAGAATCTTTTAATTCTTTTAATAGACCATCATATAACTTGTTATACAATTCGTAGTCCTCTTTTTCTTCACTTAAAAATTCTAATCCAGCATTTAACCAGTTTAAACATGCTTCAATATTTTTATTATCTGGATGAGCATACTCTCCAAGTAAATCAATATTTTCCAATTTATCTTTAGCATCCTTAAAAGTTTTTCCCATAAGCGGGATTGCATCAATTGAGCACCCCGAGCCAATAAACAAACTAATATTTCTACTTAATAGAAATGGTTTTAAACGATTTGATATTCTCACTAACGATTCCTCAAAATCATTTTTATAATCTGAAGTGCTTTCTCCTTCAGTCTCTTCGTTTAATATATACATCAATTCATCCCCATAACTTTCAAAGGGTATCTTCTCACCATGTGATGGAATTATAAAATTACTGTTTGAATTGATATAGTACGGGTATATTTTTGTAATAATACTCATCCTAACTTGAAATTTTATATGTATATAGATACCTCATTATAACCTGTCAAACTACCAACATCATCCAATTTAGCAAATTCAATAAAAATATCAATCCAATTATTTCAAAACCAGTACCTCTATTCAATAATTTCACTATCTAAAATCTAGCTAAATAAGATTCTTTATAATAATATGGGGGACATTTTATTTTTATCTCGAAATCAAGTCTTCCAGAATCCTGCCCTTTAACTGAACAACTACTTCTATTATCCTCATCACCAATATTAACATATTATTCCACAAAATCACTGAACTCCCCTATTCACAAAACATATTTTCTAATAAACTTCGGTTAGAAACATTCAAAAAAGAAAAGACTAGAAGCATTCTATTGTATTGGGAAGGAATTTGGTCATGACATTTCCTGTTATTCATACAAACTTCTGGGACGCTGTTCTTGCGGTGCCTGTAGTGATGATTCTGACACAATTAATCAAGATTCTCACACCTATACCTCGTACCTTTGTTCCAACACTAGCGATCATTCTAGGACTTGTGATCTCAGTCTTTTATAGCCATCCTCATCACCTTGTAGCTGGTATCTTTATGGGTTATTTTTACGGATATGCAGCGATTGGAAACTATGCATCTTTAAAGACATCGCTTCTAGCATTAAAAAAGAAAAGAAGAAATAAAGAACATTTTTCATAATCGAATGTCAATCCATATTAAAAGAGCGGACCTCCGAAATCCGGAAGCCCGCTCTTTTGTCTTTGTTTTATTCTTCGCCTAGTTCAACGTTATGATATACCTGTTGCACATCTTCTAATTCTTCAAGCGCATCGATCATTTTCAAGAACTGCTCCTGATCTTCTCCAGCAAGCTCAACGTCATTTTGGGCAAGCATCGTAAGTTCAGCTACGGTAAACTCAGTAATCCCCGCATTCTTAAATGCTTCCTGCACCGCATGGAACTGGTCAGGTTCAGCATAGACGATAACAACCTCATCTTCTTCCATAATGTCACGCACATCTAGATCTGCTTCCATTAACAACTCAAGTACTTCATCTGCTGATTTGCCTTCAATTCCGAATACGGCTGTTGAGTCGAACATGTAGGCAACTGAACCGTTCACGCCCATGTTTCCACCATTTTTCCCAAATGTTGAACGAACGTCAGATGCCGTGCGGTTTACGTTGTTTGTTAACGTATCAACGATCACCATGGATCCGCTTGGACCAAATCCTTCATAACGAAGTGTGTCGTAATTTTCATCTGCTCCGCCTTTCGCTTTTTCAATCGCCCGGTCAATGATTGCTTTTGGTACGTTATATGTTTTCGCACGTTCGAGAACTAAGCGAAGAGCCTGGTTAGCTACTGGATCCGGTTCACCCTGCTTTGCTGCTACATAAATTTCACGACCAAACTTTGCATAAATTCGACTTGTATTCGCATCTTTTGATGCTTTCTTTTCCTTAATGTTATTCCATTTACGGCCCATTCTATTTCACTCTTTTCTACTAGTTATCTGTTGCATGACAAATTCAAATTACTCTCTATACGTCTCGTCAATTATACCATATTTTACAGTTAACATTTGCTTTAGGGACTTGGATGAAATAGAAATAATAGTAAACTAATAGAAAAGAGGAGTGATCATTTGAGTCAGAAAAGATTGCGAGATTACGGAGTTACAATCGGGGAAATGGAGCCTGGCGAAAAAAATGCGATTACGGACGTGGAAGGAGTAACCGTCGGACATACCACTCTGAATAATGGGGAGGTTCAAACTGGCGTAACAGCGATCCTACCGCATCAAGGGAATCTGTATCAGCAGAAACTAATCGCATCCAGCTATGTTCTTAACGGGTTTGGTAAAACAATGGGAACCATTCAGCTGAATGAGCTTGGTACGCTTGAGACGCCAATTATCTTAACGAATACATTAAGTATCGGAACGGCTGCCGATGCGGTGTTTGATTATATGTTGGAACAAAATCCTGAGATTGGCAACACGACCGGGACGGTTAATCCTATTATCGGCGAATGTAATGATATGTTCTTAAATGATATTCGAGGGCGTCACGTTCGAAAGCATCACGTTCATGAAGCAATCGCAAATACTTCTAGTACATTAGAGGAAGGCTCTGTTGGAGCTGGGAGAGGCATGCTATGCTACTCGTTAAAAGGTGGAATTGGCACTGCTTCAAGAAAAATAAAACTCCAACATGGGAGCTATACCATTGGTGTCCTTGTTGTCACAAACTTTGGTATTCTTCGTGATCTGCACGTGAATGGAAAGAAAGTAGGCAAGAAGTTAAAAGAAGCTCTTCTTCATTCATGGGAAGAAAGGGATAAAGGGTCCATCATGGTGATTGTTGCAACAGATCTTCCCGTTTCTGAAAGACAGCTTCATCGCATTATTAAACGGGCTTCTACAGGTCTTGCAAGAACAGGATCGATTATCACAACAGGTAGTGGTGAGGTTATCATTGGGTTTTCCACCGCTAACACAGTCTCTCATCAATATAAACCGCAAACTCAATATCTAGAAAACATTCATGAAGAAGAAATCGACACCGCTTTTCGTGCCGTTGGGGAAGCGACGGAAGAAGCCGTTCTGAATTCGTTAGTAACCGCCACAAATGTGATTGGACGAAAAGGGAATGAGAGACCAACGTTAATGGATTTACTTCAGAAATTTAGTATGAAACTTACATAAAATAAAAATCCTCCCGTCATCACGACAGGAGGATTTTATTAACGGTTGAGTGCTACATAAGGATAGATTGGGTTTTTCAATTGGAATTCATACGTATTGCCATCAACGATTCCAACGACCTTATTGCTATCGTAAAGATCTAGCATAAAGTCTGCCATTTCTTTTGCTGTATGGAACTTTGGCACAGTCCCTTCATATTCGAAATTATCTACATCCATTGAACGGTTTGCAAATTCTGTCTCCGTCGCTGCAGGTGCCAGAACTTTAGCCTGCATTTTTGCTCCCTGTCCTTGAAGCTCCTGAGCAAGTCCTTCTGTAAAGGCACTTACAAAGAATTTCGTTGCACAATACGTCACGGCATCGGCTACGATCGTATAGCCTCCACCAGATGAAACGTTAATCAATTGCGTTCCTTCTACATTCGCATAGTCACGAACATACAAGGACGAAAGAATCGTTAACGCCTCATTGTTCAAACGAAGCATTGTTTCAATTTTAGGAAGCTTCTGCTCACCAACTGGATCGAAATTACCGAATCCTGCATTGTTAATAAATGTTTCAATTTCAATATTTTCTAAGCTTTCATAAAATGCGTAAACATTATCATTCAAAGATAAATCTGCTTCACGAATAATCACATCAAGGTCAGAATTGATTTTGTGTACTTCGCTTTTCAACTCTTCTAATTTGGCTGTGCGACGCGCAGCAATGACAAGGTTCTTCCCTCTTGCCGCAAACGCTAGTGCAGCTTCATATCCAATACCTGAACTTGCTCCTGTAATAACGGTGTACTTCATGCCAATCCCTCCACTTATTCATTATGATACAATCTTATTGTAGACGTTTGAGTGCACTCTAAGTCAAACGATAACTAAAAAGTAAGAGGCGATTGAATGTACTCGATAAGTGAAATAGCCGAAAAGGTTGACATAAGTGCTCATACCCTTCGTTATTATGAAAAAGAAGGAATCATTAAGCCTGTTCGTAATGATAGTGGTGTTAGACAATTCGACGAAAAGCACTTGCAATGGTTGCAATTTGTTAAGAAATTAAGAGAAACCCAAATGCCCGTATCCCAGATCAAAGAATATACGCGGCTATTTCTAAAAGGAGAGCACACGGCGAATGCCCGTCTTAATCTTCTTGAAGAACACCAGCAGTATATTCGTGATCAAATTGAAACACTGCTCGCGACGGATGACATGTTAACAAAGAAGATTTCAACTTATAAAGAACTCATGAGAGAATCTTTAGTTAAATAATGGAGAGAAAAAACCGATTCCTTTCTTGCGTTAGAAAGGAATCGGGCTTTGATCACTATTCATCGTTTACTTGTCTCTTTCGCTACTCCAAATGCGCATTACTTGTTCAGCTGAAAAAGCAAGTTGTGCTTTCGCGATGTCTGGTTTAAGCGCATGTTGTAGTGAATGGCATCCCTGCTGTATCGAAACAACTCCAGTTAATTTCTCATATAAGTTATGCACTGGTTCAACGACCTGTCCTGCTAATGCAATGCAAGGAACACGATGCTTTTTGGCTAGTTCTCCAACACCAGCCGGTACTTTCCCATAAGCCGTTTGACGATCGATTTGCCCTTCACCAGTAAAAGCAATGTCCGCGACAGACAGCTTTTCCTCTACTTTTAAAAGTTGAAGCATCCACTTTATACCAGGTACATAAGTTGCGCCAAGAGAATAGAGAGCTCCGCCAATTCCACCGGCTGCACCAGCACCTTTTTGTCGTTCGGATATAGAAAGAAGGTCTGCCACTCTATGAAGGGCAGCATCGTAAGAGGGAATCTCTTCTTTCTTCATCCCTTTTTGTGGTCCAAAAACATAAGCCGCTCCACGTTTTCCTGCGTAAGAATTATCTACATCTGTCACCAAATAGAGGTTAGCGCTCAGCTTCGTGTTACTTTTACGGATCGTCATCGTATGTTGCAAAGGGTTATGGAGGAGTGGCAGTTCTTTACCGGAGTGATCTAAACACGTATATCCAAGTGCTTGTAACATTCCAAGTCCTCCATCCGTAGTACCAGTCCCCCCGAGAAAAACGTAAATGTCACTTGCGCCTTTGGCCTCTGCATCCTGAATTAATTCACCGACACCGTAGCTTGTTAACAGTGAAGGTTTAAGTTCTTCAGAAGAGATCAAGTGTAATCCAACTGCTTCAGCTGATTCAATATAAGCAGTTTGACCCGCTCGATAATACCGAGCATCCCTTAACTTCCCGTCTAGCTGATGAATCTCCGCCGTCTCGAACTGTCCGGGAATTGTCTGGATTGCCTCTAGTGACCCTTCTCCTCCATCTGCCACAGGAATAACTTCAACGAAACTATTTGGGAAGACTCTCTTAACACCTACCTTAACTGCTTCACCTGCGTCCTTCGAGGAAAGAGAACCTTTGAATGAGTCCATTGCAATCAATACATTCATTTCTCCACCTCCCTGGCTATTGAATCAAAAAGCTCTTCACCTGACTAGGTAAAAACAATATGTTGGATTCTTTGTGTTGATTATCAACCCTAACTTCATTTAAATTCGCTTCCCTCACTTTATAAATAGTGGGATGATCTAACCTAATCGTTTGATCTTGACGAGAAGGATTATAATATCGAATGATGAAAGCATCTTCAGATTCAGCCTTTTTCAACGTACTCATCACTAGCTCTGTTTCTTCAAAAGAAAACAAACTGAATTCAGAAGGAACTTGAACATTTTCTTGATTCAACTTCATTGCATTATGCGGGATTTTGTTATACGAAAGAAAAGGGCTGACATATCTTTTCACACATTGGGCTACTTTAGCTGCATCTCGATTTCCTTCCACATATGCGAATCCAAAGTCAAAGGTATATTCGCCAAGCATTTGTGAATCAGGTGTTGGTAATTTGATTCCTGATGGACGCCCTGGACGTCGAACAAGCTCTTCCTTACCAAGAACACCAACGCTTCTAAAGAGCGTGAGCGCAATTGTATCAAAACGCTCTCCAATAATCTCATATTCTCTCACGCTGTTTGTCATGACCACGGCTGTTTTTTTCTCATCTTCTAGTCCCACATAACTAAGGAAAGGATAAATCGCATCCGGTCGCTCATCCCAACCTTCTTTTTCCCAAACGGCCATTCCATCATCAATGACTTTTCGTTCAATCGTTCCGAACTGTTGATCTGCAAAGGAAAATGAGCTAGCAATCTGTGTTGGAAGTAAGACGCGAATTCGGTGATCCTTCACATTATTAATCACATTACAGGAAACCTCTATAACGTTACCTTTGATTGGAATTGTAAGCTCAATGTGAAAATCAACTGTAGCAGAACTTTTACCATTCTGCTTCCTCGCTTCAAGATCTGCTGGTAAAATCCATTGATAAGTGATAGTAGCACGATGAGTCTGTTGGGTTGACTGTAAGCTTATTTGAGCATCTTTTATTTCATCGACACTAAAGCGAGGTTTTTCACCTTCTAATGGCGAGAAATCATATTCATCTCCATCATCTCCAACATTCTCAAGCCCAAGAACGCCTACATGGGTTTGACCTGTCTCTTTATCCGTTAGTGATAATGTACCGTTTTGTTCAAATTGAATAGAATAGGCAGCTGTTTCAACAGTATGATGTTTTTCATTCGGAAGAACTAGCTGATTTTCATTCGATTCGACCACATAATAAGTTTGATAGCCGATGCCAGAAAGTTTTGTTTTCACTTCAATTGTAAATTCCACAAATGGATCATAGTTTCCGTAATGCACGATTTGTCGGTCAATTAAACCGGGATCAATAATTTTTGTAGAAAGAATTTCGTATTCGAGTTCTTTTCCGTAGTCGTCTATTAGTTTAAATGAACTAAACTTTGTCGTGACAGTCGTTGTTGTTACTTCTTCGCGTTCCTCAGGAAGAAGGTTAAAGAAAACAAGACGATCCTCTTTTCGATCAGTATTGATATGGTCTGTGATTTTACGTTTATAGAAATCGATTAAACGATCTGTCCGTTCTTCAGCATTCTGGAAACGCGCCATAATCTCCGCATGAACTTTATCAGAGCAGCAGCATCCGATACTATCATGTGCATGGTTTTTCATAATTTCTTTCCATATCGGCTCAATTAAACCGTGATGATACTCAAATCCTAGTTTGTAGGCGAGTGATGCTAAAGGTTCTAGATGATTCGTAAGTTTATTCTCGATGCGTGTATTGGCCGCTTTAATATCCGCACGCGTAGAATAAATGCTCCGGTGGACGCGATGGTATTTACCGTGAAGAAACTCTCCGTAAATCTCATCAAGGCCTTCATTTTTCTCGATTCTCTCAAGCAAATCTTCATATCGGCTTAAGAAAAATTCTCTTTCTGGATAAAGCTTTTCTAATACGGAAATGACTTCATATATATTTTGCTGGATGGGCATCTGATCATGTCCATTTGGTAACAGAACGTCATCGCCAGTTGCCCCTCGATCGAGCACCGTAAAGTATTTATCCATTCTTTTCTGTAGTGCTTCCTCTTCTTCTGGTAAGTACTTTCCAATAGCGTACCCGAGCGGCATGAGTTGAACAAGAACTTTTGAGTCACCAGGAGCCGACCAGTAGAATTCAGTTTTATCTGTTCCGTGATTTTCAGAAGTTCCTCTCCAGAAAATTGAATATATAATGTCAAACCCATTCAGAATTTGTGGCATTTGCGCAGACCGTCCAAACGAATCGGGAAGGTAGCCAATTTTCATCGGCTCCCCAAATTCTGCACTGTCTTTCATACCGTAATAAAGATTTCGTACAATGGACTCTCCCCCAACAACCATCTCGTCCGTCTGCGTGTACCACGGACCAATAATCAACTTACCTGCTTGAACAAGTTTCTTCACGCGTTCTCTTTGCTTCGGACGAATTTCAAAAAAATCCTCTAAAATCGCTGTTTGTCCATCTAATACATAGTAAGGATAATCAGGATCGTTTTCTAATCTTGTTAGAATCTCTTCCATATTATTTACGAGTAAAATCCGTGATTCTTCTGTTGAAAAATACCATTCTCGATCCCAATGCATGTGAGGGACGATGTGGACGTTTTTTGTCATAGCTGCTCACCTCATTTAAAAATTATGCTGCTTGTTGCTTTAATGCTTTTTCATATCCATATTTTTTGATCTTTTGTTTTCTCGTTAAGATAAGAAGGATCGTTGAAATGGCTGCACCAATTACTGCGGCACCAAACCAAATGACTGCATTCATAACCCCGCCCGTTCCTCCTTGAAGGAGAGCAAGTGAGAAAATACCTGCGCCAGGTACGTTTAACCCGATATTCGCTACAGAAATAATCGCTCCGGTCACCGCTGATCCCGCTACAAGTGAAGGAATAACGCGTAATGGGTCATTAATCATAAACGGAATGGCTCCCTCCGTGATTCCTGCTAAACCAAGAATCCACGTCTGTTTTCCAACAGCTTTTTCACTTTGACTAAACGATTTATTTGCAATGATGGTAGCTGCTGTAACGGAGAAAGCGGAAACCATTTTTACTGAAGCGAAAGTGGCATAAGGAATAAAGTTACCGCTCGCCATGGCTCCAATACAGAATGTGTATGCGGCTTTATTGACTGGACCGCCTAAATCAAAGGATACAAAACCTCCAATCAATGCTCCTAGAATAATCGCATTCGTTCCTGTCATACCATCAAGCCAGTTAAGTAGAGTTTCATTTAGCCACGTAACTGGCTCGCCAACGACAAATAACATAATTAAAATGGTGATAAGAGAACCGAGCACCGGATACACCCAAAAGCTTACAAATCCTGCAAAAGTACCACTAGGCTTAATTTTTTGCTTCATGTATTTCAGTAGATAACCAGCAAGGAAACCACCAAGCATCCCACCAAGGAATCCGCTTCCAATCATATTGGCCGCGACACCAGCTGCAAATCCAGGTCCGAGACCAGGTTTATCCGCGATAGAGTATGCCATGTAGGCAGCAAGGATCGGAACCATTAGTGTGCTAAGTAACAGTCCACCTAACGTTTTAACCTGGAATAACCACGATCCCTCGGTTGCTAGCACATCTTCTAACCCAAATCCCTGCGCAATAAGCGTTGCAAATGCTGAAATCATCCCACCTGCAACGATGATTGGAATAATGTACGAGATTCCCGTTAGAATTGAATCTTTTATTTCGGTTTTAAAAGGTTTGTTGTCTTCATCTTCACTCATCTTATCTAGATGTTCCGTGTTTGAAGTGGAAGATTGTTTCTTCTGAAGGACTTTTTCAATTAATCCTTTGCCGTCTTTCATAGGGGAAGCGACATTCGTTTTCACAGTTGGTAAGTGTTTGAAGCGTCCCTGGTCCTTTACAGCTACGTCATTTGCAAAAATAACACCAACTGCTTCACTTAAGTCTTTCTTTGTATGACGACCTTCGATGCCATTGGCACCTTGCTTCTCTACTTTCATTCTTACATTCAATTCTTTTGCGGCCTTCATAAGTGCCTCTGCTGCCATATAAGTATGAGCAATCCCTGCTGGACAGGCCGTAACACCTAGCACAAGCGGTCGAGTCTCCTTACTTGTGACTTCTTCCTCTTGCGGTTTCTCTTCAGCGTCACCAAGAGCCTCATATAACTCATTTGCTGTTTTCATTTTGACTAATTGATCTTTATAAGTTGAATCAGATAGGCGTGTGACTAACTCTGCTAAGAGAGAGACATGTGTTGATCCTGCTTCCGCTTCAGGGATAGCCAGTAGAAAAACCAAATCAACCTGGTTTGTCGGATCCACACTTTCCCAATCTTCTATTGGTTTACTTACTGTCGCTACAGCGAAGGCTGCCTCTTTAACACCTTTCGATTTACCGTGCGGAATCGCAAGTCCACCTTCAAAACCTGTCGGTGAAAGCTTCTCTCGTTCTAACACAGCGTTGAAGTATTGATCTCTATCTGATAGCTTTCCTACTACTTCCAGCGCTTCAGTTAATGATTCAATCGCTTCACGTTTTGTAGCGTAATTTTGATTTATCTTAATTAAATCGAGAGAAGTGACGTTTTGTAGATTCATTTTTTTACCTCCCCATCAAGTAATCGCTTACAAATTCATCATAATTGTTTTAAAGGTTCGAATCGCCATTTTGTTAGCGCATTCACAAAAACTATTAGAAATAGATAAGAGGCTGGGACAAAACCC
>NZ_JBITPM010000053.1:0-906 GCF_050467905.1 Pseudalkalibacillus sp. NRS-1564 | reverse complement strand
TTTTGTTTCCGTAGAAACAACTACTTACATGGCGTTTCGTTCAGTTTTCAAAGATCAATTTTTCTTTCAACGTCGTTTTCAGCGACTAAACCATCATATCATGATTCATTTGTCAGTGTCAACAACTTTTTTAAAAAATAATTGGTGGAGCCTAGCGGGATCGAACCGCTGACCTCCTGCGTGCAAGGCAGGCGCTCTCCCAGCTGAGCTAAGGCCCCGTTGGTATGAATGGTCGGGAAGACAGGATTTGAACCTGCGACCCCTTGGTCCCAAACCAAGTGCTCTACCAAGCTGAGCTACTTCCCGTAAAAAGAAGAAAACCAACAAAATAATGGTGCGCCCGAGAGAAGTCGAATCCCTAACCTTCTGATCCGTAGTCAGACGCTCTATCCAATTGAGCTACGGGCGCAAAATCTAATTTAGTTAATGGAGCGGAAGACGGGATTCGAACCCGCGACCCCCACCTTGGCAAGGTGATGTTCTACCACTGAACTACTTCCGCGCAATTGGTGCGGGTGAAGGGACTTGAACCCCCACGTCGTAAGACACTAGATCCTAAGTCTAGCGCGTCTGCCAATTCCGCCACACCCGCAAATGCATGGTGAGCCATGAAGGACTCGAACCTTCGACCCTCTGATTAAAAGTCAGATGCTCTACCAACTGAGCTAATGGCTCTTTTCGATAAGAAAAGCTGGTGCCGGCCAGAGGACTTGAACCCCCAACCTACTGATTACAAGTCAGTTGCTCTACCAATTGAGCTAGACCGGCGATATATGTACCCTTTCGGGTTATAAGAAAAATATGGTGGAGGATGACGGGCTCGAACCGCCGACCCTCTGCTTGTAAGGCAGATGCTCTCCCAGCTGAGCTAATCCTCCACTATATAAGCCTAGCGACGTCCTACTC
>NZ_JBITPM010000052.1:0-15007 GCF_050467905.1 Pseudalkalibacillus sp. NRS-1564 | reverse complement strand
ATTTATGTCCCAGCCTCTTAAGGATTTCTATAAATATTTTATTTAATGGCTATGCTCACTTTTAACTTCTTTGCTTTGATAGTCGCATTCTCCATGGCCTGTAGAACTAGTGAGCCCTTGCCATTCAGAATATCAACATAGGACATATGGTCATGGATGGTTATAATGCCGATATCCTCTGCAGTGACTCCAGAGATTTTTGCGATCGTTCCAACAAAATCAACAGCACGAATTTTCTTCTTTTTACCGCCGTTGAAATGGAGTTTCATAATATCTTGATTGATGCGGGCTGTTTTATTATTTCTTACAATTCGTCTGCTGTTAAGTTTTTCTTCGAAAGCTGCTTTTTTTCCAGCCAGTTCCAGATGGCTTGGAGCTTCTATAGCTGGTAGCTCAAAGCCGATGTACCTTTCAATTGCTTTAATGAATTTTCCTTCAAAAGGTGTCGAAAACGTAATGGCTTTTCCTTTATTTCCAGCGCGACCGGTTCTTCCTGTTCGGTGTACATAGCTCTCTTTTTCCATAGGAACATCGTAGTTGATAACAAGTGTCACATTATCAATATCAATACCTCTCGCAGCTACATCGGTAGCCACGAGATAGCGGAAGTTCCCCAGTTTGAAACCTTCCATAACAGAGAACCGGTCTTCTTGTTCTAGCCCCCCATGGAGTCTCTCGCAAGGGTATCCAGATTTCTCTAGTTCGCTATACACAGAATCAACGTGTTCTTTGGTTCTGCAGAAAATGAGGCAGCTGTCTGGATTTTCTACAACCGTGATGCTTTTAAGGAGTGAGATCTTTTCTTCTTCTCTCACTTCAATTAAAGAATGTTCAATGGTATCGGCTGTCATCCCGTCCGATTCAATCTCAATCTGAATCGGATCGTTCATATATTTATGGCATAGATTTTCAACATCTTTAGGCAAGGTAGCAGAAAAAACCATTGTTACTCGGTTTGAAGGCAGCTCTTTCATAATCGCTTCTACTTTATCGATAAAACCTCGATTAAGCATCTCATCAGCTTCGTCTATGATAAGATACTTTATTTGATCCAAAGCTAGAGTTTCTCGTTCAATATGGTCCATGACCCGTCCAGGAGTACCAACGACGCAATGAGTTTTTTGTTTCAATTCATCCTTTTGTTTCGTAAAAGGTTCTTTGCCATAAACGGACACTGCTTTAATGCGTTTAAACCTTCCGATATTCGTAATGTCTTCGCGGACTTGAACCGCAAGCTCCCTAGTAGGAGTAAGAATTAAGGCCTGTGGTTTTTTTCTTCCCATTCAATCATATCGGAAACAGGAATACCAAAGGAAGCAGTCTTTCCACTTCCTGTTTGAGCTTTTACGACAAGATCTTGATTTTCTAATGCTAATGGAATAACTTCACTTTGAACTTCTGTTGGCGTTTCGTATTTTAGCACAGCTAGTGCTCTTTTTATTTCTTCGCTTAGATGATATTCTGCAAAACTTTTTTTACTCATTTTTCAACCTCGTTTTTGGTTTTTCGTCATATGTATAGAATTCTCTCCAAAAAATATTATATGCATTATCAGAATATGGTCTATTATACTTTAAATGTCCGGGAGAAACCGGAATTTATAGTAAGTTTTTAAAAGTAACAGATATAAGTTGTCTTCCATTACATCTGATAAAGCTTTAAAGAAGTGCGGTCGAGCATCCATATTGACGCCAGACCAGTTTTCTTCTGTTGATTCTTGGTTTTTGCTCAATGCGATTGGTCATCACAAGGTGTCAATGAGGCAAAAACCAAAATGGTTTAATAACATAGTCTTATAAAAAAAGAGAAAAGCACGAATGGCCCTCCTCTCTTGTAAAAAATCTAAGAACGATTTGGTTTAAATGACTCAAACTTTACTCAAGAAATAGAAAAATTTTCACTTTCATTTGATCTTTCTTTTTCTTTAAACTCATCAAGAAGAACACGCACTTCATCAGTGGATTCCGTGCTCATAAGCTGATTCCTTAATTCACTTGCGCCACGGAATCCTTTTACATAGATCTTAAAAAAGCGGCGAAGCGTTATAAACTGACGCGTTTCTAGTTCTGCTGAATATTTATCATGTAAATCGAGCTGCAATCGAAGGAGATCAAGCAATTCTTCACTCGTATGCTCTTTCTTCTCTGTTTCAAAAGCAAACGGATTATGGAAAATCCCACGCCCAATCATAACGCCATCCACACCATACTTCTCAACAAGTTCAAGTCCCTTCTGACGGTCTGGAATATCGCCGTTGATCGTCAGAAGCGTATTAGGGGCAACTTCATCGCGAAGTTTCTTGATTTCCGGAATTAGCTCCCAATGCGCATCAACATTACTCATTTCCTTTTTCGTACGAAGATGGATGGAAAGATTAACAATATCCTGTTCTAGAAGGTGCTTCAGCCAGTGCCGCCATTCTTCCACTTCCGTATAACCAAGGCGAGTCTTTACGCTGACGGGCAATCCCCCCGCTTTCGCTTCCTGGATGATTTCCGCTGCAACATCAGGACGACGAATAAGTCCGCATCCCATCCCTTTAGTGGCAACATTAGGAGCAGGACAGCCCATATTGATATCCACTCCACGATAACCCATTTCCGCCATGCCAATGCTCATTTCTCGGAAGTATTCGGGCTTGTCTCCCCAAATATGGGCAACAATTGGCTGTTCATCTTCTGTGAATGTCAATCGTCCTCTTAAGCTGTCTTTTCCTTTCGGATGGCAGTAGCTTGCAGTATTAGTGAACTCTGTAAAAAACACGTCAGGTCTCGCTGCTTCACTCACAACATGTCGAAAAACAACATCCGTCACAGCTTCCATTGGAGCAAGAACAAAAAATGGTCGAGGCAACTCGTGCCAAAAATTATCTTTCATAGTATATCTGAACCCTTTCCTTAAGGGAAAACAAGTTCCCAAAATTAAAAAGTAATAATGTTTCTATCTTATCCATTACTAGTTAGACTGAATTTAACCATTATATACTTTAAAAGCATTCAATGAAAAGTGCAAGGGGAAGAGTCGTCTTGTGTTTAATTAGATCCTCTTGGAAATAAATCATAACTCTATAACCTCTGGACAAGAACACACAGGATTTAACACGGTTAAGAACGGGGAGAAAGGGGCAAATGGTAAGTATGATTCCAAAAAAGAATTTGGTTTGTTAGGAATCCTATCTTGGATAATATTTATTTTTCATGGTAGAAGTTGGTCTTTAAGCTACCTGGGTTAGTAAATACTAAAAGGCTCTTTTCATAGACATTGTTGCTATAGTAGGCGAAGTTCTGCTCCAATCAGCGATGTTTAGTGTTTATCCAACTTTATAATTTCCGATGCTAGTTTCTGTTTGGTTTCGCAAATCTCTTTTTCTTCAAATAACGTGTAATAATTAGTAAAAACGCATCAGATTATTAGATATTTTTTCTACAATTATAACAATTGACTATGATAAGGTATAATTAAGATAGAACATGTTGTGTACCTAAGAGTCGCCTTGCTTTTTATGACATGTGAGCATGAGCGCCTATTCTTTTTATTACAAATAAATGAGACAAGGAAGGGTATCATGAGCAAGAATCAAAAAAAAGACATTATCTTAATTGGTGCTGGAGTCATGAGTGCGACTTTAGGATCATTACTGACAGAATTAGCACCTAATTGGAACGTTAAAGTGTTTGAGAAACTAGGAAGTGCAGGAGAAGAAAGTTCTAACGAATGGAATAATGCGGGGACAGGCCATTCTGCACTATGTGAACTAAACTATACTTCTGAAAAGACCGATGGGTCGATAGACATTGAGAAAGCTGTCAAAATCAATGAGCAATTTCAGCTTTCAAAACAATTTTGGTCTTATTTAGTAAACAATCAATTGATTGATAAACCACAGGACTTTATCAAGCCTCTTCCTCACATGAGCCTTGTTCACGGGGGAGATAATGTAAAATTTTTGAAAAAGAGATTGGAAGCGTTGTCAGCTAACCCATTGTTTAAAGGAATGGAATTTTCGGACGATCCTGAGAAACTGAAAGAATGGATTCCACTTATCATGGATGGAAGAACGTCAGATGAACCGATTGCTGCAACAAAAATTGACTCTGGTACAGATGTCAATTTCGGAGCGTTAACCCGCATGCTGTTTGAGCATTTAGAGGGTGAAAAAGTAGAACTGCACTATAAGCATAGCGTAGAAGATATTAAACGAAATAGCGATGGCATCTGGGAAGTAAAGGTAAAGGATATCGACAACGACAATCTTGAGTATCACACAGCTGATTTCGTCTTTATTGGCGGTGGAGGAGGTAGTCTACCACTACTTCAGAAAACGGGTATTCCTGAGTCAAAGCATATTGGCGGATTCCCTGTAAGCGGACTCTTCATGGTATGCAATAATCCTGAGGTGATTGAGAAGCATCATGGAAAAGTATATGGAAAAGCCAAAGTTGGCGCTCCTCCTATGTCTGTTCCTCACCTTGATACAAGATATATTGATAATAAAAAAAGCTTGTTGTTTGGACCATTTGCGGGCTTTTCACCAAAGTTTTTAAAAGGCGGGTCAAATTTGGATTTAATTGGCTCAGTTAAGCCAAATAATATGTTAACAATGATGGCTGCTGGTTTAAAAGAGATGGGCCTTACAAAATATCTAGTGCAACAAGTTATGTTATCAGATGAAAAACGTATGGAAGAAGTTCGGGAATTTATTCCAACTGCCAAAAGTGAAGATTGGGATATCGTAACGGCTGGTCAACGTGTTCAAGTAATCAAAGATACGGAAGGTGGAGGAAAAGGAACGCTTCAATTTGGAACAGAGATTGTTAGTTCCTCTGACGGTTCCATTGCTGCTCTTCTTGGCGCTTCTCCAGGTGCCTCTACTGCTGTACACGTTATGCTTGAGATATTCGAGCGATGTTTCCCAGACATGTTGCCTGATTGGGAACCTAAAATTAAAGAAATGATACCTTCCTATGGCAAGTTATTAGGAGAAAATCCTGAGTTATTCAACGAAATCAATGCCTCAATAGTACAGACGCTTGCTCTCAATGAAAGTGAGCCCGCTTATAGTTAAGTTGTGAAGAAATAGAGGAGGATCTATAGCATTATTGGCTAGAGAAACCCTGATTATATTTGGCTTAGTGGGAAAATCCCTATAAAAGCATGTAGCAATTAATTGCTACATGCTTTTTTTGTGGAATAAAATCAATGCCACTCTAATAAATTCAATTATGTAAAAAAATAGTTTTCTAAAAAGAGATGATTTTTAGGGGGGAATTGATATGGAAGGAAATGTGAATGTAGCTCCACAACCAGAGAGCAATGGTCTCGCTGTATCTTCGATGGTGTTAGGTATTATTGGACTTGTGCTTTTTCTAGTGCCAATTATTCCTTATCCTTTGGCAATATTGGCGATCATTTTTGGAGTAATTGCGAAGAAAAACCCTCTTAAGAAAGGATTTGCCGTTACAGGGTTAGTTACGGGAATTGTTACGTTAGGTTTGAAAATATGGTTTTGGGCAGGAGTTGCCTCATTAATGTAACGTTTTTGAAGGGAAGGGGAGGGATTGGGTTCTCTCATCTTCCTTTTTCTATTGCTAATTCCGTACCTTTAAAGAAAAGACCTAGCTTGTTTTACTCTTCCTTTCTTTAGCATTTTTATTTTAAATACATAGTTTTTATGCTTACAATCTACAGATTGCAAAGAATAATAGGGGCATTCCAAAAGACAAACAGAATCCAAAAAAAGATGTATACATAAAATGTAGACATGTAAACAAAGCTGTATACTTGTAAACGAAAAATGTACGCAAGTATACAAAAGTGTACACACATTGATTTATAGGGATGTGTACATAATTGTTTACGTGTATACAGAAAAAGTACACATGTAAACGTATTTGTACACAAGTACACAAATTTGTAAACTAGATAGAATGACTCATTGACTTCATTTGCAAATTTCTATAAATTTTAAGTTAATAGTAGAAATACTAGATTTCAAATATGAAAGGATGGATTATTTTATGAGTAATTCAAGAATTGCAGCAGTCGATGTAGGTAACGACTCGTTAAAAGGAATCTATGGAAAACTTGAATCTGATCTATACATACCAAACGTAATTGCTAGAGATATAGAAGATCGCCCTGTAATTGGAATTGAAGAGTTGGATACTAAAGATCCGCTTGATGGCATTCATATTCGTGTACACTCCCCTGCTCTACAAGATAACAACGCGATCTATCGGGTTGGCAATCTAGCGACAAAGAGTGACAACCCAACAGAATTAGATCCAGGAAGCGCAAAATCAGAAGAGGATCAAACTCTTGTAATGTTGTTTGCATCACTTGCTCTAGATGCTGTTGATCCAAAGAACTCAGCAAATTTCAGAAATCAGAACGGCGTTGTAGATGCGAATTACACGCTTGGTACAGGACTTCCACTACGTGAAGTGAAAGAAGGAAAGGACGTTGGATATCGCTCAAGACTTCTAGGATCCGTCCACCAGGTAGAATTTCTTGTAACGCCTAAGTACCAAGGTAAGAAAGTTAATATTAAATTTGATGAAGTTAAGGTTTACCCTGAAGGTTTTGCTGCTTATATTAATCTTGTAATGGACAGCGATTTAAACATCATTAATAAAGACTTAATTGATAAGCGTATTTTGATTCAAGATATCGGTGGTCTTTCTACTGACATCGCGGTTATTAAGAATCGTAATGTCGACGATGATAAGGCGCAGGGCTTTAATCTTGGAGTTGCTGAGTCACTAGAAGCCATTCGTGAGGAAATACGCTCTAAGCATGGTGTGGAGCTCGACAGCCGTCGAGACGTAGTAGATATTATTACGAAGAAAAACGATCGTAATCATATTATGGTTCGCGGAAGTCGTACAAGCGTTCATGATATTACGGATCGCATTTTACTAGAACTAGCTAAGAAGCAATATCGCCATCTTCGTAACGTTTGGCAGAAGAACTCTCAATCTGAAATCTGCTATTTCGTTGGTGGTGGCTCCATTGTTCTAAAAGATTACCTTAAAACATTGAATAACAACCTTGATGGCTACAATATTGATTTCTTTGAAGATGAAAAAGAAAGCATTTGGATGATGTCGAATGCTTACTACAAGCTCATCTCTGACTTTAATCGTAAGAATAATAAAGACAAGCCCCAGGAAAAGAGAGAAGAAAAGAACAAGGTCAAAAACTAGTAGGGTGATTTGATGAAAAAGGCGGGGATGACGGGGATTCAGAGAGGACAGGCGATTACATTTCGTCTTCCCTCTGATACACCTGATCATATTCTAAAGCAGCTTCAGAAGTTAAAGGACGAAGAAAAGCGTAACTTCTCAAGCCGCGTTGCGGAGTATGTGTTAGATGGTGTCACGCAAACGATAAGGCGCGATAATGATGCTATTACTGTGCCTTTGCCTAAGGGATTAAGCAAAGCCCAACGAGATTGGCTTAAGCATGAGCATTCAGAAGCGCTTCTTGGCAACATCGTTTACCAAATTTTATCTGATCCAGTGCGGGCTGCATCACTCCTTGCATCTTTTAACAGCAACTCGATTGATATTGATCAGGCGCTTTATTTGCAAGATGAAGTTTCGAAAAGAACTATGCCAAAAGCCGTTTATGAACCGATTGAAGCACCTTCCAAGTCGTCTGATGATGATTTGATGAATTTTGATTGGGATCAGGCGCAACAGGAGCAAAGTTCAGCGGTAGAGGAAGAAGAAAGCGCAGATGATTTGCTCGGAGGATTTCTTGATAAAATGAATAAATAAAAAAGAAAGGCAGCGGATATCCGCTGCCTTTCTTCGTTTTTGGCGATTAATCAATCGAAATGATTCCACTATCGCCTTGATTAATATTTCCGGATTTTTTGATTTTCAACTTTTGTAAATTCGTGAAAATGACTGGAGTTGCAACTGAAGGTACGGAACGTCTGACGCTACTTATATCGACCGTCATAAGCTTATCGCCTCTCTTAACTGTATCCCCTTCGTTTACAAGTGTTGTAAAGCCTTCTCCTTTTAAGTTGACGGTATCAATTCCTACATGGATCAATATCTCAACGCCGCTATTCGACTTAATGCCGATTGCATGCTTTGTAGGGAAAATGCTTATAATCTCACCATCAACAGGTGAAACGAAATGACCGTCTTCAGGAAGAATTGCGAAGCCATCCCCCATCATTCCTGCAGAAAATACTTGGTCTGGAACTTCCTGAAGTGGAATAATTTTTCCTTTGACTGGCATGACGAAATCTTGCTCAGCTAGCGTTTTTGTAAAATTGATAGTTGGATCGTCGCTCTCTCTAGAAGCATGTGAATTTGTTCCACGCATTGCATCTGCAACAAATTCCACATCAGTTCCTACGATGATCTGCAAGTTGCGGTTGTTAACTTTCACTACACCTCGAGCACCGTGACGCTTTAATTCTGCTTCGTCTACTTTTGTCATGTCATTCATTTGTAAGCGGAGTCTTGTTGTACAATTATCAATAGATGAGATGTTATCAATGCCACCAATGCTTCGGATAAAGTGACCTGCCATTACATCGTATTTGTCTTCTTTTGAAGCTGGTGCATTTGTTGGATATGACATGTCTTCATCTTCGCGTCCAGGTGTTTTGAGATTTAATTTTTTAATGAGGAAATAGAATACAACAAAGTAGATTCCTCCGTAAATAATCCCAATAACAAGTAGTAGACCTGCCTTCTGTGCCAAACCGTAATTTAGGAAAAAGTCAATGGCTCCTGCAGAAAAACCGAAGCCGTGGTGGATATCCAGCACATACGCCAGAACCATCGAACTGGCAGTTAATAGAGCGTGAATCCCATACAATAATGGTGATAAGAACATAAAGGCAAATTCAATTGGTTCAGTAATCCCTGTTAAGAAGGATGCAAATGCGATTCCGATTAACATTCCGCTTACTTCTGCTCTTCTATCCTTTTTAGCAGCTGCAATCATTGCAAAACACGCTGCCGGAAGTCCGAACATCATAATTGGGAAGAAACCAGCCATAAATATACCAGCGGTTGGATCTCCAGCAAAGAATCGATTCAAGTCTCCAGTTGCTCCGTTGTAATCACCAAAGACAAACCAAACTAAACTATTTAGGACATGGTGTAGACCGAATGGAATAAGAAGTCGATTTAAGAATCCGAATGCACCAACACCAAGTGCTCCTGCATCGATAATCCATTGTCCGATCGAATTAATGCCCTCTTGAATCGGAGGCCAAACAAATCCAAATATTCCTGCTAGAATAACCATTGCTGTTGCTGTGACGATAGGGACAAAGCGTCGTCCACCAAAGAAACCAAGCCAGGTCGGAAGCTTAATATCATGAAATCGATTATAAAGAAGTCCCGCAACGATACCAGAAAGGATTCCTCCAAGTATCGCCATATTAATATTCTCATTCACTGCTTGAGTCCCCTGTGTAAGAACAAGGTAACCGATGGCACCGGCTAGACCAGCCGCACCGTTGCTGTCTTTAGAAAATCCAATGGCTACACCTATTGCGAAGATAAGTGCGAGATTATCAAATATGGCTCCACCAGCTGCTGCTACAAATGGAATACCAAGTAAGTCATCCTGCCCTAACCTCAATAGCAAGGCAGCAGCCGGAAGTACAGCAATTGGTAGCATTAAGGACTTACCAATACGTTGTAAAGCTCCGAGCATTTACGTTCAACCCCTTTCGAAATTTGAAAACGTTTTATTGTCATGTTCATCATAACAGCACTAAATATAGTTGTCTATACCAATTTCCTCGTACAGGACGAATTTAGGCTTACACTGGTATAGACAACTGTACTTAATGGTGGTACGATTTTAATAACAAGATGAACCGAAAAAAGGAGTGTCTCATCGTGAATGAAGCGTGTTTTGTTATTGATCATGTGACAGTTTATAGCGAAGAACAAACGATCCAAAACGGCTATCTTAAAGTCGATAACGGTAAAATTATTGAAATAGGTCATACAGATGAACGTACTATAGCAGGACAAGAAAAAGTCTATTCATTTAATGAAAGCGTATCTGTGCTTCCTGGAATGATTGATGTCCATATTCATGGCGTGAATGGAGCCGATACGATGGACGCTTCCACTGAAGCGCTTGATACTATTTCGAAAGCACTTCCAGGTGAAGGAACAACGAGCTTTCTAGCAACGACTATTACTCAGGAAGCAAAGGCGATTGAGCGTGCTATTCAGAATGCAGGCGAGTACTTAATGGAGAGACAACAACCAGGACATGCGGAAGTACTTGGCATTCACTTAGAAGGTCCATTTCTTAATAGTAAGCGGGCT
Source organism: Pseudalkalibacillus sp. NRS-1564 (assembly GCF_050467905.1). Lineage (NCBI taxonomy): Bacteria > Bacillati > Bacillota > Bacilli > Caryophanales > Fictibacillaceae > Pseudalkalibacillus > Pseudalkalibacillus sp. NRS-1564. Next base: position 4,685 of record NZ_JBITPM010000052.1, on the reverse strand, counting down.
GGTGCACAGCCACTACTTGCCATGCAGCGACCAGATGTGGATGTGTTTAAAGCTTGGAATAAACTAGCAAACAACACGATTAAGCTAGTTACCCTGGCACCTGAAGTAGAAGGTGGCATGGAACTTGTTCGATATTTAACAGAAAGAGGTATTGTGGCTTCAATTGGTCATTCCGATGCCACATATGAGCAGGTCATGGAGGCAGTTGAATGTGGTGCCTCTCACGTTACCCACCTCTATAATGGGATGAGAGGTCTCCATCATCGTGAACCGGGTGTAGCAGGTGCTGCTCTGTTAAGTAAGCAGTTGAAAACAGAAGTGATTGCAGATGGGTATCATGTAAGACCTGAAATGATTAAGTTAGCTTATTTTCAAAAATCAGATGCTGGGATGATTCTAATCACCGATGCGATGAGAGCCAAATGTCTAAAAAATGGTCGCTATGATTTGGGTGGACAAGATGTTGAGGTGAAAGATGGTAAAGCGCTATTAGATAATGGAACTTTGGCAGGTAGTGTGCTGAAAATGAAGGATGCACTTGCTAACATCCAGGCTTTTACGGGCTGCACTCTTGAAAACGCAATAAAAATGGCATCGGAAAATCCCGCGAAACAGCTTGGTGTTTTTGATCGAAAAGGAAGCCTTGCCGTGGGAAAAGACGCAGACTTTTTCTTACGATCCAATGATGGAGAAGTAATGATGACATTTTGTAATGGACATCTTGCATATACGAATAAAGGAGATGTAGAAAATGAGAATCATTGAAGCACATGACTATGAGCATATGAGTGAACTGGCAGCGAATTATCTTATTGATAAAATTCATACACATCCAAGTATGGTTTTGGGACTTGCGACTGGAGGAACTCCGCAAGGGACTTATAAGCATTTAATTCAGGATCATCAACGAAATCATACTACCTACAGGAAGATCACTACTTATAACCTTGATGAGTATGTCGGTTTTTCAGCTGATAATCCGAACAGTTACCATGCTTTCATGTATGAGAAACTTTTTGGAAAAATCGATATTCCAAGTGAGAATATACATCTTCCAAATGGTACGGCGATTGATCTTAATGATGAATGTAAAACATATGAAGAAAGCATTAAAGAGTCAGGTGGAATTGATGTGCAACTACTCGGAATGGGTAGTAACGGGCATATCGGATTTAATGAGCCTGGGACTTCTTTTGAAGCTACAACACAAATAGTTCAGCTAGCTCAATCTACTAGAGAAGCCAATGCTCGTTTTTTTAACGATATTACCGAAGTACCACATGAAGCTATTACGATGGGGATTGCAACCATCATGAAAAGCAAAGAGATTTTGCTACTTGTTGCAGGAGAAGCCAAAAATGAGGCAATGAGGAAATTGGTGGAAGGTGAAGTGGACGAATCCTTTCCTGCATCGGTGTTAAACAGGCATTCTCATGTTACAATTATTGCTGATAAAAAAGCGTTATCAGGCGTAACAGTGCGCTGAAAGGAGTTATTTCCGATGATTGATAAGACGTCCCCATTACCTATTTATTATCAGTTAGTTGAGTGGATAAAAGGACTGATTGAAAGAGGCGAGTTAACCCCAGGAGATTCGCTTCCATCCGAGCGAGAATATGCAGAGCGCTTTGGCATTAGTCGCATGACAGTAAGACAGGCCATTACAGAGCTGGTTAATGAGGGTTACCTCTATCGACAAAAGGGAGTAGGTACCTTTGTTGCTGAGAAAAAAATTGAGCAACAGCTGATGGGGTTAACAAGTTTTACCGAAGATATGAAATCACGTGGCATGGAACCAAGTAGTAAACTAGTAGGGTTTGAAATTGTACCTGCTCCACCTTATATATCGGAGCAGTTAAAAATACAGGATCACGCACCTGTTTACGAAATTAAACGGGTCAGACTTGCTGATGGTATCCCAATGGCACTTGAGAAGACGTACATCTCGGCTAACCTTGTAAAAGGGTTGACGGAAGAAACTGTACAGCACTCTTTATATCATCACATTGAAAATCAGCTAGCGATCAAGATTGAGGAAGCGACCCAAGTGTTAGAGTCTTCTGTAGCAACTCAGCAGGAGGCAGAATACCTAAATATACAAAAAGGAGCACCGATACTGCTCATTCAGAGGAATACGAAACTAGCGGATGATACACCGCTTGAAGTAGTGAAGTCTTCGTACAGAGCAGATCGGTATAAATTTATGATTACACTTAAGCGTTAATTTCATTGAGGAGGCGTTCATTTGTTTCATGATTACTTCAACAAAATTAGAACATCCCTTCAAGTAATTGAAGAGAAAGAAGCCGTTTCTATCGAGCGAGCAGCAGTCGCTCTAGCTGATAGCATCGAAAACGGAAAAATCATTCATGTATTTGGATGTGGACATTCTCACATGATGGTGGAAGAAGTTTTTTACCGTGCAGGTGGGCTTGTGCCAGTTCGTCCTATTTTTATTGAAGACTTAATGCTCCATAGAGGCGGAACGAGATCTTCTGCTCTAGAGCGAACGAATGGATTAGCCCGGGAATTCATGGCGGACCAGGATATTCAAAAAGGCGATGTAGTGATCGTTGTATCGACGTCAGGTCGTAACCCGGTTCCGATTGATGTTGCCCTTCTTAGTAAAGAAAGAGGAGCGTACGTTATCGGCTTAACCTCACGAAAAGCTTCAAATGGACAATCATCTCGTCACAAAGAAGGAAAGTACTTGTACGATGTAGTAGATCAAGTGATTGATAACCATGTTGAGGTGGGTGATGCGGTGATTCAAGATACAGAGAATCAAGTCTCATTTGGTTCAATCTCTACCGTTATAGGAATGGGGATCCTGAACGGTATTACTGTAGAAACTATTCATCAGTTGATTGAACGGGGAATAACTCCTCCTGTGTTTAAGAGCGGGAATGTAGACGGGTCAGATGAATCGAATCAGGCATTGGTTGAGAGATACAAATCACGTATTCCGCTCCTCGAAGGCAATCAAGATTTTTAGCAAAAAAATCTCTTATTTTAAAGACTATGTAATTGAATGTTGTTGATATTAGACTCATTTACGCCCTGTGGTGACCAATCGGATTGGTCATCATAGGGCGCCCTTTCAGTAGAGCTGAAAAGTGGTTTTTTTCTTTATAGCGAGGTATTTTGTAAGCTTGCTTTTTATGCTTTGTTTCTGATTTCTGAATGAAGAGAATGCTCAAGATTCCTATAATGGTAATGAGCGTTCCACCGAGTATAATTACGAAGGCAGGGCTATAAATATTACCTAGAACATGTTAAGGAATATTTTCATGGAAATAATTTGGTGATGTGAAATGATAAATGCCGTTATAGTAACCGACGAGTAAACCAAATCGTTTATTTTCCATTGAAAACTCAAAAATAACCTGCCATCCTATTGGAAAGCAGGTGTTCCTTTTTAATAAACGCTGGCGCTTCCGCTTGAAAGGGATATCTTCACGTGATACTTCCCTGAACCATGTACTCCTGATATTTCCTTATTGCTAATCGTCTGCTCTTCTAAAGTGAATTTGGTTGAGATGTCCCCGCTGCTTGCCTCACTATCCAATGTGAAATCAGCATTGTCCGGAAGGTCCAAATCAACATCACCTGAACTAAGGTCAAACGATACATCCCCTGTTAACTGATCCATTTGAACTTTCATGTCACCTGATGACATTTTTCCCTCAAGTGGGCCAGAATAATGGGTTAAAATCACGTCTCCAGAACTTATATCAAAGCTTCCCTTTTCGGTTGAAAGTCGATCAATGATAAGACGACCAGATGAGCCGTCATGCTCGAAGCTTTTTGTTTCCAGGTTGGAAAGTTCAACATCACCCGAACTCATATCAATATCTACTTCGTTTAAAATGGTAGGATTTTCTTCATTATTGAAGACAACACTTCCTGAGCCAACCTCAAGCTTGAGATCGTGTTTAAAGTCTTCTGGGAGGTAAACAGTAACATCTGATCCCCCGTTAAAGTTAAAAAACTTATACCACTTTCGCTTCACTTCAACTTCAATCGCATTTCCCTTCTTTCTCACCGAAAGCTCTCCACTACCATTTAAGGTTGCTTTCACATCATCACGTGATTCAGTGACTATGTTCATATCACTGCTGTGCGTCAAAATACTAACTTGATTAATTTTTTCACTTAACTCAATGCTGTTCTCATCACTTCCTCGTGCAAAAAGAGAGGTGTTTTCAAATAAAATTAATAAAACCGCCCCTACTGCAAGCAACCCAACAATGACCATAAATCCACTTCTCACTATATTTCCTCCCCGAGTTTCCGTCGTTATGCTATTCCCTATGGTAATCTTATAGTAGTTCAAGTCATCTAAACATCATCTAGAGTATTAAATTGGAATAAGACTTGAGCCGTAATGACGTATATTGGAGGCAGGCGCATGTACCTCACTATTAAAGAAACGGCAGAATATTTATCTTTACCAGAATCCTATATCGAAACGCTCATTCGAGAGAAGCGCGTTCGCACCATTTTTGATGGTGAGCAATATTTGCTATATAAAGAGCAGTTTAATACTCATTTTGAACAGTTGGAAAAAATGAAGAGACAATTAGAAGAAGAAGCCAATGAGGCGCTTCCAGAAGATCCAGATGTAAAAGATGAAGATTAAGTAAGGTTTAGAACTCAAGTAAGAAGAGGCTGGGACAAAACCC
>NZ_JBITPM010000051.1:0-24049 GCF_050467905.1 Pseudalkalibacillus sp. NRS-1564 | reverse complement strand
GCTGCTCCTATTTCTTTATTATTCTTGTTCGGAAACGCCTTCTGGGTACCAAACATACGGATTTTCGCCTCGATCACGATCAGGTTGATACGTAACGGCTTCAAACCCCATTTTCTCCCAAAATTCACCTGAACCTTGTCTCGCATTTGTTTTCACTGGAACATTAAATGTTTTTGCGAAATTAACAAGAGTCGAACCATAATCTCGATTATGATACTGCGGAAGCACTTCGAGCTTCCAAAGTTCCAGGTAATCCTGTGGTGGATCGAAGTAACGATCATACTTTCCATCGATTCGATAAAGGCTCATTCTAGCTACTAGTTTGTCAGCGTAGTAGATACCATAGAATGGCGATTCACTATCGTTTTCGATGATATTATCCTGAAGATCCTCCATCATGGAAAGTTCCTGAATGCCGAACTCTTTAAATTTCTTAAACTCCTCAAGAGTTTTGTAATTGATTACAAGTGGACGAACTGTTAAGTCTACCATAGCGGCCCCCTCCGTCAAATGTGCTTATTTAATCTCTAGGATGAATAGAAGTATAAACTCCTTCTCATTTATATTATAACCGAAAACACGAAACTTTTCCTCATTTCAAAAAACAAAGTATAAAAGGAATAATTTGAATATTTATTGAAACGTGAAGCGGAATTAATGATATGATAAATGTAAGGGTTTTCAAAAACCTGGTTCATGATTGTAATGAGAGGGGCGATAGTTTGAAAAAAATCCTAATTGCAAACCGTGGCGAAATTGCTGAACGAATCATTCGAACATGCAGCAGACTAGGAATAGAGACGGTTGCTGTTTATTCTAGCGCTGACAAAGATCTTCCATACGTAAACCAAGCAACAACGGCTCATCACATTGGAGATCCACCAGCAGCTAAATCCTACTTAAATCAGGATGAAATTCTTCGAATCGCGCAAGAAGAGAAGGTGGATGCTGTACATCCCGGATATGGCTTCTTGTCTGAGAACGCCTCTTTTGTAAGAAAGATTGAAGAGAGAGGGATAACCTTTATCGGACCATCTGCTGATGTGGTTGAGGCAATGGGTGATAAAATCACTGCGAGAAAAACAATGCAAGAAGCAGGGGTACCGGTCGTTCCGGGCAGTGGTGAAATTGAGGATGTGACAGAAGCGATCGCATTTGCAAATGAAATCAACTATCCGATCATGTTAAAAGCAGCTGCAGGCGGAGGCGGGATTGGCATGCAGCGCTGTGAAAATGATCAAGAGCTAGAAAAAGCATTCGTATCAAGTCAGAACCGTGCTAAAGCCTATTTTGGCAATGGAGCGATGTTCGTCGAAAAATTCATTGACGATGCGCGCCATATCGAAGTGCAAATTGTGGGAGATGACAATAACAATATCGTTCATCTGTTTGAAAGAGATTGCTCGATACAGAGGCGTAATCAGAAGGTGCTTGAAGAAACGCCATCACCTTTTTTGTCTGAAAAGACTCGTGTTCAAATAGGAGAAGCCGCTTTATTAGCTGCTAAGCATGTTCATTATACAAATGCTGGGACAGTTGAATTTGTGATGGATCAGAATGAAAACTTTTATTTTCTAGAAATGAACACCAGGTTACAAGTAGAGCATCCGATCACGGAAGAAACTGTTGGAGTAGATTTAGTTGAATGGCAGCTCCTTGTTGCACAAGGTAAAGACTTACCTTTGAAGCAAGAAGATATTGTGCCAACTGGTCATAGTATTGAATTTAGGCTATATGCAGAAGACCCAACATCGTTTATGCCATCACCTGGCAAAATTGAAACGCTAATGTTTCCTGAAATAGAAGGGGTTCGGATTGATGCAGGCTACGAAAGTGGTTCAAGCGTTTCCCCGTTCTATGATCCGATGATTGCCAAAATTATTGTGTCAGGCGCTACTCGTAAAGAAGCGATCGACAAAGGAGAGGCTTTCTTTAAGGAATTCTCATTAACTGGGATCAAGCATAATGGTCCGTTGTTTACCCAATTACTAGGTGAGCGTCATTTTCAAGAGGGGAATTATTCGACGTCTTATTTAGCTCGTCATCTTATTAAAAAATAATCAATTAGAAAAGGAATGATGAAAATGCAAGAAATAAAAGCATCAATGGCTGGAACGGTATTAAACGTAATGGTAGGAGAAGGAGATTCAATTATAGCAGGACAGGAGCTTGTGATGCTTGAATCGATGAAGATGGAAATTCCAATTGAAGGTGTAGAGGAAGGAACGGTCACAGAGGTGAAAGTAAGCGTTGGTGATTTTGTTAACGAAGGTGATGTTCTCGTTACCGTTAAGTAAGGAAGCTAGCTGAACGAGCGCTCGATCTAATCAAAAACAAAGGAGGATTCAAAATGAATCATCTTGAAGAACTTTTAGCCACTAAAGCTACAGAAGTAGAAGGTGGTGGATCTGACAAATACCATCAAAAGCTAAAGCAATCGAATAAGCTTTTTGTGCGTGACAGACTTAAGCTTCTATTTGATAGCGGTGAATACACAGAAGATGGTAAATTCGCGAACAATTATGCAAAAGATCTTCCTGCAGATGGGGTTGTCACCGCGATTGGCAAAGTGAACGGAGAAAAGGTTTGTGTGATGGCCAATGATTCTACGGTTAAGGCAGGATCTTGGGGTGCGAGAACGGTTGAGAAGATTATTCGCATTCAAGAAACAGCAATGAGCTTGAAGGTACCTCTTTTGTATTTGGTCGATTCAGCCGGAGCTAGAATTACAGATCAGCTTGAAATGTTTCCAAATCGACGTGGGGCTGGAAGGATTTTTCATAATCAAGTGAAAATGTCTGGAATGGTACCACAAGTTTGCTTGCTGTTTGGACCTTCAGCCGCCGGTGGCGCATACATACCAGCTTTCTGTGATATTGTCATTATGGTCGATAAAAACGCGTCGATGTATCTTGGTTCACCTAGGATGGCTGAAAAAGTAATAGGTGAAAAAGTAACGTTAGAACAAATGGGTGGTGCACGAATGCACTGCAGTACAAGCGGGTGCGGTGACGTTCTTGCTGCAAACGAGGAGGAAGCGATTGAACTTGGAAGGAACTACCTTAGTTATTTTCCGGGGAATTTCCATAAGCGCACACCTCATCTAGAAGGTAAGCTACCTTCGCTTGAAAAGTCGATCAGTGATATCGTACCTGAAAATCAAAATGCGCCGTTTAACATGTATGACTTAATTGAGGCACTCGTGGATAGTGAAAGCTTTTTTGAAATGAAGAAGCTCTTTGCGCCAGAGTTGATTACTGGTTTTGCTCGAATAGATGGACGAGTAGTTGGATTGATTGCCAATCAACCAAAGGTTAAAGGCGGCGTTCTTTTCGTTGATTCTGCAGATAAGGGTGCGAAATTTATTCAGCTCTGCGATGCCTATCATATTCCTCTCGTGTTTCTTGCGGACGTTCCTGGATTTATGATTGGAACGAAAGTTGAAAGTGCTGGGATTATTCGCCACGGCGCTAAATTGATTGCGGCAATGAGCTCGGCTACGGTACCAAAGATCTCGGTAGTCGTGAGGAAAGCTTATGGAGCGGGGTTGTATGCGATGGCAGGCCCTGCATTTGAACCTGATTGCTGCATAGCTCTTCCGACTGCACAAATTGCCGTAATGGGACCTGAAGCTGCAGTCAATGCTGTTTATGCTAATAAGATAAATGCGATTGAGGATCCTAAGGAACGTATGGAATACGTCAAAGAGAAGCATCAGGAGTATAAAGAACACATTGATATTTACAAACTTGCTTCTGAATTGATTGTGGATGACATAGTTCCCGGAAGTGAGCTGCGTGAAGTTTTAGTGGATCGATTAAGCTACTATGAATCAAAAGAAGTGGCAGCGCCAGATAAGAAACACCCTGTTTATCCTGTATAAAAGCCATAAAATCCCTTAACTTAACTGTTAAGGGATTTTTTACTCATCATTGACGAGAACCTGTGCTAAACTTTAAGAAGAATATCATGTGTTAGACAAGAGGGTGACTTGAAAGTTGAATATTACGGTTATCGGAGCTGGATCAATCGGTTTACTGTTAGCATCAAAATTTGCGATGGAAGAGCGCGTCGTTACAGTCGTATGTCATCGAATAGAACAAGCTGATCAGCTCAATCGAGGGATTACATATAAGCAAGGAGAAAATATACGCGTAGCGCATGTGCGATCCACGCATCTTCTGGCGGGGGACGAATCGGATTTACTCGTTGTTGCAGTGAAATCAAATCAAGTTCCCTCTGTTATAAAGATGATTCAAAAGGTATACCGGGATAACCATTTACCAGATATCCTTTTTGTACAAAACGGCATGGGGCACCTTTCTCATTTATCATTGCTACAGCATAATATTCTAGTTGGAGTTATTGAGCATGGCGCAAAGAAGGTAGATGAGAGAACGGTCGAACACACAGGAAGCGGCGTTATAAGAGTGAGTGCATTTAGTGGCCTTCCTAATCCGCTTGCAAACCTCTCAACTAGGGATTTTCCGATTTATTATGAAAGTGACTGGTACCAGATGCTTGCAAAAAAACTTATTGTGAACTGTGCGATTAATCCTCTCAGCGGAATTTATCACGTAACAAATGGAGAGTTGCTCCAAAATCCAAGGTTTTATAGTGTGATGCGAGAATTAGTTAAGGAGACCTGTCGCGTACTTCAATTAGAGTATGAAGATGCTTGGAATGATACGCAGCTTATATGCAGGCGAACAAGCTCGAATACGTCATCTATGCTTGCGGACTTAAAGGCGGGAAGAGTGACAGAGATCGATGCGATCACAGGCTTTATTCTTAAAGAAGCTGAATTAAATGGCCAATACGTTCCTTATTCCAGGTTTGTCTATGACAGTGTGAAGGGTCTTGAGATGTTAAATAGATAGAGAAAGGAGTCTCATGAAATGGAAAACCTCTTATCATGGATTGTAGCAACGGCCGTAACCATTCCGCTGCTTGCCTGGTACCTGGTCTATATTATTACGGTAAAAACGACGCGGAAGAAAAAGTTCTCCTTTCGTCTTGCGGTAGATGTTTCAACGATTTTTTTTATCTTAAGCGTTCACTTTATTCTCGTTGAATTACTTGGTCAATCATTTCTTTGGGTCATTTTACTAATGATTATTGGGGCGGCTGGTGCATTTACCGTGCTTCATTGGAAAATGAAAGATGATGTCGAGATTCACAAAGTGATAAAAGGTGCGTGGCGTTTTAATTTTCTATTGTTTTCTACAGGGTATATTGTTTTAGTGCTTATTGGGTTAGTTCACCGAATTCTATCGGTCTAACTTATAAGCTTTTTTTTTGGTAGCAATGAGGAAGTTTGATATACTAACAAAGGATTAAATAGGCGGAGTTCCGCATTTGTGTCAAGAAAGGAAGAAATATAAATGAAACTCAAAGAAACATTCCTTCCAGGATCAAATGTCATTGCGACAGATTACATTGCTGAGAAAAAAGGAATCTCAGCTTTTTTTGACTATACATATCAGCATGATTCCTCATATGAAAAGCGATACGAAGAGTTAATGGAACGTCATCAAGATCGTGCGAATTTAACGGAACACTTGATGGAGTTTAATGAGCAATTTGAAGCAGAAGGACCGGCGCTTGCAAATATCGAGCGTTTACAACAGCCAGAAGCGGTAACTGTTGTTGCAGGGCAACAGGCTGGGGTGTTAACTGGTCCCCTTTATACGATCAATAAAGCGATATCGGTCATTAAATTAGCAGCAGAGAAAGAACGAAAGCTAGGTGTACCTGTTATACCTATCTTTTGGGTAGCTGGAGAAGATCATGATTATCATGAAGTCAATCATATTTATTCGTATGATGAAGGGCGAGAGCGCAAAGAGGCAGTGCCTCAAAAGCAAATGACAAAGCAGGCATTGTCTGATATATCGCTTGATCATGATGCGATTAACTCTTGGACGCGTGACATGCTCAAACGATTTGGCGAAACCTCTTATACGAAAGAGATTCAAGGGTTTCTAGAACGTGTAACTGAGAAATCTAATACGTACGTTGATCATTTTTGTTACATCATGACAAAGCTTTTTTCAAAGCATGGACTTGTGCTCGTAGATTCAGGTAACCGAGATTTTCGCCGTCTACAGACTGACGCGTTTAAACAAATGATTCATCAAAATGAAACAATCAATGAAGGTGTTTTAACCCAGGCGGCTCATCTTCGTGAAGAGAATTATCCAATTGGTGTCGATCTTGATGACCTACAAGCAAATTTATTCGTAAAGGTAAACGGCGAACGGATATTACTAGAACGAATAAACGGAAGATTTGAGGGGAAAACCGCTTCCGTTTCCTACTCAAAAGAAGAGCTGCTTGAATTAGCGGAACATCAGCCGGAAGATTTAAGTAACAATGTTGTGACGCGACCGATCATGCAAGATTTAATGTTTCCTGTGCTAGGTTTTGTGGCTGGACCAGGTGAACTTGCTTACTGGGCTTTACTGAAGCCAGCCTTTCATACTTTCGGAATAAAAATGCCTGTCATCGTGCCGCGACTGACATTTACGTTTGTAGAGCGACATATTCAAAAGTATGTCGATGATCTCTCTTTATCAGATGATGAAATCCTAAAGTCAGGGATTGATCACTCGAAAGAATCCTACGTGCGTCATTTAGATGATGTAGGGATCGGGGCTGCATTTAAAGATGCTAAGTTGAAAGTGGACGACATTCATCAAAATCTTCGCGAATTAACAGAATCCGTTGATCATGGACTTAATCGCTTTGCTGAAAAAAATGGCCAATTTCTTCAAAGACAGCTTGATCTTCTTCAGCAAAAACTTTATCAATCACTCGAGTATCAGCATGAAAATACGCTGGATAAATTCGATGAAGTAGGCTTTGCGTTAAAACCTAACGGGGCGCCTCAAGAGCGGAAGTGGAACGCAGTCTATTATTTAAATTGGCATGGTTTGGATTTTGTGGATCAAGTGATGGAACTTGAGCTTCCGTTTAATGATAAGCATAAGGTGATTTATCTTTAAGGGATAGAAGGAAAGCTGCCGGAGGATTCTGGCAGCTTTTTTGATTTGGCCAATATAACCTCTGTATGGCATGATTTCAAGCGGGTGACAGGCACCCGCGGAATGGCGAGTACCCTTTTTGTTTGAAAACCAAATATTTTTAAATAAAAATCCCGCTGAACAGCAGGATTTTTGTTTTGTGGTACGAATTATTTTTTTAGTGGTGAAAAGTGGGGAGTTGTGGTAACTTAGAGGTAGAAAGTGGGAGAGGTGGAGGAAGCCATGTTTATGGGGGAATATCAGCATACTGTTGATGAAAAAGGCAGAATGATCATTCCCGCTAAGTTTCGTGAAGAACTTGGTGAAACCTTCGTCCTCACTCGCGGGTTAGATAAATGCATCTTCGGCTACCCAATGACAGAATGGGAAGTTCTTGAAGAGAAGATGAAGACACTCCCTTTTACAAAGAAAGATGCTCGTGCTTTTACCCGATTCTTTTTCTCGGGTGCAACTGAATGCCAACTGGATAAACAGGGCAGGGTAAATATTGCCGGAACATTACGCCAGTATGCAGGGCTTGAGAAAGAATGCGTTGTGATTGGTGTTTCAAATCGATTAGAAATTTGGGACAAAGCCGTTTGGGAAGAGTACTTCAATGCATCAGAAGAGTCTTTCTCTGAAATCGCGGAAAGTATGATGGATTTCGATTTGTAGAAGGTCAATATGGAATGAAGGTTAAGGTGTAGCTATGTTTGAACACATTACAGTATTAAAAGAAGAAGCAGTGAACGCACTAAATATTAAAGAAGATGGCATTTATGTTGACTGTACGCTTGGCGGCGGCGGTCATTCAAAAGCAATCCTGGATAAGCTTACCACAGGACACCTCTATGCTTTTGATCAGGATCAATGGGCAATAGATAACGCCAAAACAACACTTGCAGGCTATGAGGACAAGCTGACAGTTATTGAACGAAACTTTAGCTTCATCAAAGAAGCTCTCTCTGAACTTGGTGTTGATGGCGTTGATGGCATTTTATTCGACCTTGGTGTTTCCTCTCCGCAGCTTGATAAAGGTGAGCGGGTGTTTAGTTATCAGCATGATGCTCAGCTCGATATGAGAATGGACCAATCTTCCAGTTTATCGGCGTATGAAGTGGTGAATGAATGGCAGTATGAGCGCCTCGTCTCGATTTTTTTCAAATTTGGTGAAGAAAAGTTTTCAAAACAAATCGCTCGCAAAATTGAAAAAGCAAGAGACTTAAAACCGATTGAAACCACATTTGAACTCGTTGATATTATTAAGGACGCTATTCCAGCACCTGCGAGAAGGAAGGGAGGGCATCCCGCTAAAAGGATTTTTCAGGCTATTCGAATAGCAGTGAATGATGAGCTTAAAGTATTTGAAGAGGCTCTTAAAGATGGGATGTCTATTTTGAACTCTGGTGGCAGAATGAGTGTGATCACGTTCCATTCTCTTGAAGATCGTATTTGCAAAACGACTATGAAGGAAGCGGCTTCTGGTCCAGAACTTCCGCCTGGAATGCCGATTATTCCAGATGCCTACCAGCCTGATATTAAACTTGTAACAAGAAAGCCGATTCTTCCGTCAGAAGAAGAACAAGAAGCAAACAGACGCGCACGATCCGCAAAGCTTCGTGTAGCAGAGAAAGTGTAAAGATAAAAATATAAAGAGGTGCAAGGGGGAAAATGATGAGTAACCTGGCGTATAAGTATCAGCAGCAGCAAACGCAAAAAAAACAAGTTGAAACAAAACAGCAAGCTGTCCATGTGGAACGTGGACGAATCACTAAAGGAGAGAAGTTGCTCTGGATGATGCTTGTACTAACGTTCGTGGCGGCGTCGATCTTTATGGTTTCTAACTACGCTAAGATTTATAATTTGAATACTGGACTGCAGCAAGCGGAAGCAGACCAACGTGCTCAAGTGAAACAGAATGAAGAGCTTCAGGTTAAAGTGACAGAATTAAGTGCGCCTGGTCGAATTGTGAACATTGCCGAAGAAAAATTAGGCATGGAACTGAATGATCAAAATGTAGAAGTGATCAACAAAGGATCATAATTTCGGAGGTTTGCACTGTCATGAAAGAAACAAACAAGAACTCACATATTAATGTTGGAGCAGCGATTTTAATGTCACTATTTGTCCTGCTCTTTTTTGCTTTTATTGGACGGTTTTTCTACATCGAGTGGACACAGGCGGTATCAGGTTCAGACGGTGAAAAAGTGGACTTAATGGAGCTTGGAAAAGATAAGTGGACTAGAAGCAAAATCCTCGAAGCGGATCGCGGTACGATCTTTGACCGAACAGGTGAGAATGCTCTAGCTACCGATATTCCTTCCTTTACGCTAAGAGCGATTTTGGATAAAGAATATGAGGACCATGTAGAAGACATCGATAAAACAGCTGCTGCGCTTGCACCTATTATCGAGATGGAAGAATCTGATGTAAAAGAAATTTTATCAAGAGACGATCCTTTTCAAGTAGAATTTGGTGCATCGGGTAAAGATTTAAGCTTAACTCAAAAAGAAAAAATAGAAGAAATGGATTTACCAGGAGTTGGATTCATCCCAACGAAAACAAGACTCTATCCGAACGAAGAGTTTGCTTCACATCTTCTTGGTTTTACAAATGAAAACGAAGATGGCGTGCAGGAAGGTCTACTAGGATTAGAAAAGAAATTGAATAAATATCTCGTGCCGCAGGAAGGGAAAGAAACGTATCAAAGTGATCGTGAAGGATTCAGACTTCCTTATGGTAACGAGAATATCACCCCTTCCAAAAGTGGAAACGATGTTTATTTAACAATTGATCAAAAAATCCAAGTGTTAATGGAAAATGCTTTGAACGAGGCACAGGAGAAATTCAACCCTGAACGAATGACGGCGATTGTTGCAGATCCAGATACAGGTAAAATCCTAGCGATGGGCAATCGTCCAACGTTTGATCCAAACTTAAGAAACGTTTCTAATTACACGAATATGGCTCTTACGGCATTTGAGCCAGGTTCGACTATGAAAATTTTCACTGTGGCATCAGCCATTGAAGAAGGTGTATACAATGGAGACGAGCTCTTCCAGTCAGGTCAATATTCAGTGCCTGGTGGTCGAGTGAGTGATCATAATGGTGGTGAAGGATGGGGTGCAATTAGTTTTGATGAAGGTATTCGACAATCCTCTAACGTTGCAGCTTCTATCCTTGTTAAAGAAAAGCTAGGCTATGAGAAGTATAAGGGTTACTTAACTAAATTCGGATTGGATTCGAAAACAGGTATTGATCTCCCAGGGGAGTCTTCTTCAAGAATTACTTATGGCGGAGAGCTTGAACGAATTACGACTGGATTTGGACAAGGATCTACGATAACGCCAATCCAGCAAGTACAAGCTATAACTGCAATAGCTAACGGCGGTAAGATGATGAAGCCATATGTCATAGAAAAAATAGTTGATCCTGAATCAAACGAAGTGAAGCTGAATCACGAACCTGAAGTAGCTGGAGAACCTATTTCTAAAGACACTGCTAAACAAACGCGAGATCTTTTACGTACGGTAGTGACGGATGGCACAGGTACCCCATATAACATTGAAGGTTACGAGATTGCTGGTAAAACCGGTACAGCTCAAATTTCACAAGGTTCAAAGGGCTATATGAGTGGATATGGAAATAACATCTTTTCGTTTATAGGTATGGCACCTGCAGATGATCCGGAATTAGTAGTCTATGTTGCTGTTGACCGCCCACAGCTTGAATATCCTGAACTTGGAAGTGACCCTGTTTCTCTTATCTTTAACACGGTTATGAAAAATAGTCTTCAATATTTAAATATTGATCCGATGGAAAAGAAAGAAGAAACGTCCGAAGAAAGCTCAAAGAAAGAGAGCGGTCAGGTATTAACAGAAGTGACGGGCATGAATGCAGACGAAGCGAAGAAAGAACTTGAAGCGAAAGGCTTATCGGTTACAGTACTTGGTGATGGAGAAGTCACAGGTCAATCTCCTCATGCAGGTACGAAAATACTCGATAATGAACGAATTATTTTGCGGGCAGAAGGTAGTGCGAAAATGCCTGATATTACTGGGTGGTCTCTAGCTGACGTTATGAAGTTAGTCGAGCTAATGGACCTTAAACCGAACGTCATGGGAGCTGGATATGTTACGAAGCAAGGGATTAACAAAGGAAGTAATATCAAAAAAGACGACTATCTAGTCGTTGAGCTGAAGTCTCCTTCTTCTGAAGAAGAACCAGAACAAACGGAAGCTGAGGAAGATGCGGAGCCAATTACAGACTAGCAGGTCTATCTAAACCGTGTTGAACATATAGTGGAACGAGCATAATCAGGGAGGATGAGTTTATGCGCGTTTCCACTGTTACTGTTCGAAGGAGACTTGTGATGGCGCTTGTCATCGGTCTATTTGTATTTGCGGTTGTCGTCGTGAGGCTTGGTTATGTGCAGCTTGTGATGGGAAATTGGCTAAGTGAGAAAGCGAAAGATTCTTGGAGTCGAAATATTCCGTTCGAACCGAGTCGAGGCGAAATCTTGGATCGTAACGGAGTGCCTCTTGCAACGAATATTAGTGCCCCTTCTGTACTAATCGTTCCAAGACAGCTTCAAAATCCTGCGGCTACTGCTGAAGCTCTTGCTGCTTCCCTTAATACGAGTAAAGAAAAGGTTTATGAAACGATCACCCAGAATCAATCAATGGTTTGGATTCGTCCTGAAGGTAAGAAAATGTCGAATGAAAAGGCAAATGAAATTCGGAAATTGAATCTTTCAGGTGTTTACATTGCTGAAGATAACAAACGTCACTATCCAAACGGCGACTTTCTAGCTCACGTGCTAGGGTTCAGTGGTATTGATAATCAAGGTTTGACAGGTATTGAGCTCTATTATGATGAAGAGTTAAGCGGTGAAAAAGGACAGGTTGAGTATTATGCAGATGCGAAAGGTAAGCGGATGCCTTCTCTTGCAGATGATTATACAGAACCTGTAGATGGGCTCGATCTACGCTTAACAATTGATTCAAAAATCCAGACAATTATGGAACGAGAGTTGGATATTGCGGAAGCTACCTACCATCCGGATGGAGCGGCAGCCATTGCTATGGATCCCAATACAGGTGAGATTCTCGGGATGACTTCAAGGCCGGATTTTAATCCAGAAGAATTTCAGCAAGTCTCTCCTGACGTCTGGAATCAAAATAAGCCTGTATGGAGTACGTATGAACCAGGATCAACATTTAAGATTATTACGCTAGCTGCTGCTCTTGAGGAAGGGGAAGTTGATCTTGAGAAAGATCATTTTCACGACCCTGGAAGCATTGAAGTGGCTGGAACAAAATTAAGATGTTGGAAAGCTGGAGGTCATGGAAGCCAAACGTTTTTAGAAGGTGTGCAAAATTCCTGTAACCCTGGTTTCGTTCTTCTCGGGGAACGTCTGGGCAAAGAAAAGCTCTTTTCATATATTGATAAATTCGGCTTCGGTGACAAAACCGGCATTGACCTACAAGGTGAAGCAAGTGGAATATTATTTGATGTTGATAATGTCGGTCCACTAGAGCTTGCAACAACCGCCTTTGGTCAGGGTGTATCCGTTACGCCTATTCAGCAGGTGACAGCTGTCTCGGCTGCTGTGAACGGAGGGACCCTCTATGAACCATACATTGCAAAAGAATGGCTAGATCCTGAGACGGGAGCAGTTGTAAGTAAAAACTCGCCAACTGCGAAAAGACAAGTCATTTCAAAAGAAACATCAGAAGAAGTAAGGCATGCGCTTGAGACGGTCGTTGCGCTTGGAACTGGAAAAAACGCTTATGTAGATGGCTATAGGGTAGGTGGAAAGACAGGAACGGCTCAAAAAGCGAAAGACGGCGCTTATTTAAAAAATAATCATATCGTCTCTTTTATTGGTTTTGCTCCGGCGGATGATCCTCAAATTGTTGTCTATGTGGCGATTGATAATCCGAAAGATACGCTCCAATTTGGTGGAATCGTAGCCGCTCCAATTGTAGGTAATATTATCCAGGATAGTTTGACGGTTATGGGTGTGGAAAAAAGGGAAGACCAAATTGAGAAAGAAAAGACATGGCAGGATGAAGAGATGATTGAAATGCCGGATTTAGTAGGTTTATCTACTGAAGATATTCATAAAGCAATGTATAATTTGAAAATTGATTCAAGTGGTGAAGGGGATATCGTTGTGGCTCAGGCCCCTGAACCTGGAGTGAAATTACCGGCTGGGTCAGAAATTCGACTTTATATGGGTGACAAATAAGCGACCGGTGAGTACAATAAGTAGTGAACAAGCCAAGGCGTATGCTCTTGGCTTGTTTTCTGAAAATATGTCAGCGAACTAGAAAGGTTTGAAAGAGATGAAATTACAAGAACTTCTCCATGCATTACTTACATATAAGCAAGTTGGAAAAGGGAACCCGGAAATAGCAACGATTGAAAGTGATAGTCGAGCAGTTGAAGCTAATAGTTTATTCGTTTGTATCCCTGGTTACACAGTGGATGGACATGATTTTGCTGAGCAGGCTGTACAACAGGGAGCAGTTGCACTTATATCTGAAAAGGAGCTAGACGTTTCTGTTCCAGTTATTATTGTTAGAGATGCTCATCGTGCGCTTGCAGAGCTAGCTAATTATTTCTATCATAATCCAACGAAATCATTTTCTTTAATTGGTGTAACTGGAACGAATGGCAAAACGACCGTCTCTCATTTAATTGAGCAGATTCATCGTAATGAACAGCAAACGACAGGATTAATCGGCACTATTAATATGAAAATAGCAGATGAAGAATTCGAGACGAAAAACACCACACCTGAACCATTGCTACTTCAAAAGCAATTTGCCAAAATGCAGGAAAGCAATGTTCAAACGGCTGTTATGGAAGTTTCTTCTCACGCGTTAACATTAGGTCGCGTTAGAGGCTGTGATTATGATGTAGCGGTCTTTACAAATTTAACTCAAGATCATCTTGATTATCATGGAACAATGGAGGAATATCGTCAGGCAAAAGGTCTTCTTTTTTCACAGTTAGGTAATACATATGATACAGGGAGAAAAAAGGTAGCCGTTTTAAATGCGGATGATCAAGCGAGTGAGCAATATGAACAAATGACTTCAGCGCACATTTTAAAATATGGGATTGATAATAACGCTGATATTATGGCTAATAACATCTCGTTTTCCGCTAACGGGACAAGTTTCCACCTCGTTACTCCTGAAGAAGAACGAGATGTGAAACTAATGTTAACAGGCAAGTTCAGCGTCTACAATGCGCTTGCAGCTATTGCAGCTTGTCTTTCAAATGGATTATCACTTGATCGTATTTTAGAGAGTCTTGAACAAATTGCAGGTGTTCCAGGACGGTTCGAACTTGTTGATGAAGGACAAGAATTTCCCGTTATCGTTGACTATGCGCATACACCGGATAGCCTTGAGAATGTGCTGTTAACGGTTAAAGAGATGTCAAAAGGGAATGTATTTGCTGTTGTTGGCTGCGGGGGAGATCGAGATCGTACGAAACGACCGCTCATGGCAAAGATTGCGACAGAATTAGCAGATACAGCGGTTCTTACTTCAGATAACCCGAGGAGTGAAGATCCTGAACAGATATTAGATGATATGGTGGAAGGTGTAAGTGGACATTATATCCGCATTACAGATAGAGCAGAAGCTATTCATCATGCTGTTACTCACGCTGTGGAAGGCGATGTTGTCCTTATTGCAGGTAAAGGACATGAAACTTATCAAATCATCGGGGATCAAGTGCTCGATTTTGATGATCGACAAATAGCACGTCAGGCAATAAAGGAGCGGAAGAGATGAACTTTTCATCTAAATTACTAAACAATATTAGTCAGGGACCAGTTGAACATGAACTGGTCTTTGAAGGTGTGGCGACGGATACGAGGAAAGACTGTACAAACAAATTATTTATTCCGATCGTTGGCGAAGTATTCGATGGTCATCGTTTCATTGATGCAGCCATTGCTAATGGGGCAACAGGAACGCTTTGGGATAAAAATAAGCCATTTCCTCAAGATCTTGTTGGGAAGATAAACGTTTACGAAGTTGACGACACAACCGTTGGATTTCAGGAGCTTGCGAAGCAAGTTCTTAGAGAACAAAATCCATATGTTATCGGTGTAACCGGCAGTAATGGGAAAACAACAGCGAAAGATATGCTTGAAGCGGTTCTCAGCCCTAAATATAAAACGTATAAAACACAGGGCAACTTGAATAATCATTGGGGACTCCCGATGACAGTTCTTGCTATGCCTGAAGAAACAGACGTATTGATTCTTGAAATGGGGATGAGCGGAGCAGGTGAGATTTCCCTTCTTACCCAGATCGCTACACCGGATGTGGCGATCATTACGAACATTGGAGAGTCTCATTTACTTCAACTTGGCAGTCGAGAAAATATCGCCAAAGCGAAAATGGAAATAGCAGAGGGACTTAAGTCAAATGGTCATCTCGTGATTGATGGAGATGAGCCTCTTCTTGCTCCACTTCAGAAGAACGCGATTTCTTGCGGATACGATGAAACAAATGATCTTCAAGTTGATCAAGTAGTAAAGCTGGATAATGGGTATTCGTTTACGTTACTAAATGAAAAAGAGCCGTTCGAAATTGCATTATTAGGTAAACATAATATTAAGAACGCGCTCTACAGCATTGCTGCAGGAAGAAAACTTGGAATGACAGATGACCAAATTCGAAAAGCACTATCTTCCTTAACCCTTACTGGGATGAGACTTGAGAAGTTTAGGAGTTCAACCGGTGCATTAATTATTAATGATGCCTATAATGCCAGCCCAACATCCATGAAAGCTGCGGTTGAAACCCTTGCAGAATTGGAAGGATTTCATAAAAAAATCGCCATTCTTGGTGATATGTATGAGTTAGGTGATCGAGAAGAATCTCTCCACCGTAACATAGCAACGGCGATTCAACCGTCTATTACGGAAGTGATTACAGTTGGAGAAAAAGCAAAGTGGATTTATGATGGGATCGTGGAAGATGAAGCACAGCAAGTGCCTGCTGTTTCCTTTGACAATAAAGAAGATGCCGCATCATATCTATCGGGCCAACTTGATGATAAAACAGCCGTTTTGTTAAAAGCTTCAAGAGGGCTAGGGCTCGAAACCATCGTAAAGGCATTAGAGAATGAATCTTAAGGAGGCAGTACAGTGATTGAAAGATTATTAATTTTTAGCTTATTAACATCATTTATTATTGCGGTGCTAGTATCGCCCGTATTTATTCCATATTTAAGAAGGCTTAAATTTGGACAGAGCATCAGAGAAGAAGGACCTAAGTCACACCAAAAGAAATCTGGGACTCCGACAATGGGCGGACTGATCATTATTGTGTCTATTATTCTCGGTACTATTATTATCGCTCTTAAATATGATGAAATTTCAACCCAAATTTGGCTGCTTTTATTTGTAACAGTTGGATATGGACTGATTGGCTTTTTGGATGATTTTATTAAAGTCGTGAAAAAGCGTAACCTTGGATTAACATCAAAACAAAAACTATTAGGTCAGCTCCTAATTGCGATCCTTGTTTATTTTGGATTAAGAACCGTTGGATTTGATACAGCGATTCATGTTCCAGGGACAGAGTGGAGCTTTGACATTGGCATTGGATATGTCATCTTACTTTTTGTCATGCTAGTTGGCGCGTCAAACGCTGTCAATCTGACAGATGGACTGGACGGGCTTGTAGCAGGAACGTCAGCTATTGCCTTCGGTGCATTTGCCATTCTTGCGGCGTCAGTATACATGTATGATGTGGCTATTTTCTCCGTCAGTGTCGTTGGCGCAGTACTAGGATTTCTTGTTTTTAATGCTCACCCTGCGAAAGTATTTATGGGTGATACTGGATCACTTGCGCTTGGGGGAGCTCTTGCAGCTGTTGCCATTATGACGAAGCTTGAGCTTCTTCTCGTCATTATTGGTGGGGTGTTTGTCATTGAAACCCTATCCGTTATTATTCAGGTAACTTCATTTAAAACGACAGGTAAACGTGTGTTTAAGATGAGTCCTCTTCATCACCACTATGAGCTTTCTGGTTGGACGGAATGGCGTGTTGTCGCTACATTTTGGACAGTTGGTTTACTATGTGCAACGTTTGGAATCTATCTTGAGGTGTGGATGTAATGAAAAAAGTAAATTATGAAAATAAGTCTGTTCTTGTTTTAGGAATAGCGAAAAGTGGATTTGCGGCAGCGAAGCTCCTACGATCTCTTGGCGCTAACGTAAAGGTGAATGATCGCGAAGAAGTGAAAAACAATCCTAAAGCAATGGAACTTCAAGAATTAGGGTTCACCGTTGTAGGCGGTGGGCATCCTCTTGAACTTCTAGATGGCGTCGATTTAATTGTGAAGAATCCCGGGATTCCTTATGAAAATCCACTTTTAGCAGAAGCTCAAAAGAGAGAGATTCCAATTGTGACAGAAGTTGAAATCGCAGGTGAAATATCAGAAGCTCCGTTTGTTGCCATAACAGGTTCGAATGGGAAAACAACGACAACTACTCTGATTGGACAATTATTAAGAGATACAGAGTCTAATCCGATTGTGGCAGGCAATATTGGAACAGTTGTATGTGAGGTAGCTGCGGAAGCTACCCCTAATCAAACGCTTGTGACGGAGCTCTCTAGTTTTCAACTTCAAGGAACAATGAACTTCCATCCTCATATTTCAGTACTTCTAAATATTTATGAGGCACATCTTGATTATCATGGAACTAAAGAGGCTTATGCCGCAGCTAAAGCTCGTTTGTTCCAAAATCAAACCGAAGAAGATTTTGCTGTTTATAATGCTGACGATGAACTTGTCACTGGTTTTGCTGAGGATTCTAATGCTTCACTCGTTCCTTTTTCAGCCACAAAAAAACTAGATTCAGGCGTATGTATTGATGAAGAGTGGATCGTGTTTAAAGAGGAAAAAGTGATTAAGATTGAAGATCTATCAATGAAGCAGAACGTGGAAAATACGCTTGCTGCTATAGCTGTAGCGAAGTTGTCAGGTGTTTCAAATGAAAAGATCCATCAAGAACTAACAAACTTTCACGGTGTGAAACATCGTCTACAGTTCGTAGGAGAAGTTAACGAACGAAAATTTTACAATGATTCTAAAGCAACGAATTCGATTGCTACAAAAAAGCACTTGATTCCTTCAAGAAGCCCGTGATTCTTCTCGCTGGAGGTCTTGATCGTGGGAACGGGTTTGACGATTTAATTCCGTATTTCCAAACAAAAGTGAAGCACTTAATTACGTTTGGTCAGACTGCCTCTAAATTAGAAAAAACAGCTTCATCAGCAGGACTGGATTCTGTGACAGTTGTCGATAATGTAGAGGAAGCTGTTACAACAGCTTATAATCTTTCCGAAGCGGAGGATGTCGTTCTTCTATCACCAGCTTGTGCAAGCTGGGATCAATTCAAAACGTTTGAAGAACGTGGAGACATCTTTATTGAGGCAATGCATAGACTCTAATGAGAGGTTGTCTTGCTTATCCGGTGAGTTCGGTTAGGTAAAATCGACAAAACGGAGTGTGGGTCTATTGCCGAAAACAAAATCAACGCCAGACCTGGTCTTTTTAACTGCAACACTAGTGCTGTTAGCAATTGGATTAATCATGGTTTACAGTGCCAGCGCTGTATGGGCCTCTTATAAATTTGACGATGCATTTTTCTTTGCAAAAAGACAGCTTCTTTTTGCGGGGGTAGGTGTTGTGGCCATGTTCTTCGTGATGAACGTTGAGTATTGGACATGGCGCACCTGGTCAAAAGTAGGCGTGCTCATCTGCTTCATTCTACTTGTTCTAGTCCTGATCCCAGGAGTTGGACTTGTTCGAGGGGGAGCGAGAAGCTGGCTTGGTGTTGGTGCGTTTTCAATCCAACCATCTGAATTTACAAAACTTGCAATGATTGCTTTTCTTGCTAAATATTTATCCGAAAATCAAAAACGCATTACGTCATTCAAAAAAGGACTAGTGCCGTCGCTTGGTATTGTGTTCATAGCTTTCGGTATGATTATGCTCCAACCGGATCTTGGAACTGGAGCGGTTATGGTTGGTACGTGCGTTGTAATGATTTTTATCTCGGGGGCAAGAATAGCCCACTTTGTTTGGCTTGGTATGCTTGGTTTAGCCGGCTTTGCCGTCCTGATTTTATCAGCGCCCTATCGGATTGCGCGAATCACCTCCTACCTTGATCCGTGGAGTGACCCACTCGGTAGTGGTTTTCAAATCATTCAATCGCTGTATGCCATTGGCCCGGGTGGCCTGATGGGGCTTGGGCTCGGCCAAAGTAGACAGAAATTTTATTATTTACCTGAACCGCAAACAGACTTTATCTTTGCAATTTTATCTGAAGAACTCGGATTTATCGGTGGAAGCTTTGTGATTCTATTATTTTCGCTTCTTCTGTGGCGAGGGATTCGAATTGCACTAAGAGCGCCTGATTTGTTTGGTAGTCTTCTTGCTGTTGGTATCATCGGCATGCTTGCGATTCAAGTAATGATCAATATTGGCGTTGTAACTGGCTTAATGCCTGTAACCGGGATTACCCTTCCTTTCCTTAGCTACGGGGGCTCTTCCTTAACGCTCATGCTTGTAGCAATGGGAGTGTTACTCAATATCAGTCGATACGCAAAATTTTAAGCAGATTATGGAAGGGCGCTCACCAGTGAGCGCTCTTTTTCTATAATTTTCATGATTGATTCAAATTACGAGGGAACCCTTTTCATTTACCTATTTATTATATCGCTTTGTTAGCTTATACTAGTGATTCTTAAGTATTGGCTCATTCTATTTGTCAGCACAGAGCTGAAATAAACAATGTAAAGTAATATAGCTTATTATTAAGAACAATTCTCTGGGATGAATTTCCTTCTAGAGGCTAATAACACCTTAACTTATGCTATAATGATTGAAATGAGGACAAACAGCTGGGTCATGCCGTTCGGTTGCCATGATAAGCGTTAGTAACATCGTAAGTATAGACAGAAGTTCATTTACCGGAGACGGAGGCAAGACAATGGAAGATCGCAAAGTTGTAACAATTGAAGATCGGATTCCCACGTTGAAAGCACAGCGTAAGCAGCGCGCTAACAGAAGATTAATCGTCTATTTATCAATCTTCTTCTTTCTCATTTTGCTGATCATTTACTTCCAATCTTCCTTAAGTCACATTCGGAACGTTGAGGTTTCTGGCAATAATTATGTTTCAGAAAAAGAAATTATTAAGTTAAGTGAGCTTAATAATAGCGTGAGTTTTTGGAATTTAAATGCTAAAAATGTAGAAGAAAAGGTAGAAAAATCAAAAGAAATTAAAGAAGTAACTGTGACTAGACAGTTTCCTGCAACTGCTAAAGTGGATGTTGTGGAGAATGCTCGAGTCGCGTATTTAAAAAAGGGAAGTGAATATTTCCCGATTTTGCAATCAGGTGCTATTCTTGATGCACTCCCTAAAGGTGAAACGCCAGTGAGCGCTCCTATTTTGATGCAATGGAACGAAAGTACAGAGCTATCAGAAATGGCAGGCGAGCTCAGGAAAGTAGAATTAAGTATTATTAATCGTATTTCTGAGATTCATTATACGCCGAATGGGGATAAAGCTTTTAACTTAACTCTCTATATGACAGACGGATATGAAGTGAAAACAAGCATTAGCGATTTTTCTGAGAAGGTGAATAGCTACCCGTTAATAGTTGAGAAGCTTAAAGATAAAGCCAAAGGTATTCTTTATCTAAATGAAGGTAGTTGGCTTGAGCCTTATGAGGACGTTTCAACTGAAGAAGAGGAAAAGAAAGAGTCTTGACGATAAAATGCATAGATAATCCCTGTTCTAATGGACAGGGAATGCTCTTTGTTCACGAAGGTTTATGAGCAGGGCAATTTATGTTTAATAACTCATTTTCATGTAAAAATGAAAGAAAACAGCAAAATTCTTTCCAATCACGAAAACAGTGACTTTTCTACTGCTTTCACATGGTGTAGACTAATACTTATGCACTGCTTTGTACATCTCTTCATTAAAAAAGAAATGAACCGAAGAGAGTAGGGGAGTGTTACCCAAAAAAATAAGAGGAAATCTCGTATAAAAGAAGGGAAATAAACGGATTTGTGGAATAGAGTCCTTATATCACATTCTTCCCGGGACTTCATGAAGCGAGCCTCGAGGAAGTTTAATTCAAGAGATTATTGTGTATATAAAGGTGTTGGACATTTTTTCAACCCTATTATAGAGAAACTATTAATACCTGAACATGGTAGCATTTTGAAGGAGGTGCCAGGAGAATGAACAGCAATGAGATTTATGTGAGTCTAGACATCGGTACATCCAATGTGAAAGTAATCATTGGCCAGATGACGAACGATTCTTTAAATATTCTTGGAGTCGGCAGCGCGCCTTCTGATGGAATTCGTAAGGGATCGATTGTGGATATAGATGAAACTGTTCGTTCAATTAAGCAGGCAGTAGAAAACGCAGAAAGAATGGTAGGTTTATCGGTTCGTTCTGTGATTGTGGGGATTAACGGCAATCACGTACAGTTACAACCCTGTCATGGGGTAGTGGCTGTATCGAGTGAGGATCGTGAAATTCATGATGAAGATATTGCTAGAGTAATTGACGCAGCACAGGTTGTTTCTATCCCTCCTGAGCGAGAAATTATTGATGTGATTCCAGGACAGTTCGTAGTTGATGGACTGGACGGCATTACAGATCCACGTGGAATGATTGGTGTTCGCCTTGAAATGGAAGGAACAATCATTACAGGTTCAAAAACAGTATTACATAATTTACTAAGATGCGTTGAAAAAGCGGGTCTTGAAATTGCTGATATTTGTCTACAACCGCTAGCGTGTGGGTCAATGGCTTTATCAAAAGATGAGCGTAATTTAGGTGTAGCACTAGTTAACATGGGCGCTGGATCTACTACGATTTCTATCTTTGAAGAAGGCTCACTGAAAGCCACTTCTGTACTTCAAATCGGTGGCGATCACGTAACCAAAGATATTTCGATTGGTCTTAGAACAACGACTGAAGAAGCTGAGCGAATTAAGATTAAGCACGGCAATGCTTTCGTTGATCTTGCTTCAGAAGAGGAAGCTTTCACAGTATCGACAATAGGAAGTTCGGCTGAACAAGAATTTAATCAGTACGAATTGGCTCATATTATAGAACCTCGGATCGAAGAGATGTTAGAATTGATAGAAGACGAAATTAAGCGAATGGGAATTCGTGAATTGCCGGGCGGATTTGTTCTAACCGGTGGTATGGTCGGAATGGACGGAGTTCTTGAACTTGCTCGTGAAATTCTGCAGCACAATGTACGTGTTGCGGTCCCTGACTATATCGGCGTACGCGAACCGCAATACACAACTGGCATTGGTCTTATCCAGTTCACGTATAAAAACGTGAAGATTCAGGGGAAAGAAGTGGCAGCATCACTCAACCCTGAAGAAGAAGTGAAGCCCAAGCGTAGAACAAAAGCCGAACCTCAACCAGGTGAGAAATCTTCTTCACCAGGTATGAAAGAGAAAGTGAAGAATTTCTTTAATCTATTTGTTGAATAAAGGGCTATTACAAGATTAGGAGGACCTGAGATGTTAGAGTTTGATATGAATATGGAACAATTAGCACAGATAAAAGTAATCGGTGTCGGCGGAGGCGGAAGCAACGCTGTCAATCGTATGATCGAGAATGGTGTCCAAGGTGTTGAATTTATTGCTGTTAACACGGATGCACAGGCATTGAACCTTGCTAAAGCAGAAGTTAAAATGCAAATTGGTGGTAAATTAACAAGAGGTCTTGGTGCAGGAGCTAATCCGGAAATCGGAAAGAAAGCTGCTGAAGAAAGCAAAGAACAGATTCAGGAAGCGCTTAGCGGTGCTGATATGGTATTCGTTACCGCAGGAATGGGTGGCGGAACTGGAACAGGTGCTGCACCTGTCATTGCTGAAATTGCCAAAGAACTTGGTGCACTAACAGTAGGAGTTGTCACACGTCCATTTACCTTTGAAGGTAAGAAGCGTTCGACACAAGCCGTTACTGGGATTGCTATGCTTAAGGAAAAAGTCGATACGTTAATTGTTATCCCGAACGATCGTCTACTAGAAATCGTTGATAAAAACACTCCAATGCTTGAAGCGTTCCGTGAAGCGGATAACGTTCTTCGTCAAGGTGTTCAAGGGATATCAGATCTTATTGCAGTACCGGGTCTTATTAACCTTGACTTCGCAGATGTTAAAACCATTATGACTGAACGTGGTTCTGCATTAATGGGAATTGGTATTGCGACAGGGGAAAATCGCGCTTCTGAGGCTGCCAAAAAAGCTATTTCCAGCCCACTTCTTGAGACATCTATTGATGGTGCAAAAGGTGTGCTTATGAACATTACGGGCGGATCTAATTTGAGCCTGTACGAAGTAAATGAAGCAGCTGACATTGTTTCATCAGCTTCTGATGAGAATGTGAACATGATTTTCGGTTCTGTAATTAACGAAGATTTAAAGGACGAAATTCTTGTTACAGTGATCGCTACTGGCTTTGACGAGAACGAAAATAAGAAGAAGACGGTTCCACGTCCTTCTGCACAATCGAAGCAAAGCGCTCCGATACAACAGCAGAAGCATGAAGAGGAAGAAGTTCAGCCGGAGCCATCTAAATTCGGTACAAGAACGGAAGAGTCTAACGATACGCTAGATATCCCTACGTTCCTTCGTAACCGCAAACGTAATAGAAGATAACTCAGAAAACCAGCTCTTTTTAGAGCTGGTTTTTTTATTTGAGAAATTTCAGTTAGTCGTTTATTTAATCTCTTCATTTCTTCTCTCTCCAGCGCTTGTCGGACCTGGTCGACCACTTCCGCTTTTTGTGTAATCCAGCTCCAGTGGTCAGGTCCTCGAGGCGCTTCACCGTTCGCTTAGAACACAAAGGGCGTGTTCCAATCGAAAGGCTCCAGCGCTTGTCGGAGCTAGTCGACCACTTCCGCTTTTTGTAATCCAGCTCCAGTGGT
>NZ_JBITPM010000050.1:0-63766 GCF_050467905.1 Pseudalkalibacillus sp. NRS-1564 | reverse complement strand
GCTGCTCCTATTTCTTTATTTTCTCTAAATTCCCATTTGCATCCATCTGAAATCGTAAATTCCCTTGATCTTCTTCTTGGAAAATAACCATTTTTCTCGCTTTTTCCATGATCTCTAATAAAGATTGGTAATCTTCCTGTACTGACATATATTCTTTCTCTAGTTGATGAAGATGCTGTTTGAGTTGCAGGTTTTCGGCCATAGCTTCTTGTAACGAAGCTTCATGTTGATTTGATTCGGCAAGGTGCGTTTTGGATGTGATTAATAAACTGAT
Organism: Pseudalkalibacillus sp. NRS-1564; assembly: GCF_050467905.1. Classification (NCBI taxonomy): domain Bacteria; kingdom Bacillati; phylum Bacillota; class Bacilli; order Caryophanales; family Fictibacillaceae; genus Pseudalkalibacillus; species Pseudalkalibacillus sp. NRS-1564. The sequence goes on along the minus strand of NZ_JBITPM010000050.1, from coordinate 63,492 downwards.
CGCTTCGTCAATTAAATCAATGCTTCGATCCTCTTCTACCGATTCACGTTTCGACTGTGATTGGTTCTTTTTCTGTTCCTTACGCTGTTTCTTCGCTAATGTTATCGCTGCTTCGTACTGTTTTCGAATCAAGGAGTTCCATCGGAAACCGCACGCAGCCGGCGTTCGAGAAAGTGTTTTCCCTACTTCCTCAAATGCAGCTAGTTGTGTGCTGAATTCTCTTATATGACGTAAAACGACTTCGGCTAACAACACATCTTCGTCTTTTGACCATGCATCCTGGCGAATTGGTACCAAGCGCAATCCCCCAATAACCGTTTTACAGTCATCTTATGCATTTACTAGAGGTAGTAGACTCTTCTATTCATGAAAGAATCTATTTTCTTATCTATTTGGTCAATTTCAGATTAATTTAATCGCTAAAACGTCTATAAAATGAGCTATGATAGCTAATTGTGTTATCTTTAAGGCATAGGATACGACGGAGTTAACGACTACCACTTTTATTCAAGAATGTTGCCACAGCTTGATGGTGCTCTTCGGTCGCCCATAGAATCGCACAGCTTCTTATTTCTCTCTCAACTCTATCTCGAATCAGATTTTGATCTAGACTAGTTAACCAATAAGACTTATAAGTAGAGAGGATCAAAGGAGAACGCTTTAACAGATTTTCTATGTATTGATAAGCATCGTCTTGAAAAGAAGCGTGTGGGGTTACATATGTAAGACATCCATTTGCAAGGGCTTCTTGATCAGAATAGCGATCAGCACTCATGAGCATTTTCATCGCTTCCCCATGATTCATTCTTGTTAGAGCATACGTGGATCCGCCCCAGCCTGTCGTTAGCCCGATCGATCCCTGGATGAAACCTACTTGAATATTCTTTTTCGCTATCCGAAAGTCACACGCAATAGCAAGTTCAAGCCCACCTCCAACAGCATGGCCATTCAGTAGTGCCAACGTTGGTTTCTTGCAGAAAAACAAGCGGTCTAGCACATCACCCATTTTCCGAAGCATCGTATACGCCTGCTCTTCTGTGTAAAGTCCCTTGAAAGCCTTTACATCGCCACCGCTACAAAATACCTTATCTCTGCTTCCGGTTACAACGAGGTATTTTACATTTGGATCTGATTCCGCCTTATCAATTGCCGCCATTAATTGATCCATCACCTCGTAATTAATCGCATTTCTTTGCTCGGGGCGATTAATCGTAAGAATTGCTGCTTCGTTACGACTCTCCACTCTCACACTCGTCATCCATCATCCCACCTTATATAGTTCAAATTATTGAGCGCTCATTCTTTTTACTATTCGTAGTTAAATATTTTTAAATAATCGAATAATTAAAGCGTAAAAAAAAGCAGAGAGATTTCTCTCTCTGCTTCGCAAGATTACTTGCTTACTACGTTTTCACCTTTGTAATTTCCACACTCTTTACAAACACGGTGAGAAAGTTTGAATTCGCCGCAATTAGGGCATTTTACCATTCCTGGTACTTCTAATTTATAATGAGTACGACGCTTATTTTTACGCGTTTTAGAAGTTCTTCTAGCTGGTACTGCCATTGTTTCCACCTCCTTAAAAAGTTAACTGATCTTACGGAAGTCAGGCTTAGTTATCTTCATTTTCCTTGTTGAAAAAATCAGCTAAACCGGCCATACGAGGATCAACCTTTTCTTTCGGTTGTTCTTTCGTAATGACTTCCCATCCATTTCCGGATTTTTTTGGCATTTCATCAGATTCAGAGCTGTATTTCACAACTCGAATCGGAATCTCCAAAAGTATATTTTCCTTAATATACGGAACTAAGTCAACCGTATTTCCCGAAACTTGATGAATTTCTTCATCTTCCACCTCAAAATCAACGCCATTTGTGTTTGCTTCAAGCACAAATGTCTCCATTGGGCGAATTACGAACGGAAAATCAACATCCTCTAGTGTATTGGCACATGGAAGAACCATTTTGCCTTTCACTGTTAGATGAAAGGTAACCTTATTACCATGAAACGATGTTTCTCCGGTAACATGAACTGGTGTAATCTCACGAATATCTGGATTACGTTCCTTCAGTTCCTCTACATTTACTTCTTCGTCAATTGTAAGGCCTTTTAGTTTAAAGGACTTCAATTGTTCAATTGACCATTTCATCTGTATATCACCTCAAGGCAACAAAAGTATTATAGCTACAAAATACGTAAATGTCAATATTTTTTCTTTACACCAGTTGTTTCATCGTTAATCTTGGTATAATGTTTATCATACCAGAGGAAAAACCTTGAATTCAACTAATAAAAATGTACGTCCCTTATACAACGGACAGAGAGGAGCAGCCGAATGACATCTGCTGGAGTTATTGTGGAATATAACCCTTTTCACAATGGACATTTGCATCATTTAAATGAAACAAAAAAAGCGGCCAACGCTGATGTAACCGTTGCAGTCATGAGCGGATCTTTTCTTCAGCGAGGAGAACCAGCACTCGTTGATAAATGGACACGAACACAAATGGCCTTAAAAAACGGAATTGATCTTGTAGTAGAATTACCTTACGTATATGCTACCCAAAAAGCGGAAATTTTTGCGAAAGGTGCTATCTCAATCTTAAATTCACTCGGAGTCGATTACGTTTGTTTCGGAAGTGAATCTGGAGACATCGAAGAGTTTCAAGAGACTGCATCGTTTATCGAAATGCACGAGAAAGACTACAACGAACGCATTAAACATTATATGGGACAAGGTAATAGCTATCCGAAAGCTTCTTCACTAGCTTTTGAAAGCCTTGAAGGACACGCTCACGTTCTTGACCTATCACAGCCCAACAATATATTAGGCTACCATTATGTGAAAGCCATACAGGCACAGAATGCCCTCATCGAACCATTAACGATACTTCGTACAAAAGCAGGCTACCATGATCAAGACTTCGTTGATAAAAGAATAGCAAGTGCGACTGGCATTCGACGAGAATTATTTAAAGGCAGTTCTCTTGATCAAATTCAGGCTTACGTGCCAGAACCAACTTATTTTGAATTAACAAACTATCAACGGACATATGATTCTTTTCAGGGATGGCATAACCTTTATCATCTGCTTCGCTATAAGCTGCTTACTTCTAGTAACGTTCACCTTTCCTCCATTTATGAAGCGGAGGAAGGACTTGAGAATCGTCTCGCTACAATGGCGAAGCAAGCCCAAACGTTTCAATCCTTCATGGAACTCGTGAAAACGAAGCGGTATACATGGACGAGAATCCAACGCTTAGCGCTCCATATTCTAACACAAACAAGTAAAAATGAAATGTTGCCTGCTTTGGAGAACAAGGATGCTCCTTACGTTCGAATTCTTGGCATGACGAAAGCAGGAAGAGCATTCCTTAATGAAAAGAAAAACTCTCTTCCCGTTCCTCTTGTATCAAACATCAACCAGTTTGATCATCCTTTTCTTACAGTTGAGAGGCGCGCTAGTCAAGTTTATGCGCTTGGCTATTCAGGTTTCCATCAAGAAGCGTTTCTACAAAAAGAGCATAAATCCGTCCCAATTATGATCGATTAAAAACTCACCCTGCTATTATGGCAGGGTGATTTTAATAAGTATCCAACGATCACGTTTTACTTCACGTCTAATTGCTTTAAGTAGTCAATAGCATCCTGGAATGTTTCGACTGGGACAATTTTCATATCTGTATCGATATCTTCTGCCGCTTCCATGGCATCATCGTAGTTGGAGTGAGCCACTGGGGCGAAGAATATTTCGGCTCCAGATCCATCAGCTGCAACGATTTTTTGTTTAATCCCGCCGATAGGTCCAACCTCTCCACTTTCATTAATCGTACCTGTTCCGGCAATGTCGTACCCTTTTGTCCAATCTTCTTTGGTTAACTGATTGTAAATTTCTAACGTGAACATTAGCCCGGCTGATGGTCCGCCAATTTCATCTGTATTGATATTAATAGAGGGATCTGTTTCAATTGACGTTGCTGTTACTGGACCAGTGATACCAACGCCAACTTTATCATCTTCTGTTCCATATGATTCAGGGAATTTCGAGAAACCTAGCTCTATCTGCTTTTCTTGATCGCCTCTTTTGATCGTCATATTAACCGTATCTGACTCCTCATAGGATCCTAGTTCATCAAGTAGCTGTTCCGTTTCCTCAATCCTTTTCCCTTCAACCTCAACAATCAAATCACCAAGTTCTAATTTCCCATCTGCCGGCATGCCTTCTATTATACCGGTTACTAGGACACCATTTTTTGTGATTTTTATCTCTTTCTTTGCGGCTTCATAAGCAACGATTGTGGCACTCGTTTGTGAATTAGCCATCACATCAAGCTGTCTTTGGTGATACTCATCGTCCGATTCACCTTCACGCTTAATTAAGTCTTCTGCGATCAATTCATGATACTCATTAAATTGCGCCCATATATACTGAACTAAGTTTGCTTCTCCGACTCGGACAGTCGTGAGCATAAACTCTCCACCATCTTGTGAGCCACCTTCAACATTGATTACTTCATCTAACACTCTTGCTTCTCCGGGTGTCGTTACATAATATGGGAGGTCAATGAATGTAACGGCAGCAACCAATACAATGATAATCGCCCACACATAGGTGAATCTCTTTGTGCCTCGGTTCATTTATTTTTCTCCTTCCACACCTCCACCGCCTGATGAATTTGATCAAGGTGGCGGTAGGCTTCTTCCTCTCCGATTTTAATAATATCCATCACATTCGTAAATGCTCTTGATTGAAATGATTCTAAGCCAGGTTTAATCATGACATCTGCATTAATTTCATGAAGCCTTACCATTTCATTTTGCATAATATCAATGCTTTGCATAATCACGTCAATAATTGATGTAACATCAGGCTCTTTCTTTACGTTTGAAACATCAACAGCAATCACAAGATCTGCCCCCATTTCTCTTGCTACAGATACGGGAACACGATCAATCACACCACCATCAACAAGAAGCCTATCACCTATTTTTTCAGGGACAAGAATTCCCGGAATAGCGATGCTGGCTCTAACAGCTTGTGCAACAGGACCAGAACGAAAGACTACTTTCTCTCCTTTAATAATATCCGTCGCCACAATCGCAAGTGGAGGATGCATATCCTCAATTTGCTTTCCCTGCGTTAGTGTTTCAATTAAACTCTTCACTTTATTACCGGCAATAAACCCCATCTTTGGTACGGTGAAATCCAAATAATATTTTCTTCGAAAAAGCGATGCCATTTTCTCCATTGTATTGACATCGTGTCCCGATCCATAAATTGCCCCTACTAAAGAGCCCATGCTGCTTCCTGCAATGTAATCAATTGGTATTTTTTCTTGAATAAGTACTTTTAGCACCCCTAAATGAGCGAATCCCCTCGCTCCTCCGGAACCGAGAGCTAATCCGATTTTAGGACGGTTCATTGAGAACGCCTCCCTGTCTATACCTGCTTAATCATATGGTCTAATTGTGCCTCACATACGTATATTTTAATTATCGGACAGGTTTGATGAATAATTGAATTAACTTAAGACGATCAAATAGTGGGAGGAATGTACTTGTGAACGTTCAAGTAGTGAAAACATTATTGCTTGCAACGTCAGTTACGATCGTTGCTCTCGCCGTTATTTTATTTCCAGAACACACTCTAGAAGCCTCCAAAAGTGGATTATCAATGTGGTGGAATATTGTATTCCCCTCTTTATTACCCTTTTTTATTATTTCTGAACTGTTGATTGGTATTGGGGTTGTGCGATTTATAGGGATTCTATTAGAACCTTTGATGCGACCACTATTTCGTGTACCAGGATCAGGTGCCTTTGTTTTTGCTATGGGAGTTGCCTCAGGATTTCCTGCAGGAGCGAAATACACAGCACACCTTCGCCAAAACAATGACATTACAGCCATCGAAGGCGAGCGGCTCGTTTCATTTACGAACTGTTCGAATCCGCTCTTTATCTTTGCTGCAGTTGGGGTTGGATTTTTCCATAATCCTGCACTTGGCGTTATTCTTGCTGCAGCTCACTATGGCGGGAATATCATGGTTGGACTAGTCATGCGTTTTCATCACCCGGAAGATCACCATCCAACTGTTACCATACGATCACATCAGTCGAGACTTAGTTTAGCTTTCTCTGCACTTCATGACACACGAATGAATGACAAGCGTCCATTCGGTAAAATGATGGGTGACGCTGTTCATTCTTCTATCAAAACATTATTAATGGTTGGTGGGTTTATCATTCTATTCTCAGTATTAAATGAACTGCTTTCCGTCATTGGTCTTGCACCATTACTTGCTGGAGCACTTAGGTCTATCCTGATTCTCCTTCAGCTTCCACCAGAGCTTGATGTTCCTCTGCTTTCCGGAATGTTTGAAATCACACTAGGTAGCCAGCTCGCAAGTGAAAGTTCAGCTACTTTAGTTGCGCAGGCTATGATTACGAGCTTCATTCTTGCTTTTAACGGTCTTTCCGTACAAGCACAGGTTGCAAGTATTTTGGCAGATACCGATATTCGATTTAAGCCCTTTTTTTTCGCCAGATTACTTCATGGCTTCTTTGCGGCTTTCCTAACGCTCGTCATCTGGAAACCACTCTATTTAAACTACTTATCTTCAGGAAATGGATCGCTTCCTGTTTTGAATCGAGAAGATACACCGTCCATTATTGAATCAGTTTACTCATTTCTTGAACAAACAGGTCCCTGGATTACACTATTCTTCCTACTAACGTTCATCGTGTCATTCACACAGCAATTTAACCAAACGAAGCGAAAGGGGTTTAAGTAGAAAAAAGACCCCCGTTAGCCTAACGGGGATTCTCCATACTTTTCTCTCAGGGCATTTTCAACAATCTCAGGAACAAGGTCTGATACAGGGGCGTGGTATTTTGCTATCTCTTTCACTATACTTGAGCTTAAGAATGAATATTGATTGTTTGTCATCATAAAGAAAGTTTCAATTTCATCTTCAAGCTTGCGATTGATTGAAGCAATTTTCATTTCATATTCAAAATCTGAAACGGCACGCAGCCCGCGTAAAATCGTTGATGCTCCTACGCGTTTCGCATATTCAATTAATAGCCCGTTATGCGAATCTACTGTTACATTTGGAATGTCTTTCGTCGCTTCTTTCAATAGCTCGACCCGTTCTTCGACTGAGAACAGCGTTGATTTGCTTTGATTATTTAGAACAACAATCTTAATGTTGTCAAAAACTCTTGCGCCTCGTTTAATAATATCCAGATGACCAAATGTCACCGGGTCAAAACTGCCTGGACACACTGCAATTTTTCCCATGACTATTCCTCCTTCTCAACACCCGACTGTTCATATGTATAAATTGAAATCGTCGTTTTACCACTATACGTTTCCTCACGAATCATCCGTAAACCCGCAAATTCTTCTGGTAATGTCACTTCTTTCTTGTGCTCGACAACGATTGTTGCATTTTCCTCTAACAAATCATACGCTGTCAACTTTTCAAGATCGTGAAGAATTTGCTCTTTATGATAAGGAGGATCCAAAAGAACAAGTGAAAAAGCTACTTCTCGTTTTTGAAGCGCTTTTAACGCTCGCTTTGAATCATTTCGAAAAACTTCCGCGGATTCCGTAAACTTCGTTTGTTCTAGGTTCCACTTGATCGTTTCAATCGCTTTATTCTCGCGATCAACAAACACACATTTCTCAATCCCACGGCTTAACGCTTCAATTCCTAGCGCCCCACTGCCTCCATATAAATCAAGCGCCATTCCGCCATCAAAAAAAGGGCCAATCATATTAAAAATCGACTCTCTTACTTTATCTGTCGTTGGTCTTGTAGAGGTTCCTGGAACAGGTTTAATATGCCTTCCTTTACAATCTCCTGCAATAATACGCATCTCTCTCACAACCTTATCCTTTCCATATTCCTACTTATCCTACCACAAAAAAAGGGAAAGCTAAAATCAATGTATAAACGAAAAGGTGATGGTGATACTAAACGTAGTAGCATCGTTCATACGAAGTGGTGCTGCCAACCGCGGAGAAAGACTTACGTTTCCCCATAAGTTCTTCCTCCGGTTTCTCCTCTCCCATTTGCCTTGGCTTCACAGCTTAAGGCACCCGCAGGATTTCCTGCGGGTTTTTTTATGAAGTAATATTTAATCTCTTTTGCTCGATCAATTAAGAAGAAAGATCTTTCTTATCCAGGATCTAAATCAAGTGGCATGTCGATCGCCTGAATGCCATCCCAATCATGCTGAATCCAATCTCCAAAAGTTCCTTCATTAATGCTAGTGTGACTAAACAAATAATCTTCAACGTCAGATAGTGATTGATTAGAAAGCATTTCAGCCTCTGCAGCTGTAATAACACCGTGTAAAACTAGAGCTGCTAAAATATCCGCAATAATAAGCCCTTGAATCAATTTTTTATCGATGGTTTCCTCTTTAGCATTTCGTCCTTTCCAGTATAAATAGAGCAATCCCCCTACTAAACTAACTAGAAGCAGAATCGAGACCATAGAGTTAACCTCCTTTCTTATCATTCTAATGCAAACGCTTTATCCTTTCCATCATAATGAATTCATGCTACATTATGAATGGATTTCTGAAGTGACTGAAAGGAGAACAACATTATGATTCAACGCTTTATTGAACTAGGAGAAGGCTATTCTGATATTTATGAATTAGTTGAACTTGCAAGAACTAATTCCCATCGTGTTCACCGTTTGTTATTACTAAAAACACTCAAAAATGACCGCCAAGTCGTATCACCTGTCGTCGTTTTAAAACCTGCCGGAGAAGGTGACCTTCAGCCATTGTACATATCTTTAGAAGGAATCCCTTCTAAAGAGCCTTCTGTGCAACGTTTAAAGCTCTTCGAAGACTTAAGCAAGGAATTGGACGTTTCGATCATACCAATGGAAATTAAGCCTTCAAGTGAGTTTAATGAGAAGGATCTATACTTTAATTACATCATCGGTATTCTTCGTTTAAATAACCTGATTCCCCCACTTCAATAATTTCATTAACAAAAGCAGGGGCCAATGACCCCTGCTTTTGTACGTTAAGATGTTATTTCTTTGGATTCATATACCGCTCGTTTCCGATCAAGAATTGGAAGTACTCTTCTTTTCACATAGGCTACACTTATCAATAATATAATACCTGCAAATAAAAAGAGACCTCTTGTCCCAACAACCGCTACAATCGCTCCGCCAGTTACTGGTCCAAGTAAATTACCCAAATAGACGGCACTATTAGAAAAGCTATACGTTCTACTTTCCATTCCGGCAGGTGACAGTGTTTTCACTAGTGAATTTACGGAAGGCAGCAATCCTCCAATACACAACCCTAACAAAAAGCGCAGAGCTATTAATTGCCACAGCTCCTGAACAAACGCCTGCGGAATAGAGAAAATCGCCGCTCCTATTAATGAATAATAAAGAACATGGTGTGAACCCTTTCGATCTCCCACTTTTCCGAGTTTAGGAGAAGCTAACATATTGGCAATACCCATAACAGAAGCAGCGATCCCTGCAAATAAAGCCACATTTCCTCCTGAAGTAAGCTGTTGTACAAAGAGTGGAATAAGTGGATTCATTCCAAGAAGCGCGAACTGTACGAGAAAACCTACTAACATTAACGATAACATTGGTGAATGAACAGTTACTTTCTTGAAATCTTTAATCGCATTGCTTTTTTCCTTTTTTGCTGATGGTTCTGGTTTTGTCTCTTCTTTAACAAGAAACAACACAACGAATGCCGCCAGTAAAATCACAACACCCGTAATATTAAAGATCATTCGAAATCCTAGCGTTTCAGCCATTAATCCACCAAATAACGGACCACAAATAGCACCAGCTACAGCTCCAGAATTTAAAGTTCCGAGCGCGTATCCGACGTGTTCCTTCGGTGTGTTTGTCGCTACTAGTGCAATAGCGGCAGGTATAAATCCTGAAACAACTCCATTTAACAAACGTAAGCCAAGTAAAGACCAGGGACCTGTGGCAAATCCGGTTAAAATAATCACGATAGCCATACCGAAGCCTGAACGAAGTAGCATAAGCTTCCGTCCATGTCGATCTGCCATACGTCCCCAGAATGGTGAAAATAAAAAGGCAGTTAAAAAATTCGCACCAAAAATAACACCTGACCAAAGACTAATTTGACTTTCTCCTTCTACACCAAGTTCCTGAACGTACAAAGGTAGAAACGGCATAATCATAGTCATAGCACCAAGAACTAAAAATTGACTAGCAAACAAAATCCAGACATTACGTTTCCAATTATCCATTTTGTCACTTCCTTTAATCCGACCATTATATCCTTTGGACTTCGAAATAATCAACCATTAAAGCTAGATTTTCTTCAATAGGATAAGGGTACGGTAAAGAAGAGGTTTTCCATAAAGCGCTGGATGAACAACAGAGATTTCTTAAGGCTTATGTCCCATTGCTTGGTTTTTGACTCTTCCATGTGAAAGGTCGCGCTGTGATGAACCAAAATAAAAAAGCCATCCTTTAGGATTGGCTTTTTAAAGTCCCATCTTGTAATCATATTGCTTTGCTTTATCTGGCTTTGCATTTTGATATTCCGTCTGCACTTCTGGACGTTTGGAAGGCTCCACTCGCTTTACAAAATGGAGAGAGTTCAAGCGCTCTTTCGTTGTTTCCAATTGATCGAGATTAATATAAATCACGACATACTTTTGTTTTGAGGAAACGTAGTGAACATTTCCAAACCTTCTTAACTGCTTGGCATGCTTCAATGACTGAATATAGACTGCCAGGCCAACTCGTTCTACAAACATGACGCGCTTCCCCTTTACTTATGAAATCTACTCGTTCGATGAACAGAGTGATGGTCATTTTATTATGATTCAGTTAGGATAACAGTAGACTGCGTTTATGAAAGGATGTTCTTCAATGAACCTTGATGAAATTTGGAGTCCATTTCTAAATCAACTAGCCACGTCAAATACCGTAAAGTCTGTTTCAAAAAAAACAATCACAGGTATTCCCTTTCTTTATCTTACAGTAAATTCGGATATCATAAAAGCTGAGATTGAAACCTTGATTAAATTAGAGGCGGCAAAATGCATGAGAGGGAAGCAATTGAGAATGGAATATTCATTCGTTCGAGAAGAAAGAAATCTTCTTGTCTATCGAGTCCGCTTTCTTGTACCACAAGAAAAGATGTTTTGCTGCGGAAACTTATGTCCTGACTGTATACGTTACCGAAATTGAAAAACCAGAGCAAAAGCTCTGGTTATCCACATCCACAGCTGCCGCCTGAGCCACAGCCTCCCCCACATGATTGATTATCAAAGAAAGGATTTCCAGATGGAACTTTGATTGAAGGAGACACTTCACCAGCTAATAGAGAGCAAACCTCTACTAGAAGGCCTTCGAGCTCCGTTTCCGCTTGCTTAAATGCCGCTACCGCTTCGTGAAGATCCATGTCTCTCTTCGCTTCACGTACTTTCACAGTAATCGTCATAAAGTCCGGATGATAACGCCCGAAACGTTGAACCTCATCATAAAGTTCCTTCATTTCTGTGAAACGCTTAATCAAACGCTGCGCTTCCCTATTCTTTGATAATTCCTTCTTTGCCTCATGATATTCATGAGCTACTTCTGAATCTTTTATCAAAAATCCAAGCTCTTCGGCCTGGTCTAAAATCATTACACTATCTAGAGTAGCAATCATACATACACCTCCACACTTATCTTACCACTTCATGGAACCTCCTGACCAGTCCTCTACTATATTAGTAAAGTGAATATCCACGATTTGGTTATTGACTTTTTTTGGTGTAAGCTCTATAATTTTCTAGATTTATATGTTTTCGTATTAGCTATGTTAGATTGTGGATCCCTTCGTTATTGGCGTATCTATGCCTTTTTTAACGTTTCGAGCAAATTCATTCGCACTCCAAAATGCTAATAATCGAGAGTTCAACAATAAGCTAGCATGGTTATTTTAGAGAGGAAGAAAAAGAAAACTGTGAAACTTATTACGTTCAATCCGTTTCGTACGCTAGGCATGTCAGGTATTACTTATGTTAAACCCGATCATATGTTTAAAGAAATTGATGAAATTAGAAAAGCTGATGTGCTATTATTTCCAGAGAAGTGGCAAGTGAACTCTCTTGTTTATGGTCTAAATAAAAAAATCTTTCCATCCATCCAATCCATTCAACTTGGATTTGATAAAGTGGAAATGACAAGAGCCTTCTGGTCACTTTCACCAGATCTAATGCCTTACACCGAAATTGCAGGTCGCTCTAAAGACACAATTGAACGTATTTTAAATACATTCCCCTTCCCTTTCGTTGCAAAGGAAGTACGTAGTTCTATGGGAAATGGCGTGTTCCTTATCCGTTCTGAAGAAGAATTTCTAACTTATGCAGAGCGTAACGACGTTCTCTATGTACAAGAATATTTACCAATAGAAAAAGACCTCCGAGTGGTTTATGTAGGTAATACAGTTGTATCGGCCTATTGGCGTGTTGGAGGGGAATCATTCCTTAATAACGTCGCTCAGGGAGGAAAGCTGTCTTTCCACCAAATTCCTGACGAAGCACTCGAGCTCGTTGATCGAACAGCCAAAGCTCTCGGAATTAACCACGCAGGATTTGACGTTGTGTATGCAAACGGAAAGTACTACTTTCTTGAATTCAATTGTTTGTTTGGAAACCAGGCGCTTGTTCAACAGGGTATCCATGTAGAGAACGTGATATTTAATTATTTACAGGAGCAGTTTCCACCTATCGTACCGCCGACAACACCTTTCAAACAAATCTCCTAAGCAAAAGCCTCCTGAAAAGAGGCTTATTTTATTTCCACTTTCATTTCTTTCAAGGATAAATACCTTCCTCCATCTTCTCTCATAATATCTAAACGAATCGTATGCTTGCCTTCCGGTAAATTACGAATAACAAAAGCTGCACGTTCTACAGTTTGATGCTTCACACCGTCAAGATATACATTAAGATGTCCATGGTACTCTTTTTCTGTATTCTCTTTATCAAATGAAAAATTAGGAATTAAGCATTCAATAAAGACGTTATGATCTTTCACTCTGTGATTAACGACAACAGGCTCAGTGTTTTCTTTAGCTGCGACGTTATCCTGTAAAGCTTGACTAAATCCAACTACCGGAACACAACAGCCAATCATCAACACAATGATCATTAGCTGTCTTTTACCACGCTTCAACAACATCTTCAATCACACCCCTTTAAACATAAGTGTGCCCTAAGAATAATAAAAAATAAGAAGATATGATTAAATCAATTGAAAAAACCAGCCTACGCAACCATAAAAAAAGACCCTAATTTTTTAATTGGGTCACTAACGCTAGCATCATATTCACCATATTTAATTGATTTTGAAAGCGATCAACCCGTTGTGGGAACGTCTGACCATAAAATGTTTTAGAGGCTTCTTCAAATTCTTTCAGTGCGAACGGTTCTCTACTTAAACGCCGATACCAGCTAGGCTGATTACGTAGAAATAGCACCAGATCCTGCCGGTTAGCGAGAAACTCCTGTACTTCTTCACGCATGTGATCTCCTCCTAGTCATGTCGAAAGGGAAACGGGGAGTGTGATTGAGAATACGGAGATTGTGGTTTTGGTTTCGAACGAAATTGTGATAAAACTTCTTGAATAGAATAAACAGCTCCACTAAATTGTTCGATCCCTTTTTGAACTTCTTCAAAATTCATTTGTTTTAATGCTGATAACATGCCACCAATGCTTTTCTCTTCTGTAACTTCTTCCTGATTTTCATCCATTTCTTCTTCATACCAGCTAGCATCGTCTTCACCAAAAAGCATCCATTCCTCAAATAGCTCTTGAAGCGTTTTTTCCTTTCGCTTCACTTTTTTTAGCACATGAGGATGAGCTTTGACGAATGTCTTAAATTCCTGAACCTTTTGAGTTCCTTTTTCTTTTGCTTCAGGCAAATTCGCCACCTCCATTTCCATACAAACCAAAATGGTCTTACTACATCATAATTAGACTTTTAACAATTGTGCGCCTATTTATTGGTGTATTCGACCATTACTGGTAAACTAAAAATAATCGCACACTGGAAAAGGAAGGTAGATTATATGGAAAACGAATCAATACATACGTTAATTTCACAAATTTTAGATGAAGCAAACGAGCAAGAAAAACACTCCCTACGCTTCCTGCTTGAGGGTGTGCTAAAAAAACAGCAAGATCATTATAAAACCTATCTAGCTGGGTTCATGGGGATTAGGAGTAAAAAACTTGATGAAGACACTTATGAAAGTATTATTCCGAATCAAGAACTTGTTCATAACCCATTGCATATCGTTCATGGTGGAATAACCGCTTCATTAATTGATATTGCAATGGGCTCACTTGTTCACCAATCGCTCCCTTCTGACAAAGCAGCAGTGACTTCTGAAATGAACATTCACTTTCTGGCGAAAGGGGATGGTCATGAGTTAAGGTGCCAATCTCATGTAGTGTTTAAAGGTGACGTAAGATGGGTTGTGAAAGCAAACGTCTACCGTGATGATCTGAAATTAATCGCTACTGCTACCGGAAACTTCATGGTTATTCCTAGAAAGGTTTAATGAAATTCTGTGTGTAATATTCACGATAAACCCCTACACCAATTTCAGTGAAGTCTTCATTCAATAGAGCTTCACGATGACCTTTACTGTTTAACCAGCCAATCATCGCCGCTCCAGCATCTGGATATCTTGCAGCGATGTTCTCTCCGGCATAGCTATAGAGAACGTCGCCCTTCTTTAAGCGATCGGAAAGCTCCCCTTCCGATGGTGAAGTATGAGAAAAGTAATCATTTTCTCCCATATCCTTGCTATGTCCAAAGGCAACTTCTGAAACTTCATTATTATAGCTTAACGATTGCTTGTCAGATAAATTTCTCAACACGTTTGTCATCGAAAAAATTTGTTTTTCCATTGCATCTTCGACTTGATCCCATTCACCCTGTGATAGCGACTCCGTTTCAAGCAGTTCGCCACGATAAGAAACCGCATAAGGTCTTTGCTTTACTAGTACACTCGGCTCTGCAATCCTAACAGCACGTAAACTACCGTTAAACTTATCAAAATAATACTGTGCGTATAAATCCTCATGTATTTTAATTAAAGGCTTAAGCTGTTTTTCTTCTTCAGTAAGCTGAAACCGATAATCATATTGATCTACCTTAACAGGGATTTCATTTAGAGGCTTCTCTTCTTTAAATATATCAGCCGCTTTCTCACCCATTGGGTATCGTTCACCAGCGTCAACATTCCCCATAAAGAAAATCGTCACTACCTGTTCATTTTCAATACCAACCTGTAAATAAGCAGAATGGGACTGCTCATAAATCCACCAGTCATACCCAAACGGTGAGGGATCCACTCTGTCTGGTTTCCCCAAATTAGATTCAATCGTTTCTTGTCCTTCTCCTACCCATTTCTCCAGTCCTTTAAGCTCTGGCAACGGCTCATCTTTTTCCACTTCGTCTTGTTGAGTTGGAGACTTTTCCGTAGTTTCTTCAAGAACAAACTTTTCTTCATTAATGATACGTTCAACTTCCTGTCCTAAATGACTCCACTCAATTTTGTCATAAACATCTATCCCGATCACGATGACAACAATCAGCAAAGTGAAGCGAAGTATATTTTTCATGATTCGTTCGCCTCCATTTCATTGTATCTATTATGCCTTATCTCTGTTGTACACCGCAACGGTTAGCCTCTATGGCGCTTAGATTAATCACCTTAAAAGTAAAAAAAGAAGAGCACCTGGCTCTTCTCATTTAAGCGTTTATTTTTTCTTTTAGATGGAAGTAAGATACGATTCCGACAAAACGCTCTCCGTCGACTACAATAACCTCTGTTAGGCGGGATTCATTCATTAACTCAGCAGCCTGCTCAGGCTTCATATCTGGCGCCAAAGTCATAGATGGCTTTTCGAGGAGTTCCTCAACTTTAGTCATGCCGGCTTGATTATCAGCAAAACCACCAACCGCAATTGCTCGATCTGTCACAATTCCAACCAGATTTTCACCATCACAAACGGGAACAATCGTGACATTTTCATTCTTCATAGTCGCAGCCGCTTCGGCAACGCTATCAGAAGGCTTACTCGGAGTAACATATTTAGCAATATCTCCAACAGATACCATGCTTCGTTGAAGTGCCGATCCTAGCTGATCACGAAGGGTTTCAAGCTTTTTGTTACATGTGTTAATAATCGTATCAGGAAATTCTTCGTCATACTCCACACCGTGAGGATAATAGTGCTTTCCTAAGTAAGGCTTACCAAGCTTGATCACGGCATAAGAAGATTCAACCATTCCCTCGATAGCTACACCAGGAACTCGAAGATAGTAAACGTCACCATTTGTCATATCCTCAAATTTATAATCGTATGTAACTCGTTCATAATCCCATTGACCAGCAAGAACTAAACCGTTTTCATGCATAATATGATCTAGAATGGAAAATTGAACGATCGTAGATTCCAGACCAGTCTTGTCAAATTTCATAATTCGTTTGCCTCCTTTGTAATTCACAACATGTCCACTCTTTAATAATAGTATAAGGGGCAGTGTGGTTGCAATGTTTACTTCGTTTTCACATGGATAATCCATACATTATTATCCTGTCCAATCGAAAAGAAATTACATGAAATCAAAACAAATAATAATAATCTGAGTGAAATCGGTCGCTTCTGGTGAAACTACGCTAGAAAGGAGATGATTTCATGAGAAAATCAGTATCTTTTTTAATGGTATTTCTTCTCATAACTTCACTATTAGCACCAACTTATGCACATGCACAGAGTACATACACAGTAAAATCTGGTGACACGCTGTGGAAAATTTCCAAACGCTATAAAATCGGACTTACTGAGATAATCAGTGCAAATCCTCAATTCGATAATCCAGATCTTATTTATCCGGGCGATCGTGTCAACGTACCTACAGCAAATCCATCGATTCGAAAGTCTAAAGACGTTGGACAACAAGTGATGGATTTAACAAATGCAGAGCGTGCGAAAAATGGATTGTCGCCACTAACGTGGAATTGGGAAGTGGCTAGAGTAGCCAGATACAAATCAGCAGATATGAGAAATAAAAATTATTTTTCTCATCAGTCGCCTACGTACGGTTCTCCCTTCTCTATGCTAGAGAATTTTGGCGTTTCCTATCGAAGTGCCGGAGAAAACATTGCCGCTGGACAAGCAACACCTGAAGAAGTCGTTCAAGCGTGGATGAATAGCGAAGGACACCGAAAAAACATTTTAAATTCTGGTTATACACAGATTGGCGTCGGATACATCTCAGGTGGTTCATACGGTCATTACTGGACACAAATGTTCATCTCAAAGTAATCAGAAAAGCCTCTTTGTCTAGAGAGGCTTTTCTATATGGATTTATTCTTTAAGGTCCTCGTCTGTAATAGATAAGGCTGATACAAGCACATTCACTTCTTCCACGTGTAACCCCGTCATTTTTTCTATATCATTTTTAATTCTCTCTTGAAGAACAAAGCATGTATAGGGAATGATTTCTCCAAAACCAATTGCCACTTCTACTTTAAGTGATAAACCCGCGTCTTCCTGGTAACTATCAAATTGAAAAGAGGACTTCTTCCCTTTCCCAACCATCTTTCTCAATGTCTTTTTAACAGGTGCTTGAATAAATTTCACGCCCGGCGTTTCATTAATTGCTACTTCTAAAATAAAGTCAATGACGCTCTCTGAGATGGTTAGGCTTCCTTGATGGAATGATTTTCTCATGATGATCCTTCCCCCCTCTTGCATACACTCTTAATATTATATGAATAGCTGAAAATGAAATATTCGTCTAATAATTCATTTCTCTCTACTGGTAAAGCGTAATCGTCCGTACTATAATATAAGAAGATGGTTTGACTTAGAAAGGAGAACAAGATTGCCAAAGTTCCTCACAAAGCGATTTATATTAATTTTACTTGTCATTGCGATTTTAGCAGTGCTTGCTTTCTGGATCTTACCCGTCTCCATTCCGCTTATTCTCGCGTTTTTCAGTGCTCTAGCTCTTGATCCAGCTGTTAAACTGATTCAAAAGAATACGAAAATAAAACGGTACTTTCCAGTGATTATTGTCTTTACATTATTTGTTATTTTCATTTCATTACTAGGCTACTTCCTTATTACAAAAGTGATTACTGAAGGAATAGTGCTAGTCGAGAACTCCCCTCTGTACATACAAAACATCACCCAGATGTGGGATAGTATGGAATCCAACATGGAGGCCGTATCCAAAAGTTTTCCTCCTGAATTTGTTCAAGAATTCACCAATCAGGTTGATCGATTTCTTGAAAATACAAAGGATACCATCAGTAGCATTGATTACTTAAAAATCATTACCATCATTGTCACAGGAATTCCAAATTATTTAGTTAGCATTGTTGTATACTTAATTGCCCTCTTCTTATTCTTGATGGATCTTCCGAGACTGAAGAAGCAATCTTATTCTTACTTATCACAACAAACGGCAGAAAAAGTGCAATTCATGACCGGGCGCCTTTCCTACGTCATTTTTGGTTTTTTTAAAGCTCAGTTTCTTGTCAGCATCATCATTTTCTTTGTTAGTTTAATTGGACTCTTATTCATTACGCCGAAGGTTGCCCTTCTAATGGCGTTTATCATTTGGGTCATTGATTTTATACCGATTATAGGTTCGATCGTTATACTCGGACCCTGGGCGATTTATTATTTAATAACTGGCGATATCGCCACTGGAAGTCAAATGGCGATTCTAGCGGTTGTGCTTCTAGTCATTCGTCGAACAGTAGAACCAAAAGTAATGGGAAGACATATCGGACTATCTCCGTTGTCTACGTTAATATCCATGTACATTGGTTTGAAACTCCTCGGTATTATGGGCTTCATCATCGGGCCAATCCTTCTCATTGCCTTTAACTCTGCAAGAGAAGCCGGGCTAATTAAAATTAATTTCAAAGTTTAACGAAAAAGAAGCTGTTTCCATATGGAAACAGCTTCTTTTGGATCATTTTACCAAATCATACCCATTAGGGCGACAACACACGTGCCAGCTACGAATACTCCAAAGAATATTCCCCATGCAGGATACTGATGCCCTTTGTGGCTTAAATGCATGAACATGTATAGCTGAAATACGAGTTGGATACCAGCTAGGATCATGATAAAAACAACTGTAAAAGCATCAGATATCGCATCGCTAGCTACTGCTACGAACGCAATCATCGTCAGGAAAATCATCATGGCAAAGGAAACAAGTTGTTGCTTAAATTCCTCCTCATGAGCAATCTCGTGATGAATGTCGAGATGACTTTGATCGTGCTCTGACAGAGTATCGTGACCTTCATGATGTGCCATAAAATTAACCCACCTTTCCCATTAGGTAAACCACTGTAAAGATGAAGATCCATACAACATCAATAAAGTGCCAGTAAAGAGCAAAGAGATAAAACTTCGGTGCTGTATACAGGTCCATTCCTCTTCTTAGATTACGAATAATAAGAATCGTAATCCAGGAAATCCCCACTAATACGTGAGCTCCGTGAGTACCTACAAGCGTGTAGAAAGCAGATCCCCATGCACTGCTTTTAATCGTATGACCGTATTCATGTACATAGTGATTAAATTCATAAATTTCAAGACCTAGGAAAGCAAGACCTAGAAGTCCAGTCACCACAAACCAGCCAATCATACGCTTAAAATGATTTGTTTTAAGTGCCATCGTAGCAAACACCGATGTTAAACTACTTGATAATAAAAGCATTGTCGCAATAAAAACAAGTGGAAGTTCAAACAGTTCATTCGATGTAACGCCACCGTTTGTTGCATTCCTTAGTCCTAAGTATACCCCAAAAAGCGAGGCGAAAAGCACGGTTTCGCCTCCAAGGAAGAACCAGAAACCAAGAAATTTATTTTTACCATCTAACGTAGCCCGTTCTGGATTGGCAGGCAACTTAGTCATTGCTTCGTTCGATTTCATTTGCCTTCCCTCCCTTCATCAGGCAGATCTTCCTTATGGATATGGTATCCGTGATAATCAATGACAGAGCGAAGGATCATCGCTAATGCCGTGATCACAAGTCCACCTATTGCAATTATCCAGTTTGAATAGATCGCTGCAAGAGCCGCAATAAACAACCCAAGAGAAAGAACAAGTGGAAGAATAGAAGAATCCGGCATATGGATATCATCTAAAGGTTCCGCGGCAACCATAGCTTTATTACCTGCTCGTTTTTCTAACCACCATGCATCAAGACCACGTATTAGCGGTGTTTGTGCAAAGTTATATTCTGGAGCTGGTGATGAAATCGCCCATTCAAGCGTACGACCGTCCCAAGGGTCATTTCCAGCTTTTTTACCTTTAACAGAAGTTTGGATAATGTTCCAAACCATAATGATTGTTGCAAGTCCCATTAAGAAAGCACCCATCGTTGCTGCGAAGTTCGCTTCATCAAGACTTTGACCAGAAAGATACGTATAAACTCGACGCGGCATTCCCATAAGTCCGAGGAAGTGCATCGGGAAGAACGTTAAATGGAAACCGATAAAGAATAACCAGAAATGAAGCTTTCCGAGAAATTCGTTCAATACTGTTCCAAAAATCTTCGGCCACCAGTAGTACATACCGGCAAATAGACCGAACACTACCCCACCAACAATTACATAGTGGAAGTGAGCTACAACGAAGTAGCTATCGTGGTACTGATAGTCAGCAGGTGGAACGCTTAGCATTACCCCTGTCATACCACCAAGTACGAAAGAAGGAATAAATCCTACTGCAAATAAGTTTGCGGTTGGGAAGCTCACTTTTCCTCCCCACATTGTAAAGAGCCAGTTAAAGATCTTAACCCCAGTCGGAACTGCGATTAACATTGTTGCAACAGCAAAAATAGAGTTGGCAATTGGTCCTAGTCCCACTGTAAACATATGGTGAACCCATACCATAAAGCCTAAGAAACCAATAAGAGCTGTTGCGAAAACCATTGCTGAATAACCAAACAGACGCTTTCTTGCGAATGTTGCAATGATTTCAGAGAACATACCAAATGCAGGTAGAACTAGAATGTAAACTTCCGGGTGCCCGAAGATCCAGAATAGATGTTCATAAATAATCGGGTTACCTCCCGCTTCAGCTGCGAAGAACTGCGATCCGAACAAACGGTCAAACATGAGTAGCGCTAGACCAATTGTTAGAGCAGGGAAGGCAAAAAGAATAAGACCAGAAGTAATAAAACTAGACCATGTGAACAGCGGCATACGCATAAATGTCATACCCGGTGCCCGCATGTTTATGATGGTAACTAGGAAGTTAATTCCCCCGATTAACGTTCCGATACCTGAGATCTGAAGCCCTAGAACGTAAAAATCGACTCCGTTCCCTGGACTTGTTGTTGATAGTGGTGCATAACCGGTCCAACCAGCATCCGGTGCTCCACCCATGAACCAACCAAGGTTCAGTAGGATACCACCCGCTGTAAATAGCCAAAAGCCTAATGAGTTAACGAATGGAAACGCTACGTCTCGCGCTCCAATTTGAAGCGGAATGATCGCATTCATAAACCCAAATATGAGCGGCATGGCTGCCAGGAAGATCATTGTCGTCCCGTGCATCGTAAGCAGCTGGTTAAATGTTTCAGCTCCCACAAAATCAAATTCTGGATAAAGCAACTGCACCCGCAGTAAGATTGCTTCTAAACCACCGAGTAGAAAGAAGAAAGCACCGGAAGCGAGATAGAGAATCCCGATCTTCTTATGGTCAACGGTAGTAAGCCAATCCCATACAGGATTTTTCTTTTTATAAGCATGTGCTGACACGTATTAAACCTCCTTATTTCCGATGACTATTCTTCAACTTTTAGTCCTTGCAGGTAAACAACTAAAGCATCAAGCTCTTCATCTTTTAGCTGATCTCCAAACGCAGGCATGTTATTACCAGGTTTGTATTCCGATGGATCGCTAATCCAGCCCTTAATGTTCTCATCTGTATGCTCGAGAACGCCCGCTACTTTCTCGCGGTCACCAAAGTTTGTTAAGTTCGGACCTGTGTTACCGCCTTCACTTCCGACGGCGTGACAGCCAATACAGCTGTTTGCGAAGATTTCTTCCCCTTGAGCTGCTTGATCAGAAGCTGCCTGTGAACCAGCTTCTTTCATGTTTTCTGCCCATGCTTCAAAATCTTCTTTTTCTTGAGCAATTACTTTAAAGTCCATCAAAGCGTGTGATGGTCCACACAGCTCAGCACACTTCCCATAATATGTACCTGGTTCCTGAGCATTTAGCCACATTTTATTCTCTGTAGCTGTATTCGTATCCATTTTTCCACCTAGAGTCGGAACCCAAAAAGAGTGTGTGACATCTTTAGAAACGAGTTCAAAATAAACTCTTTCTCCTGTTGGAATGTGTAAATCTTGAGAAGTCTTCACTTCAAGATCAGGATACTCAAATTCCCACCAATACTGATGAGCTGTTACTTTGACAACGGTTGCACCTTCAGGTACTTTTTCAGTGCCCTCATCTAATGCAAACGTAGTCATTACTGTCGGAACGGCAAGGATCAAAAGAAGGATAATAGGAACTACAGTCCATAGAATCTCAAGAACGACATTACCTTCCGTTTGTTCTGGAATTTCATTGTCGCTTTCACCACGTCGTCTAAAACGAACAAGCACAACTGTATAAATGAGTGCTACTACAACGAAAACCCCGATCATGATGTAAAGGCTTAACATCATGAGATTAAATTGCATTTCAGCCCCTTCTCCCTTAGGGAGCATAGCTGTTAGTTGTTCGTTACCGCAACCCGTAAGCGCTAACGCAATTACCGATAGCAGTGGTAAAAAACGCCAAACATTTTTCCAACGTTTCATTTGCACCTTAAACCTCACTTTCTTTAGTAGCTTTTACTCAAAATTGAGTTATAGGAAGACAAGGAGGGCATCCTACCCACCTTGTCTGACCATACATTAATCATCCTTTTAAGGATTAATATTTACTGCAATCATAACAATAAACAGGATTGTTATATAGTTAAGCGAATAAACAAACATAATTCTCGCCCACTTAATATCGTCCTTCATGAAAAATCCTGCAATTCCTATCGCTAGCCATCCAAAACCAAGGATTGCTGCGACAGTGATGTACACTGGTCCAAAGCTGTATAGCAATAGTGACACTGGTACTAAAGCAGCCGTATATAAAACGATTTGGCGCTTCGTCATTGGAAAACCTGCTACAACAGGTAGCATTGGAATTCCAGCATCACGATAATCATCTACACGCTTCATAGCGAGTGCTAAGAAGTGTGGAGGCTGCCAGATAAACATGATTAAAAACATTCCCCATGCTACAGGGCTTAAGTTAGGATCAATTGCAGCCCAGCCAATAAGCGGCGGAAGTGCACCTGAAAATGACCCGACTACTGTATTTAAAGAAGTTGTACGCTTTGTCCACATTGTATATAACACAACGTATATAACAAGTCCTAAAAGACCCAATAAAGCAGCCATTGGCTCAACAATCAATAGCATTATCGTACCTACAATGGCTAAGCCAAGACCTACAAATAATACCTGGTTAGCAGGAATTTTACCTGTAACTGAGGGACGCGTATTCGTTCTCGCCATCACTTGATCAATATCACGGTCAATGTAGTTATTCAAAGATGTTCCCCCGGCAACAACAAAAGCTGTTCCCAACATCGTTAGAATGAGTACCATTGGATTAGCGAATAGATCAAATCCTGCAGCAACTGATGCCACCCATAAGCCAGTAAAAGCTGTAATTAAATTATCAAATACAATGCCTAATTTCGTAAGTGTCAGAAAATCTTTCCACGTACCAGATGGATTTGCTTCTGATAGCGGGCCTGGCTCCATAACGCGATTAGATGCTTCGTATGCAGTTCTAGCTTTACTCAATCTACACACCTCCTTTTTCATTTGACTGAAGTAAATCAGTCATTCTATCGTTCATGTTAGACAATCTTATTAGAAGACTGTGTAAGCCCTGATCATTATGTTGTATCACGTCTACCCCTCCAGGTTACTCACATGCTGTTAAACAAAATGTAATTCAATCTTCACATCTTGCTATTAAAACTCGCTAACAGCTATGGTAAGATAATGTTGGTTTTGTGAAAGGAAGCAGTATCCGCAATCCTTATCCATTATAAACGAATCTAATTGTTTTGTATACGTCGTTTCATAATGGGAGCTCATCCTTTCATTCGTGCAAAGATGTGCTTGCCTCTTCACACATTCATTGTACTATGATTTACACACAATTAGATAAGAAGGTGTTATTTGTGAATAAATTGTTGAAATTATTCGGGATTATTACGTCACTTGGAATGCTTCTCGTACTCTTAATGGGTGCAGTTGTAACGAAAACAGGGTCGGGTGATGGCTGTGGGAACTCCTGGCCTTTATGCTATGGAAAGGTTCTACCTGAAGCACCAGAGATAGAAACGATCATCGAAGTCAGTCATCGGATTGTTTCAGCAGCCCTCGGTCTGCTCGTGATTATTCTTGCCATATGGGCTTGGCGAAAAATCGGACACATTCGAGAAACAAAATTTTTAGCGATTGCTTCTGTCTTCTTAATCGTGTTTCAAGGTTTGTTAGGCGCTGCCGCTGTAGTATGGGGCCAATCAGATATTATTCTTGCTTCTCATTTTGGTTTCTCACTTGCTAGTTTTGCGAGTGTTGTTTTGCTAACTATACTCGTTTTTGAAGCGTCTGGGAATAAAAGAACGCCTCATGTTCCTAAACGTATTCGTTTTCATTTATACGCGATTACAATCTATTCATATATAGTCGTTTATACAGGAGCCCTCGTACGCCATACAGGCGCCAGTATGGCCTGTGACAAAGTTCCATTTTGTAGCGATGGTCAGCTGTTCGCTTTCTCTGGACCACAGGGGATTCAGATGTTACACCGAACGGCAGCCGTACTCATCTTTGTATGGTTACTCTACATTCTCATCATAGGATTACGAGAGTTTAAAAACAAAGGAACGATGCGAACTGGTATTATTTTAGCTTTTGTTTTCATTTGTTTACAGGCGTTGAGCGGTATTCTAGTAGTCGTTTCAAACCTGAATTTGTTTCTCGCGCTTTTCCACGGACTCTTTATATCTGGTTTATTTACAGTTCTTCTCTACCTTGTTATGCTTTCACTTCGAAGTGGCAGGCAATAGAAAAAAGCTGCGCAAAATTGCGCAGCTTTTTTCTTATTCATTCATTTCTAGCAATAAGTCTCCCGATTCAATTCCCTCTCCATTAGCCACATGAATATGTTCCACTGTGCCACTACGAGGTGCCTGGACGGTTGTCTCCATTTTCATCGCTTCTGTGATCATGAGGTGATCACCTTTGTTTACTCTTTCTCCTTTTTCAACTAGAACTTTAATGACAGTTCCCGGCATCGTTGCTCCAATATGATTTGGATTAGTGCGATCCGCTTTTGGTTTAGCCGCAATTGCCGTTTTGATATTTTCGTCTTTAATCACAACTTCACGCGGCTGACCATTTAATTCGAAGTAAAGGGTGCGCTTGCCTTCTAGATTAGGCTCTCCAACCGAGACAAGCTTGACGATAAGCGTTTTCCCCTGTTCGATCTCGACCTCAACTTCTTCTCCAAGTCGCATGCCATAAAGGAAGGTTGGTGTATCTAGAACGGATACATCCCCAAACATCTCTTGAACCTCTGCATACTCTAGATAGACTTTCGGGTAAAGAGCATAAGAGATCAGATCATGGCTAGTTACTTGACGATTCAATTTGTGATAAAGAGTTTCCTTTAAGTCCGTAAAGTTAACAGGTTCTAGAAACTCTCCAGGTCTTGAAGTAATCGGCTCTCTACCTTTAAGAATAATTTGCTGAAGTTCTTTAGGAAAGCCCTGATACGGCTGGCCAAGGTATCCCTGGAAGAGTTCTACAACTGAATCAGGAAAATCTAGAGATTCTCCACGCTCATACACATCATCTTCGGTTAAATTATTTTGAACCATATAAAGAGCCATATCGCCTACAACTTTAGAAGAAGGCGTAACTTTTACAATGTCTCCAAACATTTCATTAACTCTTCGATACATGCGTTTCACATCATCCCAGCGCTCTCCAAGACCGACGCCTTTTGCCTGCTGTTGAAGATTGCTATATTGGCCACCAGGCATTTCGTGCTCATATACTTCCGTGTGTGGAGCGGTCATACCACTTTCAAATCCACTATAGTATTTACGTGTATCTTCCCAGTAATGAGACAATTCTTCTAACGCTTTAATACTAATATCCGGCTGTCGCTCTGAACCATCCATTGCATAATACAAAGAATTGGCACTTGGCTGAGATGTTAAGCCAGCCATGGAACTTACGGCTACGTCTACGATATCTACACCAGCCTCAATGGCTTTCGCGTATGTATAGATCCCGTTACCGCTCGTATCGTGCGTATGAAGATGAATAGGTATAGAGACAGTTTCTTTTAACGTTGAAATAAGTTTATATGCCGCTTGAGGCTTGAGTAACCCTGCCATATCCTTAATTCCTAAAATATGAGCACCGGCGTCTTCAAGTTCTTTTGCGAGCTGTTGATAATATTCAAGGTTATACTTCGACTTATCCGGATTTGAGATGTCACCTGTGTAGCAAATTGATGCCTCAGCAATTTTTCCTGTTTGACGAACCGCTTCAATCGCTTTTGTCATGCCGTCCACCCAGTTCAAACTATCAAATATCCTAAATACATCAATTCCTGCGTCAGCAGACTTTTGAACAAATTCTCGAATGAGATTATCTGGATAATTCTTATATCCTACTCCGTTTGATGCTCGTAACAACATCTGGAACATCACATTTGGCACTTGCTCTCTAAGCTTAATTAAGCGATCCCACGGATCTTCTTTTAAGTATCGTAATGAGACATCGAAGGTAGCCCCGCCCCACATTTCCATTGAGAACAGTTCGGGTAGCATGCGGGCAGTCGGCTCTGCAATATGCAATAAATCAGTCGTTCTCATTCTTGTCGCAAGAAGAGATTGATGACCGTCACGGAATGTCGTGTCGGTAAGTAACGTTTTCTTCTGTTCTTTCACCCATTTAACAAGACCATCTGCACCTTGTTCATCAAGAATTTGTTTCGTTCCTTTTGGTATAGGCTCACTGTATTTTAAATGCGGTACTCTCCGTTTCGTAAACGCAGGTTTTTTCTTTATATCAAGACCCGGGAAACCGTTAACTGTAATGTTCCCGATGTATGAAAGCATTTTTGTTCCACGATCTTTTCGCTTTGGAAACACAAATAGCTCTGGTGATGAATCGATGAAAGATGTATTATATTCGCCTGATCGGAAGTTCTCGTGTTTCATTACATTTTCAAGGAAAGCAATATTCGTTTTAATTCCTCTAATACGGAATTCTTTTAAGTTTCTGACCATTTTAGATGAGGCTTGGTCAAAATTAAGTGCCCATGTCGATAGCTTCACAAGAAGTGAATCGTAATAAGGAGTAATGACAGCACCTTGATAAGCATTCCCTGCGTCAAGACGAACGCCGAATCCGCCACCTGATCTGTACGCCATTAGCTTCCCTGTATCAGGCATAAAATTATTTTCAGGATCTTCCGTCGTTACACGACATTGAATAGCGTACCCGTGACAGTCAATGTCATCTTGTTTCGGTATACCGAGTCGATCACCATGAATGTGTTCACCCTCAGCAATCATAATTTGAGATTGAACAATATCAATTCCCGTGATCATTTCTGTAATGGTATGTTCTACCTGAACTCGAGGGTTTACTTCAATAAAATAGAACTCTCCCTCTTGGTTAACAAGAAATTCAACAGTACCTGCATTGACATACTGTACGTTTTCCATCAATTTCACTGCAGCTTCACAAATGTCTCGTCTAGACTCCTGTGTCAGTGAAACACTTGGTGCTACCTCGACAACTTTCTGGTGACGACGCTGCACCGAGCAGTCTCTCTCATAGAGGTGAATCGTATTACCATGCTTATCTCCAAGAATTTGAACTTCGATATGCTTCGGATTTTCTACAAATTTCTCCACATAAATTTCATCGCGCCCAAAGGCTGCTTTTGCTTCAGATTTAGCACGATCATAAGCCTCCGCCAAAGATTCTTCACTTCGGACGATTCGCATGCCTCTTCCGCCGCCTCCTAGGGCAGCTTTAATCATAAGAGGGTACCCATTCTCATCTGCAAACGCCTTAACCTCATCAAGTCCTTCTACAGGGCCATCCGTTCCTGGAATGACTGGAAGCCCTGCTAATATGGCTTGTTTTCTAGCCTCTACCTTATCTCCGAACATTCGTAAATGGTCAAGTTCAGGTCCTATGAAAATAAGACCTTCCTCCTGACAACGTTTAGCAAACTGAAGATTCTCAGAAAGGAAGCCGTAACCAGGGTGAATAGCATCAATGTCGTTCGCCTTCGCAATCTCGATAATCCCCTCAATATCTAAATAGGCATCAATCGGCTTTTTATCCTCTCCGACAAGGTAAGCTTCATCTGCTTTATAACGATGGTACGATCCACTATCTTCTTTAGAATAAATAGCTACGGTTCGAATATTCAGTTCGGTACAAGCACGGAAAATTCGAATGGCGATTTCACCACGGTTAGCAACTAAAATTTTTGAAATAGCTGGCATATAATTTCCTCCTTAAACTAAAGCTCCATTTGAATCGTATTATCTTTTTTAACGTAACCTTCTTTCTGCTCTTTCCTTATATTCACAAAAGCAGAAACGTTCACTAGTATCCCCATTGATATCATCAGCAAAATTAATGAAGATCCACCGTAACTGATAAACGGAAGTGGGACACCTGTTACTGGTAACCAGCCTGTTATAGCACCAAGATTGACGACTGTTTGTACACCAATCATACCAGCAATGCCTATAGCTAGTAAGCTACCAAATGTATCCTTACAGCGAATACCTATAACAAAACCTTTAAATACGATATAACCTAACAAACCTACTACAAATACAACACCGAGTAACCCTAACTCTTCAGCCACAATGGCCATAATGAAATCTGTATGTGGTTCAGGTAAAAAACCGTATTTTTGAATACTCTGGCCAAACCCCTGACCCGTAATTCCACCTGATGCTATAGCGATATAAGAATTAATTAAATGGAAACCACTGTCTTCTGGGTCCGAAAATGGATCATAAGCTCCAGTAAATCTTGATGCCTGTTCAGGTGAGAGCGTCATCCACGCAAGAGCGAAGACAATCCCGCCAATGACGATAAGCCCTAAAATGTGTCTCCACTTCATTCCAGAACAAACAATGACAATACCTGAAGTTAATGCGATAATCATTGCCGTCCCAAGATCTGGCTGTGAAGCAACTAACGCAAAAATCAATCCAATGACCATTAAAGGAGGCATTGCCCCTCTTACAAAGTTAGAAATATAGGCTTGTTTTTTGGAGTAAATAGCCGCAAGGTAAATGATTAACCCTAGTTTGACGAATTCAGAAGGCTGAAAACTAAACGAGCCGATTTCAATCCAACTTTGTGCATTGTTCGTAGTGGATCCGATCAATTTCACGAGCAGTAGTGACAAAACAGAGAGTCCTAGTATAGGAACGATAAATTTCCTATAAGCCTTATATGGAAAGACCATCGCCAGTAGGAACATAACGAGTGATACCGCTAACCAGATGATTTGTCTGTTGAAGAAGTAAGCACTGTTTGCTTCATGTCGCATCACAGCCCATACCATACTTGCACTGTAAACCATAACGAGCCCAAACCCGCACAAAAGTAATACACTAATGATTAGAGAGTAATCATAATGCTTAAATAATTTTTTAATCATAAACGTCATCCTACCTATTTATTTTCTATTAAGAAGTTTGCATCAGCTCACTGTTAACTTCATAATCACTTGTTGGTTTATTCGCCTTTTGGAAACTAAAAGTATTGGTGGTGTTGAAGGATTCCCGTAGCCAGACCCCAGATCGTTTAACTTTCAGTTTTAGTTCAAGAGCTCCAATATCTCCGTTTCTAAACGCTCGTCTCCGCTTTTCGGTGATCCAGCTGCGCAGGCCAAATCCTCCGACTGTTTCACCCATTCGAATGAGACATAAAGCGTCTCACTCTCATGGCCTCCAACACCCTGCGGATTTAGACGGGCCCGCTCCGCTTTTCTTGTGTCCAGCTGCAGTGGGCAGGGTCTCGATCGCTTCACCCCATAAAATGAACACAAAGACCGTGTTCTTTTTATGGGCCTCCAGCGCTTGTCGACCCTAAACGCCCACCTCCGCTTTTCTTGTGTCCAGCTATGACTCGCAGAAACTGCGATATTTCACTCTTTCACCAGAACACAAAGGGCGTGTTCTAGTTCAAGAGCTCCAATATCTCCGTTTCTAAACGCTCGTCTCCGCTTTTCGAAGTATGTATAGGTTTCGATGGAATTTGGGTGAAACCTGCTATCCTTTTGAAATTAAGTTTTTTTGAGAAGGACTTTTAATATGGTCCATCCGTCTGATTCTTTCCCGAGAATTTTAAATGGGATCAGATTGGTTATTCCTAGCCAGAGGTTAAAGAAAAGAACCCAGGCTATGATGGAGGGATGGAATGGCAGAATGAGAGCGAGTGCGGCGACGATAAGATTCATGAGTGGACCAGCTATGGCAATGGCGAGTTTCCCATAGGCTTTATCAGGTTGTGAGCTGATGGTCATTCCTCCAGCGAAATAAATAGCGTTAACGGCTACTTCTCCTCTCGGGTGTCTCCATGTAAAGATTCTTGGACCTATGCCCAGGTGTAGTTTCGCACCAGCTTTCGTAAAAACATTGGCTGCCACTGTGTGGCCCGCCTCATGAAGTAATAAACTGATGGGAGATATAACAAGGATCACCATGAGCAAATCATACATTCATATCTACTCCTAAAATCTTCTGAATTCTTTTACGGCCTATTCGTATTCTATCATATTTTCTACTTGCTACTATCACTTAATGCGGAACTGCAAAGTGAATGAGTCAAAAATATATTGTATGTAAAGGAACACTGAAAATAAACAAAAAGCTCAAACTATCATTGATAGTTTGAGCTTTCATTATTTCCTCATACTAGCTTCATGAAGAGCCGAAAGCTGACGCTCAAGTGATTCAAGCAATTCTTTGCCATCCTCTTCATTTACTAATCCAAGACGAACCGCGAAGTCAATTTCGCGAGATAAACCAAACATCTGCGTATCAAGAACCTCTTCATACAGAGGACACTGAGGCATCGTCAAATTCTCCATTTGAACTTCGATAAGTTTTAGGATCTTATGCGCATCGGCTTTTAACAGCTCGTATGCTTTTTCACGATGTCCTGTTGCCATACCAGTTGACAAATCTGATCCCTCCGTTCCCTTTCCCATTCCTTCTATTATCATAAAAGGAATGCAACAAAATTGCAAGAAAAAGCAGGGTAAACGCGGATGTGTTTAGAAAATACTTAGTCCATATTGTGAAGAAAGATTCTCAAGAAGTTTGTTTCCAGCGATACTATTTCCTTTTGCATCAAGTGGTGGACTATAAACACCAATTCCCATTTCATTTGGAACAAGACTTAAAATCCCACCTGAGACACCACTTTTTGCAGGGATGGCCACGTTAATCGCAAACTCACCAGATGCATTGTACATGCCGCATGTAACCATAAACGTTTTCACGATTCTCGCTATATATCTTGGAATAATCCTTCTTTCCGTTTCAGGGTCTTTTCCTTCATTGGCTAGAACCATCCCTATTCTAGCAAGATCTTTACAGTTTACTTCGATTGCACACTGTTTTGTATATGCTTCAAGAAGCATCTCAACATTATCATCAATAATGCCGTGCTGCTTCATGAAATAACTTAATGCTCGGTTTAAATTCGCCGATTCATATTCCGAATCAGCTACTTCAGTATTAATTCCAATGCTAGTGTTATTCGTCATGTCATGAATTAATTGCAATATGCGTCCAACTTTTTCCTCTACTGAACTACCATGAATCATATTTGTAACAACTAAAGCACCCGCATTAATCATTGGATTGAGTGGTTTTGAGGGTACCATCGTCTCAAGTTTGGCAATTGAATTAAATGGATCTCCCGTAGGCTCCATTCCTACCCTTGAGAAAACATGCTCCTCTCCTGAGTCCATGATTGCTAAGGCTAGTGTTAGAACTTTAGAGATACTTTGAAGGGTAAACGTTTCGCCTACATCTCCGGCTGATAAACATCCGTCTTCCTTGGAGTAGATTGCAATTGCTAGCTTATCTGGATCGGATTTTGCAAGGGCTGGAATATAATCTGCCACTTTTCCATCTTTCGTAAATGGCTTGCTTTTCCTAACTAGTTCCACTAATTCTTCTTCTGTACGACATCTCATCTTAAATCCTCCCGCTCGGAACAAATTGACTCTCACCATACTGTTCCCCAAATGTGACAAATGCAAGCATAACCGGTATACTTGGTTTGCAAAAGATTTTGATTGTGGGGTGTACAAGATGGAGACGATTCTACCTATTAAGGGGAAAGTCAATTATTCCATTACTTTAGACGCAAGCGTATGGATATTTGATGATCGTAAGATTGAATTAGAGGAATTTTTGAAATTTGATGGTTCAAGCGAAAAGAATGAGAACGATTACATCCATACTCAGGCTGAACGCTTTGAAAGAGAACTTACAGGAATTAAACCTCCTGTTAACAAAAGTATCAAAAGGTTTGAGAAAGAACGCATTCTAACAGGAAGTTTCGTTATCCCACTCAAACCATTTTTATCTAATGCTGATCCTACTAACGATAGCGAGAAGGTTCAGCTAGATTTTAAAGATGGCTCTAAGCAGAGTATGACAATGGATGAAGCCATGAACGGCTTTCTTCGCTTTTCCCAAGATGGAAAACCGCTCAGAGAAGATGGCCCTACCCATTTCTATTTCGGGAATGGCTCGAACGCTTCGGAACCATTTAAATACGTTACAGGTATAACTGTCATCTAGAGTAGATCAGCTGCAATGCGGGCAAGCAGAGAACGTTCACCTTTCTCGAGCTTAACATGTCCGCTAAGCGGCTGGTCTTTAAATTTTTCGACGACATAAGTTAGTCCATTCGTGTATTCATCAAGATAAGGATGGTCAATTTGCTGTGGATCACCGAGGAGAACAATTTTACTTCCCTCACCAACCCTTGTTAAGATCGTTTTCACTTCATGCTTGGTTAAATTTTGTGCTTCATCTATTATAATATATTGATCAGGTAAACTTCTTCCACGAATGTACGTTAATGCTTCTACTTGAATGGAACCGATTCCCGAGAGGATCTTTTCAAGCTCCCCCGTCTTTTTAACATTAAACAGGTATTCTAGATTATCAAATATAGGCTGCATCCACGGACGTAACTTTTCTTCTTTCTCCCCTGGCAGAAATCCAATATCTTTTCCAACTGGAACAATCGGCCTCGCAATAAAAAGTTTTTTGTAGCGATTTAAATCTTCTGTTTGCATTAATCCAGCCGCCATCGCTAAAAGCGTTTTTCCTGTTCCTGCTTTACCTACAAGTGTTACAAGTGGGATGTCGCTACGAACAAGCAAATCTAGCGCCATTCTTTGCTGTACATTCCTCGGACCTATTCCCCACATATATTCCGTTTCCATCGCTGTCTTTTCAACTTTTTTACAGTTCTTATCTACTTTGCCAATTCCGGATGACGAGGCTTGAACCGGGTCTTTTAAGATGATGTATTGATTGGGATAAAGCGGTCTTCCTTTTAACATTTTGACGTCAATATAATGCTTCTCAAAAAACTGATTGAGTACTTCTGAATCAACATACCTTTCTTCATATCCTGTATAAATCTGATTAAATTCAACAACTCTGTCGCTTAAAAAATCCTCAGCTTGTATGCCCATTGCATCCGCTTTAACACGAACCAAAGCATCTTTACTAACAAGAATCACTGTTCGACCAGACTTTAATTTCCCTTCTTCTAAAAACAAATTCAATGCGACCGCCAGAATTCTGTTATCGTTTGTTTTCTCAACAAATTTATCCTGTAAGTATTGAAAAGATCGATGGTTCAGTTCAATTCGAAGCGTCCCGCCGTTTTCAAGAGGAATCGACTCATGAAGCTTTCCGCGTTCTCGAAAACCATCAATCATGCGTGATACTTGCCTTGCGTTCCTGCCTATTTCATCCATATACCTTTTCTTTGAATCCACTTCTTCTAACACCACAGCTGGAATGACAATTTCATTCGTCTCAAACGAATAAATCGCATTTGGATCTTGGAGTAACACGTTAGTATCTAGGACGTAAACCTTATCCAACACTTCGCCTCCTGACCAAATTTAAGTTGCTCTAACAGGTACGAAAAACAGTTGGGACTATCTACGTTTTCTATAATCTATGAACTAGTGTATAAAGTTAGACGGTTATTCAGAAAATAATTAACAAACTGTAGGGATTTATTATAAATCGCTTATTACGGAGGTAATCGAAATGATTAAGATTCGATGGAGTCTCATCGTGATTTGTCTACTTACTGCTTGTCAGGCAAATGATGATCCTGTTGCTACAAATAAGGAAAAAACGGAGCGAGTTCAATATGTCAAACAGTCCGTAAAAACACCAGAGAATAAAAACTTATCAGCTACAGATATTGCTGAGAATCTTGTTACAATCGCTAAACAAGTACCTGATGTGAATGATGCTACAGCTATTGTTACTGGAAAATACGCAGTAGTCGGTATTGATGTAAACCAAAAGCTCGATCGTTCTCGTGTTAGCTCCATCAAATATACAGTAGCTGAAGCACTTCAAAAGGATCCATATGGAGCTAATGCAGTGATTACAGCTGATGCCGACACTACTTATCGATTGAAGCAAATGGCAACTGAAATTAAACGAGGGCATCCAATCGGAGGCGTTATGGAAGAGCTTGCTGATATTGTCGGAAGGCTAATGCCTGAAGTGCCTAGTAAAACGAACAAATCTGAACCTGATCCCATTCGCTCAAATGATAAGCAAATACCCGCAAAAGAAGAAAAACAATTGAAACAGCAGCAGGAGAAACAAGACTTAGATAAATAATTCTTCGGCTATTACTGATATCTAATAAAACAAACTAACCGACCCCAACGGGTCGGTTAATTTGTTTCGGTGGATTTTTTTAGTTGAGCCATGACGGAGCGATCTAATTTTGCAGCTGCTTCAGGATCATACGTTTTTTCATAGACAGGTTCAACAGACATTTTCGCACCATAAAACATCACATCTCGCACTTCTTTAATCTGAAGCTTAAACATCGTAAGCTTCAGCGGAACGTCCTGCATCCTCTCCTCCGCTAATGAAGCTCTACCGGTAATCGCATAGGTACTTTCGTTTCCAATTAGCGTAATCGAAACATGATCATTGGTCTGAATATTTGTCACAATTCTCGATTTCTGATCCACAGCGAATACGATAGTTTCACGATTGACAGCGTATAACCAGGAGATAGCACTAATATTTGGTCCTGTTGTTTCATAATCAATCGTTGAAAGGAGCGCATATTGTTCTCTCTTAAGTAACGTTAAAAGATCATTCGTTAAAGTTTGGTCGACTTTATTTGGCATGATATTCCCTCCATTTTATTACCTGTTATCTAACGCATTATACTGCAAAGGATACCGTTATTCATGCTATACTAGCAACATGGAATGAGAGGTGTAAAAGATGCGAGTAAAATGTGTATTATGTGATAAAATCGAAAAAATCGATAGCGGGAGTCCGCTTGCTAAAAAACTACGCAACAGACCGATCCATACCTATATGTGTGACACATGTAATGAACGAATTGAGACGCGAACAAAAGAACGTAAAGATACGGGGGAATTTAAATTATTCCACCAGGATGAATCGAACGATGAGTGGTAAAATAAAGCTTGGTCTACTGGCTGGAACGATTTCTGGGATTGCCCTCGGACTAATATTAAAGGTTATTCAATTCACTACTGGCAAACTCGTTTATACACTCCTTCTAAACATTGATTTCATACCGATTATTGGGAGCATAAACTGGCCAGAACTTATTGAATTTGTTTTTCATCTTATTATCTCCCTTATCATCGGTGTTGTTTTCAGTTTAGGGAGCTCAAGATTTTTCTCTAATAAGAAAGTATATCAGGCGATCTTTGCTTACGTATTAACTCTACCAACCGTTTTTCTCTATTTTCCTTTAACATACCTTGCTATCAAGCCCACTCCGGATCTCTTTGACCTCGTTGCGATTGGATACTGGACAATAGGGCACTTAATCTATGCAGCGATTTTGTTTGGTGTTTATGCCCTTAATGAGAAATAGCCTTGTGTTAAGAAAGACGTGCTTTCAGCACGTCTTTTTCTCATTCATTGGTTATACTTTGGTTCATTTTCAATCGAGGATAACAGCGCTTCAATTAATTCAGATGGAAATTTCTTCGAATCGCTTTCCCCATCCTTCACATAATTAACGACGTAGTATTCCTCAGTCACTTCCACAGATAAGTCCGCAACATTATGATCTTCTGTTAAGATGTCCATAAAAAAACTGCACGTATCTTGCGCTGCCTGATCATCCTTACGATGATCAGCGACAACTTTAATACTAAGCCAATTATACATCGTATCCTGAAGATTCAAAGTGTCCCTCCACCTTATGACATTACGCTTCTTTTTTCTTCGCTTGATTGAGTCGCACCTTATAAATAATTAATACGACAGCAGAAGCTACTAATCCTTCAGCAACCGGCAAACCGATTCCAAAAAAGGTTAGCGGAAAACATCCAATAACAAGAACAGCGTATACGATGACATTTTTTAGTAGAGGAAGTTTTTTGGCAAAGCCAAGACGATAGACAACAATACAAAGGATAACGATGATCGCATATAGCAAATAAAACCCCAGGGTCATATTGTCTTCAATGCCGACCAACTTAGCGAAAAATGATAAATCTTCCGATGCAATGGTAGGTTCCGTATTCATTTATTCACCCCCGGTATAAAAGCATAATAAAACAAACCATAAATAAAAGTAAACGATTTCTTCTCTCTTTTTAAAAAAAGCTATGTTACTAAAGGTTTCACTCAATTGAGCCGAAAATCGAGAATCAACAGTAAAGCCTAACATAGCTCTTTAAAAACCCCATACATAACTGGGAACATAGCTAAACAATAAAAAAACGATCCAAAAGGGATGCCCCTTTTGAATCGCATTAGACACCCTTATTGGGCTGTTTTTTTCTTTTTAGCGTTCTTTTCACGTTCGTTCTTATCAAGGATTTTCTTACGAAGACGGATTGAATCCGGTGTTACTTCGCAATACTCATCATCGTTCAAATACTCAAGCGCTTC
Organism: Pseudalkalibacillus sp. NRS-1564; assembly: GCF_050467905.1. Taxonomy (NCBI): domain Bacteria; kingdom Bacillati; phylum Bacillota; class Bacilli; order Caryophanales; family Fictibacillaceae; genus Pseudalkalibacillus; species Pseudalkalibacillus sp. NRS-1564. Next base: position 26,082 of record NZ_JBITPM010000050.1, on the reverse strand, counting down.
TTCAAGAGTTAGAACGCGAGGCTTCTTCATAGAAACCGTTTGGTCTTTGTTGGCAGAACGCATATTCGTCATCTGCTTCACTTTAACGATGTTAACCGTGATATCATTCTCACGAGTGTGTTCCCCAACGATCATTCCTTCGTAAACTTCAGTACCTGGAGCTACGAAAATTGTACCGCGGTCTTCAACACCCATAATACCGTATTCTGATGCTTTTCCTTTTTCCATTGAAACAAGTACACCAGCACGACGTCCACCTACACGCCCGCTAATAAGAGGCATATACGTTTCAAATGTATGGTTAATAATACCATATCCGCGTGTTTGTGTTAGGAACTCAGTTGAGTAACCAATCAAACCACGAGCAGGAACCATGAATTCAAGGCGAACTTGGCCTGAACCGTTGTTTACCATGTTGACCATTTCACCTTTACGCTCACCAAGTGATTCCATTACAGAACCAGTGTAGTCTTCAGGTACGTCAATTTGAACGCGTTCAACAGGCTCACTTGCAACGCCGTCTACTTCACGTACGATAACTTCAGGTTTTGAAACTTGAAGCTCATATCCTTCACGACGCATGTTTTCAATCAGGATTGAAAGGTGAAGCTCACCACGTCCTGAGACAACCCATGCATCTGGAGAATCTGTATTCTCAACGCGAAGACTTACGTCAGTTTCAAGCTGAGCTCTAAGGCGCTCTTCAATTTTACGACTTGTAATGTATTTACCTTCTTTACCAGCAAAAGGACTATTGTTTACAAGGAACGTCATCTGAAGAGTAGGCTCATCAATACGAAGAATAGGAAGTGCTTCCTGATGATCGTAAGGACAAACTGTTTCACCTACGTTGATTTCTTCCATACCAGAAACCGCTACAAGGTCGCCAGCTTTCGCTTCTTCGATCTCAGTACGCTTCAATCCAATGAAACCAAAGAGCTTAGTCACTCTGAATTGCTTCACTGTTCCATCGACCTTCATCAGGGCTACCTGTTGGCCAACCTTCATTGTTCCTCTGAACACACGACCAATTCCAATTCTTCCAAGATAGTCGTTGTAATCAAGAAGTGTAATCTGGAATTGAAGAGGCTCGTCACTGTTATCTAGAGGTGCAGGAATGTTATCAATAATTGTGTTCATAAGAACTTTCATATCGTCATCCTGTACTTCAGGATCAAGACTAGCTGTACCGTTGATTGCTGAAGCATAAACTACTGGGAAGTCTAGCTGATCTTCGTCCGCACCAAGATCAATAAATAAATCAACGACTTCATCCACAACTTCTTCAGGACGTGCTGCAGGACGGTCAATTTTGTTAAGAACGACAATTGGTGTAAGCTTCTGCTCAAGAGCCTTCTTAAGCACGAAACGTGTCTGTGGCATACAGCCTTCATAAGCGTCAACAACTAGAAGAACGCCATCTACCATTTTCATGATACGTTCAACTTCACCACCGAAGTCGGCATGTCCAGGTGTATCCATGATGTTGATTCGTTTGTCTTCATAGTTAATTGCCGTATTTTTAGCAAGGATTGTAATCCCGCGTTCTCTCTCAAGGTCGTTCGAATCCATCGCACGTTCGCTTACTTGCTCGTTATCACGAAACGTTCCAGACTGGTGTAGCATTTGGTCTACCAACGTCGTTTTGCCGTGGTCAACGTGGGCAATGATTGCGATGTTACGAATATCTTCTCTTATTGCCATTAATTATTCTCTCCTCGTATTCTCGCCTTATTTCTGACGATAAACTCAATAACTAGACCATTATAACACAGATATCGCTATACGCGAAATTTCTCTTCTTTCACCAGCAACATGGTTATTGTACACTAGTACTATAAAGGGGGCTTTCTACATGAACGAGCATAATTTCCTTTTACTCTTAATGGCCATTCTAGCGGTTGCAAGCATGTGTGCAATCGGCGTATCTATAGCTGAACAAAGCTGGATCGGCGGGCTTCTTTCATTTATCGGAGTAGGTTTCTTTATGGGAATGGGCTTTCGTATTAAACGTAAAGCAGAACTATAAGATCACATGAAAAGAGCTGTTCAAGTAGAACAGCTCTTTTATCTATTTACCTTTCACCCATTTGGGTGGACCAAAATCAAATATTTTTTCCCCTCTTCTTCAATTCCGTATTGCTCGAATCCACACTTACCTAAAAAAAGACTCCATTCGTTCAGCTCATAAGGAATACCTAAAAAAACAACATCGTTTTTTTCACCTAATAAGGTGCGAATAACGCTACAACCAATACCAGACTTTCGCTTCATAGGATGAACGACAATTGTCCCTAACCATGGTTTTTGATTAGACGGTGCATCGTCAAGAACGGCCGTAATCGCTACCGGTAGATCGCCGTAGAACCATACATTAAACTCGCAGCCCATTCCTTCATATGTTTGTATGTATGAAATCATATCTTCGAATAATGGATTTCGACCAAATTCTGTAAGAAGCCATGTTTCGTCTTCTTGCGTCCAGTCAAAAAGAAGTTCAGCAATATTTTCTTGAGATTCAGGAGCTGCTAACAATCTCATCTTGAAGAAGGGGTTCTTAAGTAATAATTTTGATCAAGCGCAGGCTGAATGTATTCTTTTTGAACCTCAGTATGGAATAATTCAGTACCAGCAAAAATTGTATTCTTATCAAGTAAATCAATCTCTTTGTTATCAACTGTTGTACATATCCCTCCGCCTTCCTCGATTAACATTTTACCAGCAGCAAAATCCCACGGAGCAAGTCGCAGGGAAACATACCCATCAAGTCGACCGGCGGCTACGTACGCCAATTCAATAGCTGCACTACCATAAGAACGTGTTCCCCGGATTTTTTTTAGAAGTGGTGAGAACGTGCGAGGATCTATTCGATGATTTTCTGTTACCCAGGTCGCGTTTATAGCTAGAAGTGACTCTGAAAGGTTAGTCGTTTTCAATGGTTTGATTTTCTCATCGTTTAAATAAACTCCTGAACCTTTTTTACAATGATACAGTTCGTCCTTCGTAACATCATAAATAAACGCCAGTTTCCCTACTCCATCTTCGTATATTCCGATCGATATAGCGAAATTAGTTTGTTGATGAACGAAATTCATCGTTCCATCAATAGGATCTAAAAACCAAATTACGCCGTTCAACTGTTCTATATTATCACCAAAACCTTCTTCGCCCATGATTCGATGACTTGGATAACCTTCCTTAATTTTTTCAATAAAAAACTTCTCCGTTTGTTTATCAATGTCCGTTACGAGATCGTTTGGATTGCTTTTAGTATCAATCTTAAAGGAAGTTGTGAAGGAAGCCATGATCTCTTGACCCGCTTCTCGTATCCATCTGATTGCATCTTCATATACATTGTCCCAGTTTGTGTGCTGTGTCATGGTTCGATCTCCTTTTGCCTTAATTTTCTTTCTACCTCTTATTATGACAGGAAAAGAAGAAAAAACGAACCTTTTTGCAAGGTTCGCTTCATTAAGCTTCTAATCTGACCATTTCTTTTCGAAGCTCCTCTAGCTTCACTTTACATCTCTTCATTTCATCCTGATCACTAGCCGTCATTGCATCGTGTAGTGTTGCCAGCTCATAGTCAATTTCCATTCTCAGCACCGGGATCCGCTTCTCTGCCTCGTTTCTTTGCAATGACTGAATCACTTGTTTCATGGTAACCTACACCCCTCTCAAATTCGATTAAGCAGTCATAGTCATCAGATCCGGCTATAAGACGGAATATTCTGATATTTCTGCTTTGATTAATATATCTTATGCTTTACCTGTCGACTATGCAACCTCTTTATTTGTTTCTATTTTTCCTCTTTTTCGCACATTTCAAACCTAACATGACACACCAATCGTCATTTTATATGCAAATGTTCGGTCTATGTTACTATAAGAATATAAATTTTTTGTCGTATTGGAGGATAATATGTCTTTTAAAGGATTTACTCAAACTGATTTTCAATCATTCGAAATTGATGGACTTGAGGCTCGAATGGAAGCCATACAAGAGCGGATTCAACCAAAATTCGCTGCCATTAGCGAGGAAGTTAAAAGCGATCTCGAGATTCTTGCTGGAAATGAGATGCACCTTCACATTGCTCGTCATGCAAGACGAACGAAGAATCCTCCCGTTGATACATGGATGGCGTTTTCGCATAACAAACGCGGGTACAAAATGCACCCTCACTTTCAAATCGGCCTTTTTGATGATCATGTCTTTGTATGGCTTGCATACATTTACGAGCTTCCAGGAAAGCCACAAATGGCTTCCTTATTTTTAGATCACTTAAATGAACTAAAGAAAGATATTCCAACTTCATATTGGATCTCTACTGACCACACTAAGAAAAAGGCAAGCCACCCCATCAAGGATAGTGATCTCGATAAAGTACTTACCCGCTTTAGAGATGTAAAAAAGGGCGAATTTCTAGTTGGCCGTCATTTTGCCAGTGACGACCCGTTATTGAATGATGGAGAGAAATTTATTAAAGAGGTTAAACAAACTTTTGAGACCTTAATGCCTATCTATCAACTTTCACTTCAAGCCACAAAATAAACCAGGGGATTCTCCCCTGGTTTTTATTTATTCATTTTCACTTTATCGCGTTCTGTTTCTCTTGCTTCTTTTACAACATGATAAGTTGAAAATCCTGTCTCTTTATCAAACTGTCTAAAGATTTGCTTTTCCTCTGATTTAGAGGGAACGACATCTTTAAATGCGTGATAGCTACTAATCAATTCGCCCTTATGCACCCCTCTGTCATATGTTTGCTCAATTAATTGGAAAAAGTCTACAACTTTGATGACTTCTTCTTTACTCCAATCAATTGAAATAGGGTATTGTACTTCCATTTTCAATCTCCTTTCTCACTTTACCATTTTAATCGAATTTCGTTTGCTTCTTTATCCATACGATCAAATAACTCCGCTACTGAAGGAACATCATTGATCGCTCCCATAACCTGACCTGCCCATGCAAAGCCTTCTTCTTCTTTTCCATCATATATAAATTTCCTGTTTGCTTTACCGCTTATGTATTCTTTAAGAAGATCATATCCTCCCTGATTTGCTTCAATTTGTAAAATCTCTTGAGCAAACACATTCCTAATAACTCTTGCAGGTGCTCCAATACTACGCTTAATAATCATAGTATCCGTTTCAGACCCTTGAAGCAAACGACGCTTGTAAACATCATGAGCATGGGTACATTCTTTTGTAGCAATAAATCGTGTACCCATTTCAATTCCCTCAGCGCCAAGTGCGAGAGAAGCCATTAGCGCTCTTCCATCACCTATTCCTCCTGAAGCAATAACCGGAATAGACACAGCATCAACTACTTGAGGAACGAGTACCATCGTACCAATATCATCCTTTCCAAGATGTCCTCCACCTTCTTGCCCGACAACCATTACGGCAGTAGCTCCTAACTCTTCTGCTTTTACTGCTTGTCTTTTACTAGCAGTCAAAACAACAACTTTCACATTCGTTCCTTCTACCATATCAAATACCGGCTTGGGGTTTCCACCGGTAACCGAAATGATCTCCACTCCTTCTTCAATGGCTGCTTCAAGCATATCCTCAAAGGGTCTTCCATGTTGACCAATCGCAAAGTTCACTCCAAATGGCTGATCGGTGAGACTTTTAGTAAGGGCGATTTCTTCTTTAAGCTGTGTTGCTGACTCCATAGACATAGCTGCGAGCTGCCCTAATCCTCCTGCGTTGCTAACAGCAGCAGCTAACTCGTGATATGCAAGATAGGCGAGACCCCCTTGAACGATTGGTCTTTCAATACCTAATAACTGAGTAATTCGCGTATTCCACTTCATAATGAATCCTCTCCTTATGATAACCCATTTCGAGAGTTAGAAGTGATCTCCTCTTTTCTCTTCTAGGAACGATGCTTCCTTATATAGTTGATCGATAAGCATGGGTTTAAAATAAAACTTGCAAATTATCCCTCATGTGATTATACTCAGTTTGTTTAAGGAAGAAAGAAGTCCTATAACTAATGTTCTTCTTTTAAGCGTCATATCTGGCTATACAAAAAGTTCACTTAGACCAAACCCGCTTTCCACAAACTACTGTGGAGGGCTTTATCTAGTAACGTATAAGCTATACTACTGATTTCAAGATTTTCGGCTCATTCGATATAAAAGAGCAGACGATCTACAACGTTATTCATTTAACCAAAGTATAAATAAAGAGGTGCTGGATTTGCAACAACACGAAACACCATTGTTCACTGGTTTAGTAAACCACGCTAACAAAAACCCTATTCAATTTCATATACCCGGCCACAAAAAAGGCGCTGGCATAGATCCTGAATTTCGTTCTTTCATAGGCGAAAACGCCCTGTCAATTGATTTAATTAACATTCAACCACTTGATGACCTCCATCATCCACACGGTATGATTAAGCAAGCACAGGATCTAGCTGCTGAAGCTTTTGGCGCTGACGCAACCTTTTTCTCTATTCAAGGAACAAGCGGAGCAATCATGACAATGGTCATGACTGTATGTTCACCAGGAGATAAAATTATTGTCCCGAGAAATGTTCATAAGTCTGTTATGTCTGCAATCATTTTCTCCGGCGCAACACCTGTATTTATTCATCCAGAAATTGACCCTAAGCTTGGCATCTCCCACGGCATTACTCCTATAGCCGTTAAGAAAGCATTAGAACAGCACCCTGACGCAAAAGGTGTCCTTGTCATTAACCCCACCTATTTTGGTATATCTGCTAATCTTGAAGAGATTGTCACGATTTCTCATGAGTATGACGTTCCTGTATTAGTTGATGAAGCTCACGGTGTTCACATTCACTTCCACGAGCGACTGCCCGTTTCAGCTATGCAAGCAGGTGCAGATATGGCAGCTACAAGTGTGCATAAATTAGGGGGATCAATGACACAAAGTTCCGTCCTTAATGTAAAAGAAGGGCTTGTTTCTGCAAAACGCGTCCAAACCATTATTAGCATGCTAACAACTACTTCCACTTCGTATATCCTTCTTGCTTCTCTTGACGTTGCAAGAAAAAGATTGGTCATGGATGGATATGATTTAATTGAACGCTCCATACAACTTGCAGAAGAAGCGCGAAAGCAAATAAATGATATTTCTCCTCTATATTGTGTTGGGCAAGAAATCCTTGGAACGAACGCTACTTACGATTATGATCCAACGAAATTAATCATTTCTGTTCATGACCTTGGAATTACTGGTTATGAAGCTGAAGTTTGGCTTCGAAAAGAAGCGAACCTTGAAGTAGAGCTCTCTGATTTGTATAACCTATTATGTATTGTAACTCCTGGCGATACCGAGGAAACAACCACCGCTCTTGTTCATGCTCTAAAAGACATGGTAGACGCCTTCAAAGAGACAGAAGGTTCAATCACTAAAAAGTTTGATGTTCACGCTCCAGATATCCCGATTCTAGCTGTTTCACCTCGAGATGCTTTTTATTCTGAAACAGAGGTGATTCCATTTAAAGAATCGGCAGGTCGTGTCATTGCAGAATTTGTGATGGTTTATCCACCCGGAATTCCAATCTTCATCCCAGGTGAAATCATTACAGAAGAAAACTTAACATATATCGAAGAAAACATTGAAGCTGGACTACCGGTTCAGGGGCCTGAGGACGACGAATTAGTTCACATTCGGGTCATTAAAGAATATAAAGCCATTAAATAAGAGGCTGCCAATTGGCCGCCTCTTTCTTTGCTATATACGTTATTTTTTATCTTTTTTATTGCATTCCGGGCATCTGCTATAAAGTGTACTTACCTTCTCTTCATGTACGTGATCAATTGTTTTTTCGCAAGTTTGGCAAATGATAATACCCATTCTCAACACCCCTTAAGTTAGTTTTGAAAACGCTTCCGATTCGCTTAACTTCATAATAGTGTGTCACAATTGTTTTGTCAACACTATATTGTATATCACATTATATTCTTTTTGTGTCCAATATGTGTGGATGAACGACCAATTGTCAGAATACAACTTACACTGTACACTTTATTATATGACGATGGGAGGAATGATCATGCCTCAAAGTGCTTACTTAAAACCAAAAACGGAAGATGAACTATCACTTGATCATATTAAAAGCTTACTTTCCTACTACATGGACATAACATCCAAAACCGGAGAGCAACTTTCTTGGTCCTATAGTGAGTCTGCTTTCCCCTATACTTTGATTGAACAAGTGGATGGAGACATTTGGTTTTATTTAAAAGGAAAACAAAGTGATTATCGGATGATTATCATCGGTTTAGTAGACAGCAAACTTCAGATTGTTCTACCAGATCAATCCACTCACGGTGATAAAGCGAAAGCGAATGAATTATGTAAATTTCTTGCAAATAAATTACAGGCCGATCTTACTCTCTTCAACGGTAGAACAATGTATTACGCAAAAAAATAAACAGCCAAATGGCTGTTTATTTTTGTAAAGGTTCAATTTCTTCCGGATCAATTAAGTTATAATCTTTATCTCTTAATCCTTTCACAATATCTCCTAATGCAGCAGCTGTCCAATCACGGTCATGCATAAGTAAGTTTGCCCCATTTTGAAGTAGCGGTGAATTTACCATAATGTCTTTGATTGCATCTTCACTTTGATATTCCTTTACCCAATCATAGCCATATGTCCAATTCATTACGAGCATACCTTCTTCTTCGGCTAATGACTTCGAAAAGTCAGTATTAGATCCAAAAGGTGCTCTAAAGAACTTCGGCTTTTCTCCAATTACTTCTTCTATCATTTCATTTACCTTCAATATCTCTTCTTTTTGCTCTTCTTCTGATAATGTTTTGAGATCAGCGTGCGTCATCGTATGGTTTCCTATTTCAAAGCCCATATCATAAATTTCTTTTAACCTTGCTTTTTCTTCATCTGTATCAATAAAATGACCGTTAATAAAGAAAATGGCAGGAGCATCTAGTTCTTTTAACGTTTTTGCCATTTCTACGGCATTCGTATCCGGAGCATCGTCAATTGTAAGTAGAACCGCTTCAGCAGGTGCATCATTTATCGGTTCAAAGCCCCAAAAAGCTTCGTTAAGTCGATATTCAGGCTTTACTTCTTCTGCAGTAGCTTCTTCTTCTTTCTGATCCTCTAACTCAGCATTACCTGCCGCGTCTGAATCTGTTTCTTCCTTATTTGTTTCTTCGTTTGTCTCTTGCTCATTTGAAGCTTCACTATTGTTTGCTTCATTCGTTGATGCTTCTGAATTTTCTTGTGAACCAGCATTTGTTGAACACGCAGCTACAAAAAGCAAAAGCGCTAATGTCATCCATTTCAATGTGTTTGTCATTTCTCTCTCCCCTTATCTAGTCTCATTTCATCATATACGAATTCATGAACAGTATAAAGAGGAAATTGTCACAAATAACCAACTATCTACCCATCTATTTTTCAACTATTCCGACTTCCTTTCTGACATGGTTTTTCCCTTTACAACGTTTAAAACAACAAATATACTAGACAACGTGTCTTTTGCTTGACTTGTCCTGAAGCCTGTTAACAAAAGGGAATAGGGCGCTTACCTGCATAGTTTTGGTATCGACAGGTAACATTGAGTACACATACATTTTATTTCCTGTGTATAAAAGTGCTTTCAGATGACAGTGCTATTTTTTGGAATTATTTTAGAAAGGTGATGATGAAATTTGAATAAGCTTACAGCAGTCTTTGTTATCTCTGTACTTCTGTCTCTAATCTTTATTTCTTGGGGTACGATTTCTCCTGAGTCATTAGATTCGACTACAAGCTCACTTCAAAGCTTTCTTCAAGTGAAGTTTGGATGGTTTTATTTATTAGCAGCGTCAGGCTTTCTTATCTTTGCGATTTATCTTATCTTTTCGAAGTATGGAAGACTTCGACTTGGTAAAGAAACCGATGTACCTGAATATAACCTAATTACATGGTTTGCTATGCTTTTCTCAGCCGGAATGGGAATTGGACTTGTATTCTGGGGTGTAGCAGAGCCGATGTTCCACTACTATGATCCTCCAGCTGGGGCAGCTAGTCAGTCAGATGAAGCAGCGCGACTAGCCTTTCAATACAGCTTCTTCCACTGGGGACTTCACCCGTGGGGAATTTACACAGTCGTTGCTCTCGCACTTGCCTTCTTTAAATTTAGAAAAGGTGCGCCAGGCTTAATCAGCGCGATTTTCTATCCGATTCTTGGAGAACGTGTAAATGGACCAATTGGTAAACTAATCGACGTTATTGCTGTCATTGCGACTGTATTTGGTGTCGCGACGTCCCTTGGCTTTGGTGCTTCTCAAATAGGCGGAGGAATTTCCTATTTAACTGGCATTGAAAATTCGTTTACAACACAGTTAATCATTATTCTTATTGTAACTGTCCTCTATATGATCTCTGCTTCAACGGGGATTTCAAGAGGGATTAAGTACTTAAGTAATACAAACATTGTCCTAGCGATCTTGCTCATGTTCTTCCTGTTATTCGCAGGACCTACAAACTTTATTATGGACCTCTTCACATCTACACTTGGATCTTATATTCAAAACCTACCAAGTATGAGTCTCCGTATGAGACCTTTTGAAGGGTCGTCTTGGATCCAGAGCTGGACAATCTTCTATTGGGCATGGTGGATTGCCTGGGCGCCATTCGTTGGAACATTTATTGCTCGAGTATCAAAAGGTCGAACGATCAGAGAATTTGTTCTTGGTGTCCTTTTAGTTCCGACAATCTTTGGTGGATTATGGTTCTCCGTATTTGGAGGGTCAGCTATTTCACTTGATATGGCAGGAACAGGTATTTACGACATTATCAATAACCAGGGTATGGAAGTTGCGCTATTCGCTGTACTTGAGCAATATCCACTTGGAACAGCCATGTCGATTATTGCCATTTTATTAATCAGCACATTCTTTATTACTTCAGCTGACTCAGCAACATTCGTCCTTGGAATGCAAACGACGAACGGAAGCATGAATCCTTCCACCAAAGTGAAATTAACTTGGGGTGTGATTCAATCATCTGCTGCTGCAGTTCTGCTTTGGTCTGGAGGATTAGGAGCTCTTCAAACGGCTTCTATCATCGCTGCATTCCCGTTTGCTATTATTATAATAGGAATGATCATTTCTCTCGTTAAAGCCTTTAAACAAGAGAAAATACCTCCTAGACCACCTAAGAAAGATGATCCAAAATCATAAAACACTAAAAGCGTCCTACCCTCTTGGTAGGACGCTTTTTCATTTACCTTCTATCTATTATATTAATGAAGGTTATCGATAACATTCATTAGTCAGCTTAAATTTTAAATAGTTACGTCCATCAAATTAAATGGTATAGATAGATAATGATGAATGCCAGAGTAGAAGAAAAAGAAATCAAATAGATAAGCTCTCTTCCTCTTCTAACCATTTGAACAGAAATCGTACAAATAAGATAAAGAAAAACTAAAAATAATAAAATCTTAAATCCAATATGATCTCGAGGAGAATAATAAATAAGTTGAAAAAAACCAAACCAGATCAAAAGCTGAATGCAAATAACTTTTCCATACATAGAACAGCACCTCCGCATAATACAAGTGTCCTATTCTCAAATGTATGTGCAAGTAAATCTCCTAATCGCTTCATTTCTATATTTAGTTTCCAATAAAGAAAGAAAACTGAACATACCTAATCCATTCGTTTATATTTATGAATGTGGTCCATTTCCAACCTCTATTAACTAATAAAAGCAATTGAATCCACTTAAATGAATCATAAAATTATCATGAGCGGGACTGCTCATTCTCCATATAAAAACTCCAGAGACAAGAGTCTCTGGAGTTTTTCAATTAATTATTAACCAATGTGAATTGGAGTACCTAGAGCTACTTCAGCAGCTTCCATAGTAATTTCTCCAAGTGTTGGGTGAGCATGAATTGTAAGCGCAATGTCTTCAGCTGTCATACCAGCTTCGATTGCAAGACCAAGCTCAGCAATCATATCAGAAGCGTTAGGACCAGCAATTTGAGCGCCGATCACTAGGCCATCTTCTTTACGAGTGATAAGCTTCATAAATCCTTCACTGTCGTTAAGAGACAATGCACGGCCATTAGCACCGAATGGGAATTTAGATGCTTTCACATCGAATCCTTGATCTTTTGCTTCTTGTTCAGTGTAACCAACTGAAGCGAGTTCTGGGTCAGAGAAAACAACCGCTGGGATTGCAAGATAGTCAATCACAGAGTTTTCACCACTGATCGCTTCTGCAGCTACTTTACCTTCGTAAGAAGCTTTATGAGCAAGTGCAGGACCTTCTACGATATCACCAATAGCATAGATGTTATCGAAGTTTGTACGACACTGCTTGTCAATCTTCACAAGACCTTTGTCCGTCATTTCAACGCCAAGTTCTTCAAGACCGATTTCATTTGTATTAGGCTTACGACCAACTGTAACTAGTACATAATCAGCGTCAAACGTCTGCGTTTCACCTTTGATTTCTGCTGTTACTGTTACGCCGTCTTCTGTTTCTTCAACGCCTTGTGCAAGAGCTTGAGTAATGATTTCTACATTACCTTTCTTCTTAAGACGACGAGAAACAAGAGAGCTCATTTGTTTTTCGAATCCAGGTAGAATTTGCTTCGTACCTTCAAGGATTGTTACTTCAGTACCGAAGTTTGCGTACACAGTACCAAGTTCGATTCCGATGTATCCTCCGCCGATAACAACCATTTTCTTAGGAACTTCGTCAAGTGCAAGTGCACCAGTTGAAGAAATAACGCGCTTGCTCCATTTGAAGCTTGGAAGTTCGATTGGGCGAGACCCTGTTGCGATGATGCAGTTGTTGAATGTATACGTTTGAGAGTTCTTTTCGTCCATGATACGAACTGTGTTCTTATCGACGAAATAAACTTCACCGCTAACAACATCAACTTTATTTGATTTCATAAGTCCTGCTACGCCGCCAGTAAGCTTGTCAACAACAGAAGACTTCCACTCCTGAACTTTCTTCATGTCAACGCTCACGTTCTCAGCAGTGATTCCGATATCATCGGAATGCTTTGCAGACTCATATTTATGAGATGCATTAATCATTGCTTTTGAAGGAATACAGCCGACGTTTAAGCAAACTCCGCCTAGAGTTCCTTTGTCAGCAATGGCAACTTTCTGACCAAGCTGTGCTGCACGGATTGCAGCAACATATCCACCTGGTCCAGCTCCTACTATAAGTGTGTCTAATTCGATTGGAAAATCTCCTACTACCATATTATTACGCCTCCATCATTAAGAGTCGTGGATCGTTCAACAGACGCTTGATGTGGTTAAGAGCAAGTTGTGCTGTTACGCCATCAATAAGTCTGTGGTCGTAGCTGATCGATAGAGCAAGAACAGGTGCTGCAACGATTTCTCCGTCGATAACAACTGGCTTCTCCTCAATACGACCAATACCAAGAATAGCAGCATCCGGGTTATTGATGATTGGTGTAAACCATTGACCACCAGCAGAACCCAGGTTAGAAATAGTACATGTGCTACCTTTCATATCGTCCCCTGATAGTTTACCATCGCGAGCTTTTTTAGCCAACTCATTAATTTCAGATGAAACATTAAGAAGTGGCTTACGGTCTGCTTCTTTCACAACTGGAACAACTAGTCCAGCGTCAGTGTTAGCAGCGATACCGATGTTGTAGTAATGCTTGTGTACGATTTCGTCAGTAGAATCATCAATAGATGCATTCAACATTGGGAATTCGCGAAGTGCAGAAACAAGTGCTTTTACAACGTATGGAAGGTAAGTTAGCTTCACATCTTTGTCTGCAGCATATTGTTTGAACTTCTTACGGTGAGCAACAAGATCTGTTACAACAATTTCATCCATGTGAGTTACGTGTGGAGCAGTATGCTTCGAGTTAACCATTGCTTTTGCAATTGCTTTACGCATACCTTTCATCTTCTCACGAGTTTCTGGTTGTGCAGATGCTTGTGGCTGTGCTGATGTAGTAGAAGCTTCTTGCTTCGCTTCAGCTTTTTCTTCTGTCGCTGCTGGAGCTTCAGAAGCTGCTTCGCCTCCACCATTCAAGTGAGTGTCGATATCTTCTTTCACAACGCGACCATTCTTACCAGAACCAGATACTTTCGAGATACTTACGCCGTTTTCACGAGCATACTTACGTACTGCTGGCATAGCGATAACTCGCTTAGTAGGATCTGTTTCTTCTTCAGCTTCAGGAAGTGGTTTTGATCCAGCGCTGTCTTCTTTCGCTTCTGATTTAGCTTCTGCTTTAGGAGCTTCTTCTTCAGCTTGTGGCTGTTCAGCTGTTGGTTCTTCTTCTGCATCTTCATAACCTTCTGCGTCGAAAGTGATGACTACATCTCCAACAATAACAGTTGCACCTTCTTCAGCGTGAACTTCTTTAACTGTTCCGTCTACTGGAGAAGGGATTTCAACAACAGCTTTGTCGTTTTGTACTTCTGCAAGAATATCGTCTTCTTTTACTTCATCTCCGGATTTAACAAACCATTTTACGATTTCGCCTTCATGGATACCTTCACCGATATCCGGCATCTTAAATTGAAATGCCACGGGACTTCGCCTCCTAATTGTAGAAAAATTTTGCTCATATAAGATCTGAAGCGAAGCGCATAGTGCGGCTTCACTTCATGTTTTTTTATAAAATGTTAATTAGAAATTAACTACTTGTGTAGCTTTTTCGATGATATCAGTGTGATCAGGAAGCCATACATCTTCAGCAGCTGAGAATGCGAATACAGTATCAGGTGCAGCTACGCGAAGAACTGGTGCTTCAAGGCTTAGGATTGCGCGGTCGTTGATTTCTGCTACAACGTTAGCTGCAATTCCTGCTTGCTTTTGTGCTTCTTGAACAACAATTGCACGGTTTGTTTTTTCAACAGAGGCAATAATTGTATCGATATCGAGCGGGCTAACCGTACGAAGGTCGATTACTTCTGCACTAATGTCGTTCTTTTCAAGCTCTTCAGCAGCTTTAAGAGAAGCCTGAACCATCGCACCGTAAGTTACGATTGTGATGTCAGTACCTTCACGTTTTACTTCAGCTTTACCAATTTCAATTGTATATTCTTCTTCAGGAACTTCCTGACGGAAAGAACGATAAAGCTTCATGTGCTCAAGGAAAATAACTGGATCGTTATCACGAATCGCAGAAATAAGAAGTCCTTTTGCATCATAAGGGTTTGAAGGGATAACGACTTTTAGTCCTGGCTGTTGCGCCATTAGACCTTCAAGGCTATCCGCGTGAAGTTCTGGTGTTTTAACGCCGCCACCAAATGGTGAGCGAACAGTAATCGGCGCGTGGAAAGAGCCGCCTGAACGATAACGAAGACGAGCCATTTGACCGGAAATAGCATCCATTACTTCGTATACAAATCCAAAGAACTGAACTTCTGGGACTGGACGGAATCCAGTAAGTGCAAGTCCGATAGACATACCACCGATACCTGATTCAGCAAGCGGAGTATCGAATACGCGATCTTCGCCAAATTCCTTTTGAAGTCCTTCTGTCGCACGGAAAACGCCGCCGTTTTGACCTACGTCCTCACCGAATACGAGTACGTTCTCGTCATTTTTCAACTCCGTACGCATCGCATCAGTGATTGCTTGAATCATTGTCATTTGCGCCATAGCTTACTTCGACTCCTTTGCACTATATTGTTCGTATTGTTCACGAAGGTTCTGTGGAAGCTCTTCGTACATGTTAGAAATAAGATCCGTTACTTTTTGCTTAGGAGTGCCATCTGCTTTTTTAATAGCAGCTTTGATTTCTTCCTTCGCTTTATCGACTACTTCGTTTTCTTTTTCTTCAGACCAAAGGTTTTTGCTCTCAAGATACTTGCGGAAACGAACGATTGGATCTTTCTTTTCCCACTCGCTATCTAGATCTTCAGAACGGTAACGAGTTGGATCGTCACCAGCCATTGTATGTGGACCATAGCGGTAAGTCATTGTCTCGATTAGAGTTGGACCTTCGCCATTAATTGCGCGCTCACGAGCGTCAGTAACTGCTTTATAAACAGCAAGAACGTCCATACCGTCTACTTGAACACCCTGGATACCAGCTGCAACTGCTTTTTGAGCGATTGTTTTCGCTGCAGATTGCTTTTCAACTGGAACAGAGATTGCAAAGCGGTTGTTTTGCACAACAAAGATAGCTGGAGCAGCATATGCACCTGCAAAGTTCATTCCTTCATAGAAGTCACCTTGTGAAGCACCACCGTCACCAGTGTAAGTGATCGCTACGTTTTTCTTGCCTTTTTTCTTAAGTCCAAGTGCAACACCAGCAGTTTGTGTAATTTGAGCACCGATGATGATTTGTGGGCTCAACACGTTCAGGCCATCAGCCTGGTTCCCTACAAAGTGACCACGAGAGAATAAGAATGCTTTATATAATGGAAGACCGTGCCAGATGATCTGTGGAACATCACGGTAACCTGGAAGAATCCAGTCCTCTTTATCAAGTGCAAACTGACTTCCTAGTTGTGAAGCTTCCTGTCCTGCAGTTGGTGCGTAGAAGCCAAGACGTCCTTGACGGTTCAAAGAAATTGAACGCTGATCAAGAATACGTGTGTACACCATGCGGCGCATTAGTTCTTGAAGCTGCTCATCTGATAGTTCAGGCATTGCTTCTTTGTTCACGATTTCGCCATTTTCATTTAGAATCTGGAACATTTCGAATTGGCCTTCGATGTTTTCGATGGTTTTTGTTCCCATACCTTTCACCTCATCCTTTCATTCATAAAGAGATAGATTATTGAATTGCAATAGTGCAATTGTGAGTGGGTCGTTCAGTTTACAGACATAACTAGCATGTCCATTTCAACGTTATTAAATGACAAATAGCATTCATTAAATTGGATTACTTAAGACAACACTCAATGTCATACCCTTAATCCTGAAGAAATAATCCCTAGCGCTATGTATTACTGCGAATAATAGTCTGTATCAGTAAGATTAAGGAAGTGCTTCTCTTCATGAGTAAGTTCGTTTTTAAGTTTACAATACAGTAAGTTTCAAGTCAATTAATTGATTTAATTATTGCGTGTTAAAAGATGAAAACCAAACTGTTACATTACATAATCCCACACTGTACTAGTGTAAATAATTAGGAACACCATATTTGAAGTCGTTCATTTTGTTAACACTTTACCTTTTTTCTTTGGTGGTGGACTATCACCCGCTTTATCAAAATCGGGCTAAAACGGAAGAAAACGATCTAAAAAGAACCGCTCAACTTGAGCGGTTCTTTGGTTATTCTGAATAGTTTACGTCTAATTCTGCTGATTGATAAAACGCTTTTTTCGCTTCATTAAACTCAGTTGTATATTTATTGAACTTTTCCTTATGCTCAGACACTTTACTGTACTGATCATTTACAACCTTAATTTGTTCCTGAAGCTGTTCTAATGTAAGTTCTTTATCTTGAAGTGAACTGTAGAGCTTCTTGTCTTGTTTCACTGCTTCTTCATATTCTTTATTGAGCTTTTCATAAGCTTCATATCGCTTATCCATCGTCTCAATAAGAGCCTTAGCGTCCTTTTTAGCAGCATCATCTTCAAGATCTTCTGTTAGATCTTTAATTTCTTCAAATTCTTTGTAAGCTTCATCTATACTTTCTTTTTCCTTTTTTAAGTACTCAAGTCTTTTATCCGTATTTTCTTCTGCTTGCTTTGAAAGCTTTTCGACTTCATCGAACTCATCCATACTTAGTGCAACAATGTCATCATAAATTTCTTGTTCCTTTTTTTCTGCTTTAGCTAACGGTTCTTGTTGTTCCCGAAACTGATCTTCAAGTGCGACCGCTTCTTCTAAATGATCATACATTTTTTCTTCTGTACTACCACCTAATTGACAACCCGCTAAACCAATTAAAAGAAAACAGAAAAAAAGAGAAATAATTCCCAAACGATATTTACGTAGCAAAAAAAGTCCCCCCCACATATCCAATTCATACCAATTGATTTTACATCACTGATTACTATACCACAAGACAGTTCTCAATAGAATACTCCATTTTTATAACCTCCAAAAATAATCAGATTGCATTCCCATTCATAGACTAATCGTTCTAGACTTTTATTTTAGAGCCTTGCTCATCTATACTTTCCTTTTAAGCTCATCATCTTTATTATATAAGGTTAGTAAGACATGCAATTTAAAAGGATTTTCAGTTATGTTGGGTTGTGCTAAACTATCACTATTGTAAGATTTTAATGGTGATGAAATAAGGAAAACCACTTTTCAAAAAAGTTTGCTTGAGTCAGAGCAATTTCTTTATTCCCTCCATAAAGTTGAATATACTTAATATTAGAATGACCGTTTTTGAATAGGAGTGAATGATGATATGTTAACTATGAAAGATATTCGCAGAGAAGGAGATCCAGTTCTTGAGAAAGAAGCGAAAGAGGTTGATCTTCCTGCATCAGAAGACGATAAACAAACTTTAAGAGAAATGCTTGAGTTTCTTAAGAATAGTCAGGATCCTGAAACTGCACTTGAATATGAACTGCGCTCAGGTATTGGTATTGCAGCACCACAAATTGGCATTAGTAAACGGATGATTGCTGTCCATGTGTCTGATCACAGAGGCACTTTATACAGCTATGGAATTATGAATCCTAAAATCTTAAGCCATTCAGTTGAAAAAACCTATTTAGATGGTGGCGAAGGGTGCTTATCTGTGGATCGTGAAGTACCTGGTGCAGTACCGCGTTATGCACGCATTACCGTAAAAGGTGTGGACGCTGAAGGAAATCCTCTTAAGCTAAGATTGAAAGGGCTACCTGCCATTGTTGTCCAACATGAAATCGACCATCTTGATGGGGTTATGTTTTATGATCGAATTAATAATGAAGAGGCAAGTGAACTTTCTCCATTAGGAAACTAATTTAAGAAGCATTAAAAAAAGGATCGCAATTATTGCGATCCTTTTCTATTATAGTAGTCCAACTTTTTTAAGACCTTTTTGAATACCGTTTTGGTCAACTGGGTCAGTCACTATATCAGCCACTGCCTTTACTTCATCATATCCATTTCCCATCGCTATACCCGTTCCTGCAAATCTCAACATTTCTAAATCGTTCAACGCATCTCCAAAAGCATACGTATTTTCACGTTTAAAACCGAGATGGTCGATCATAGCTTCAATTCCTCTTGCCTTTGAACCACCAGGAGGGATCACATCCATTGAATAATCATGCCAGCGGATAAAATCGAGGTTACCATATGCATCGCGATATCCATCCTCTTCTTTACTCTCGCAGAACAATAGCGCCTGGTAAATATCTCTTGAATGATAATAAGAAGGATCATATCCAGGATAGTGCATCTTAAGATCATCCATACTCTTTATAATATGTGGGTGCTCATCGTGATTACTCATCATTGCTTCATGATCGAGAAAGACCATTGGATGACCATTTTTCCTTGCTTCTTCTTCAAGTACAGTGATTTCGTCACGACTAAGAGGGTTCGTTAAAACAACCTTTTCTTGATGTTTCACATACTGACCATTAAAACTAATAAACGTATCTATCCCAAGGTCCTCTCTTAAATCTGCAAACATAAAAGGAGCTCTTCCGGTAGCAATCGCTACATGGACACCTTTTTCCGTTAAAGCTTTTAATGACTCTCGTGTTGAAGATGGGATTTGTTTATTATGATCAAGAAGGGTCCCATCGATATCAAAAAATACAATTTTCTCATTGTTCATTATTTTCACCTATCTTCACTAATTTTTCTATAAACACTAGCCAAACTATACAGGTAATCAAGCTGACTTCTTTATAGACTTTACCTCGCGATTTGCTTTCCTACCCGACATGTAGACGCCAGTAAAAATACAAAGCAGTCCGATAATCATAGGGAACGTAATCACTTCATTTAAATAAACACTACCCCAAATCAAAGCTGTCACTGGTACAAGATATGTCACAAGAGTGGCAAACTCTGCACTCCCCTTCTGAATCATATAATAGAAAAGTAAATAAGCGAGACCTGAGCCAAACACACCTAGTCCAATAAGCGATATTAGAATATCACGTTGAAGCAGGAAGGTAAACTCGATGCCCCCGTCTCCAAACAGGACCATTAATAATCCCCCGCCCACTGCGCCAATCGTAAGGGTTATAAATGACAAAACATCAACAGGCACATCTTTCAAATTCTTTTTCGTGTATTGAGAAGCAAAGCCATAGCACCCTGTTGCAATGAGCATAGGTAAGATCCCCCATACATCTCCCTGAACTAATTCTTGAACATCCAGGTCAATGAGAAAGAGAATTCCAATAAACCCTACGATGATTCCCGACCATTGCTTTTGATATAGAATTCTTCCGAAGAAAAGCGCACCAATCACGCTTGTAAAAAGGGGTGTCGTTGCATTAAGTGTAGCAGCGAGACTGCTTGTAATTCGCTCTTCGCTTAATGCAATCATTCCCCAGGGAATGAGCGCATTCATTATCCCAATGGTGATAAGGCTTACCCAGGGTAGGTCCTTCCTCACTTGTTTAAGACGTCTTCTAATCAGTAAGTACATGAATAAAGCCAGTGCGCCTAGCAAACATCTAAAAAACACTACTCCCCATGGCCCTACAACAGGTACTATTAATTTTATGAACATGAATGACATGCCCCATATTAAGCTAAGTGAAATAAGTGCGGCATAAAGTCTCATTGGTACCTCCTTTGTATGTGTACTCCTGTATAAATAGCCCTATATATTTATAGCTTTACGTAAAGCTAATCATCCCTTATGCTATACCACTATCTTATGTTACATTAAATGGCACCAAGTGTCTTCGGTTATGACATCCACCTTTTCCCAAATTAATTCAACCATCGTTGATAAATACTAGGCTTAGTTATCAAAAAAAGGAAGGATGAGCATAATGTATCGTAAAATGAAACGTAAACTGATTAAAACCTGGAGAAATGTGCTATTTCCACAACCGAAATATTCCATTGATTAACCTAATTTGCACATAAATTCATGCAAATTCTCCTATTTCTTATGGAAATGTGGTTAGAAACATGAAAAAGAAACCAATTTCCTATATAATAAACGAAGATGCACACAAATTGTCTGAGTTAAGGAGAGATTTAGAATGATTTATAAGGTATTTTATCAAGGCACTAAAAAGGAGGTTCCTGTAAGAGAGCGAACAATGAGCCTTTACGTAGAGGCTACTTCTGAACGGGAAGTTCGCTACAAGCTTAAGGAACGCGATATCAATATCGAATTTATTCAAACCGTGGAAGATGACTTCTTAGAGTTTGAGCAAAAATCAGAGCACTTTGAATTGGAGAATGTATAGACTATGAAATTTGTTAAAAATCATCAAACCGCCGTTTTCGCTTTAGGTGGACTCGGAGAAATCGGTAAAAACATGTACGGTATTCAGTTTCAAGACGAAATTATTCTTGTTGATGCGGGAATTAAGTTCCCTGAGGAAGAATTATTAGGAATTGACTACGTTATTCCTGATTATTCTTATCTCGTAAAAAACCAGGATAAGATTAAAGGTCTTTTTATTACGCACGGTCACGAAGATCATATAGGCGGCATCCCCTACTTACTTCGTGAAATTAATGTTCCTATTTATGGAGGAAAGCTCGCTTTAGGATTTATTAGAAATAAGCTTGAAGAGCATGGCCTTCTACGTGGAGCATCCCTAAATGAAATTACAGAAGAAGATATTATTAAATTTAGAAAGACTTCTGTTATGTTCTTTAGAACAACACACAGTATTCCGGATTCCTTTGGGGTTGTTGTTAAGACACCTCCAGGTAATATTGTTCATACAGGAGACTTTAAGTTTGATTTCACACCAGTCGGTGAACCAGCTAACTTAACAAAGATGGCTGAGATTGGTAAAGAAGGCGTTCTAGCCCTTCTTTCTGACAGTACAAACAGTGAAGTACCTGGATTCACAATGTCCGAGCGTCGCGTTGGTGAAACCATTCAAGATATCTTTAGAAAAGTAGACGGACGCGTTATTTTCGCAACATTCGCATCCAATATTCACCGCCTACAGCAAGTGGTTGAAGCAGCTGTCGAAAATGGACGTAAAGTAGCTGTATTTGGTCGTAGTATGGAGTCCAACATTACAATTGGACAGGAACTTGGCTATATTAATGCGCCTAAAGATACGTTCATTGATGCCAATCAAATTAATCGACTACCTGAGAACAAAGTAACAATTCTTTGTACAGGAAGTCAGGGTGAGCCAATGGCTGCTCTATCTCGAATTGCGAATGCAACGCATCGTCAAATTCAAATCATTCCTGGAGATACAGTTGTCTTCTCTTCTTCACCTATCCCTGGTAACCAGGTAAGTGTATCAAGAATCATTAACCAGCTTTCTCGTGCAGGCGCTGACGTGATTCATCATAAACTAAGTGACATTCATACATCTGGTCACGGTGGCCAAGATGAGCAGAAGCTTATGCTTCGTCTCATTAAGCCAAAATTCTTTATGCCAATTCACGGTGAATATCGCATGCTGAAGATGCATACGAAGCTTGCTCAGGATTGCGGAATTCCACAAGACCATTCCTTTATTATGGATAATGGTGAAGTACTTGCTCTAAGTGAGAATGAAGCTTCAATTAGCGGTAAGATTCCATCTGGATCTGTTTATGTAGATGGTAAAGGGATCGGGGATATTGGAAACATTGTTCTTAGAGACCGTAAAATTCTCTCTGAAGAAGGTCTAGTTATTGTCGTTGTCTCCATTAACATGAAAGAGTTTAAGATTCTTTCAGGTCCAGATATCATTTCACGAGGATTTGTTTATATGAGAGAATCTGGTGATTTGATTAATGATGCTCAAGAGCTATTATCGAAACATCTTAATGGTGTCATGGAAAAGCGTACAAGTCAGTGGTCTGAAATTAAAAATGAAATTACAGATACTCTTGCACCATTCCTATACGAGAAAACGAAACGTCGCCCTATGATCCTTCCGATCATTATGGAAATTTAATTATACAAAAGAGCCTGTCGCGAAAAGCGACAGGCTCTTTTTTGTTATTCACTAATCTCGGTTCAAAATTTGGCGTTCAAGGCGATTAATGTCCTGATCTGATCCTATTACAATAAGAATGTCTCCTTTGGAGATCTTCTGATCAGCTTGAGGAGATACAATAATCTCATCACCTTTTTTAATGGCGACAATATTGGCACCATACTTCGCTCGAATATCAAGTTCAATAATCGTCTTATTATCCATTCTAGAGTTAGCAATAAGCTCAACAATGCTGTGTTCATCAGATAGCTCTAAATAGTCTAAAACGCTATTTGAGACCATACTGTGTGCAATTCGGACACCCATATCACGTTCCGGGTGGACAATCTTATCAGCACCGATCTTATTCAAAACCTTCTCGTGATAATCATTTTGTGCTTTAACCGTAATTTTGCTAACGCCAAGCTCTTTTAGAATTAAAGTTGTTAAAATACTTGATTGAATGTTACCCCCGATCGCTACGATAACGTGATCAAAGTTTCGAATACCGAGGTTCTTTAGAACACTCTCATCTGTTGAATCTGCGATCACAGCATGTGTAGCCACTGAAGAAAATTCATTCACTTTATCTTCATCCATATCAATTGCGAGGACTTCCATCCCCTGCTGACTTAGTGACTTACAAATGCTTCCTCCAAAACGGCCGAGTCCAATTACGGCAAACTGCTTTTTCAACGCACACTCCTCCTACTCATTCAGAAAGAAACGCGCGCCAGCAAATATGCTGACGCACTATCAATACTATCCTACCACTCTTATCATCAGTGTCAATATTCTCTCTAAGACTTATTATTCTTATTCCCTTTGACATACTCTGCATCAAATAAAAAGAGTCTCATCAGCAATATTAAAGAAGGAACTAGGAGAAAGAGTCCTGCAATAAAAGCGAAGACTAGGTAGATCCCCGTCGTTTCATTCGTATATCCTGAATAGATTGTAATATAGTCATACAAAATCCACGGTAGATGTGATATACCGTATCCAAAGAACGCGAAGAAAAATTGCAACATAACAAAGATAAAAGCCGTACCATATCTTTTCCGATTGAAAATGAGATATGTTGCAACAAGGAAACAAAAAAGAGATGCGATAAAGAACCAGGCATAATCAAGAATTCGCTCAAAGTGAACTGGATTATGCTGCTGAAGAGCTACGAACACAAGTATACTAGATAAAATGGTTGGAGCGCTCCAGAACAGTGCATATTTTCTTAAAAGCTCAAGCGCAGGTTGATCATTCGCTCGACTAGCATAATAAGTTAGAAAGGCGGCGCTAATAAATAGAACCGATACGATCGCTAAGAGCACGACTGACCAGGAGTAAAAGCTTGAAAATAATTCCCCTGCCAAAAACTTAACTTCACCGTTCACCTCTTCAATAAATCCACCTTCTGATAAAGTTAACGCTGTGGACAGAGAAGCTGGAATTAGTAATCCTGTCACTCCATATAAAAAAGTATAGACTCTGCTTTTCTTTGCGCCGTAATTTCCAAAGGCATAGAATGAGCCTCGAATGGCAAGTAGTATGATCGCGATACTACCTGGAACAAGCAAAGCTGTTCCATAATAATAGGCAGTATCAGGGAAAAAGCCTACTAGGCCAACAAAAAAGAAAACAAAGAACACATTCGTCACTTCCCACACCGGGGATAAATAACGACTAATAATTTTATTAATAATATGATCTTTTCCTGAGAGTTCTCCATAATAGGCAAAGAATCCTGCCCCGAAATCTATCGAGGCTGTGATCAAATACCCATATAGAAAAACCCATAGTACCGTTATTCCTACTAATTGAATGTCCATATTTTCACCCCTCTCAATCGAAGCAATTATTTCAATTTAGCGATTTCCTCAAGTTCATTCTCAGCTGGATTAGTATTGAACATTTTCTTAAGAACAGTAACAGTAAGCGTTCCAAGAACAATGTAAAGAAGAAGGAATAAGATAAACATCCATCCGACGCTATCCGCAGTTGTTGCAGCTTGTCCTGTTCTGAGAATATCCCATAAGATCCATGGCTGGCGGCCTACTTCTGAGAAAATCCATCCAAATTCAATCGCAAGGACTGAGAGTGGTCCCGCCAAAACAATTAACCGTAAAAACCATTTGTTTTCCGTGTTAAATCGTTTTAATCTTAGCGCAATCACGTAGAAAAAGGTTAAAGCAGCGAGAAACATTCCGATTCCGACCATCCCGTCAAAAAGGTAATGAATAAATAGCGGTGGCACTTCATCTTCAGGTACTTGATCAAGTCCCATTACTTCCGCATTTGGATTACCATGAGCAAGGATACTTAAAAAGTTTGGTAATACTAACCCATATTTGACTTCATCCGTTTCTTTATCGAGAAATCCGCCCACGACAAGATCTGCATTTTCAGATGTTTCAAAGTGCCATTCTGCGGCTGCAAGCTTACTTGGTTGATATTCAGCTAAAAATTTACCAGAAAAGTCACCAATCACGGCCGTCCCAACCGCAAAGATAAATCCTGCGGTCATTGTAAGCTTTAGAGCTTTCCTATAATAAGTACTACGCTTACCCTTAAGCATTTTAAATGCCGTTATGGCAGCTAGTACAATAGCAGAAGTAAGGTATGCCGACATGACCACGTGGCCTACTTTCGTTGGTGTTGCTGGGTTGAACATCGCTGCGAGTGGTTCAATATTTGTTAATACACCATCAACTATATCAAACCCCTGCGGAGAGTTCATAAAAGCATTTACAGTGGAAATAAAGAAAGCAGACAGTGTAGAGCCAATTACAACCGGAATTGATATAAACCAGTGATAGATCGGTTTTTTGAATCGATCCCACGTATAAAGATAAATTCCAAGAAAAATTGCTTCAAAGAAGAAAGCGAACGTTTCAAGGAATAACGGTAAACTAATGACCTGCCCTGCTAACTGCATGAAATTCGGCCATAAAAGTGATAGTTGGAGCCCTATTGCTGTACCAGTTACAACACCAACAGCAACGGTAACAACGAATCCTCTAGCCCAGCGGCGCGCTAGCAATGTGTAATAAGGATCGTTCCGTTTAATCCCTATCCATTCAG
>NZ_JBITPM010000049.1:0-54672 GCF_050467905.1 Pseudalkalibacillus sp. NRS-1564 | reverse complement strand
TATATATAATAATTAATGGCTTTTATTATTGCATAAGTAAAGGGTATAACAATGATTAAATTTTCTACACTTTGTAAGCGCTAACAGGTTTGCGCAATAAGGGTTAATCTACATAGTGAAAGGTTTTTGAAATTTGGTAGCTACAGTAATTGACCATTGCTGTTTTATACAATTCTATTTACCTGGAGGGAAAAAGATGGGGAGAAAGTTTAAGGGTATTTCAATTTTCTTGTTAACAGTCGTTCTTACGATCAGTCTAACGGGGTGCGGTGCGAGTGAAAGCAGCACATCAGCTGGGGATGGAGAAACTATTACGCTTAAGTTAGGACACAATCAACCTACTAGCTCCCAATTTCATGCTGGTGCTGAGAAATTTGCAGAATTAGTTGCAGAAAAGACAGATAGTCAAGTGGAGATAGAAGTATACCATGATAGTCAGCTAGGAGATGAGGGTGAGCTGGCAGAGGGCACTAAGATGGGGACAGTGGATATTTCTCTAGTTGCTTCAGGTAGCGTTACAAAATATTATCCGCGATATTCTATATTCGATCTTCCCTTTCTTTTTAGAGACGCAGAGCACGTAGATAAGGTTTTGCAAGGAGAAGTTGGACAATTACTTGCGGAAGAGGCTGAAGAAAAGGGTGGCTTCAAAGTCATGAGTTATTGGGAATCGGGGTTCAGACACTTTTTGAATAGTGCTAGACCTATTGAATCTCCTGAAGACCTTAAAGGATTAAAGATTAGAACGCCAGAATGGCCAGTATTGATTTCAACGACAGAAGCTTTGGGGGCAAATCCTGTGCCGATGCCATTTTCTGAATTATACATGGCTTCCCAACATGGTGTAGTGGATGGACAAGAAGGACCAGTATTTGCAATTAAAAGTTCTAAGATGTATGAAGTACAGGATTATATGGTCCTTGATGGCCACACGTATACGTCAATGTTGCTCATTATGAACCCTAAGAAATTCGATAAGCTCCCTGCCGATATTCAAGAATCTTTATTGGAGGCTGCCAAGGAAGCGGGAGATTATGAAAGAAAATTGATCCGTGATAAGGAAAAGGAAGAGATCAAGTTTCTTGAAGATACTGGAGAGTTACAAATTGAGAAGGACCCCGATAAAGATGCATGGAGGAAATCCGTACAGTCTGTATACGAAGAGTACGGTGAGGAATTTGGAGAAGATTTAATTCAAAAGATAATTGATACAAAATAACAAATCTAGGGGCGAATTCATAAGCGCCCCATCTGTTATTTCATTATTACAGTCAGGGGGGAGAAGCTTGAATAAAAGTGCCGCAGTAGGTAATCGAATAGAAAGCATTATGGGGAAAGTTATTTTAATTTTAATGTTAGTCCTTGTGACTTTGGTGTTTATGCAGGTCGTTCTCCGATATGTTTTTTCAAGCGGAATGGTGTGGGCGGAAGAGCTCGAAAGATTTATATTTGTGTGGTTAATGTTCTTAGGCATAACGATGGGGATCTATAAACAAAGACATATCGCGATAACATTTGTTGTTGAAAAGATTGAGAAGTATTTTAAGGGAGTGAACGTGGTTATTCACATCATCACAGGGGCGTTCTTCTGTGTGCTAACCTGGCAAGGGACTATGTTTGTGATTGAAAACTTTTCAGGAACTGCTTCGGTATTGCCTATTGGAATCGGTTATATTTATTCAATTATTCCCCTATCAGGCATTTTGGCGATTATCTTTATTATTCTCATAAACGTTAGAGGGAAGGAGAATTTATGATAGCGCTTTTATTTATTTCGTTTTTTCTACTCCTTATTTTCGGTGTTCCAGTAGGTATTTCTTTAGGTGTAGCATCCATTTTTACAATATTGTATGAAGGTTCAATTCCGTTATTGGTCGTTCCACAAAAGATGTTTATTTCAATGGATAGTTTTACGTTATTAGCCATTCCTTTCTTTATGCTGACAGGTGTCATTATGGATAAAAGTGGATTAACGCAAAAGCTTGTAAACTTTGCTGACTCGATCATTGGATGGACGAGAGGTGGGATGAGTTATGTAAGTGTTTCCTCGGGTATGCTGATGGGTGGAATATCTGGCTCAGCACCTGCTGACACGGCTGCTTTAAGCAGTGTTATGACGCCAAGTATGGTGAAAATGGGCTTTCCTGCAAGGTTTGCTGCTGCTCTACAAGCGGCATCTGGTTCGATCGGGATTATCATTCCCCCGAGTATACCAATGGTTGTCTTAGGTGGAATAGCCAGTATTTCAGTTGGAAAACTTTTTCTAGGCGGGATCATCCCAGGGTTACTAATTGGTATTTTGCTTATGGTAGTGTCCGGATTTATTTGTTCGATAAAAAACTATGGATCTTCTGAAAAGAAAAGATTTTCTATTTCTTATTTTATAAAGAGTTTTAGAAAAGCAATCTTACCTCTAATGGCACCAATTATCATTGTGGGAGGAATATTAACCGGGATTTTCACACCTACTGAGTCTAGTGTTATCGCAGTAGTCTATACGCTAATTCTGGGTTTGGCCGTCTATAAAAGCATAAAATTTAAAGATATGACTGGGATTTTTGTTGAAGCAATTATCAGTTCTGGAAATGTGTTGCTTATCATTGCAGCTTCATCTTTGTTCAGTTGGATTCTCATAAGTCATAATTTCCCGCAGATTTTAAGCAATCTTATTTTGAGTATATCAGATAACCCTATTTTTATTATTTTAGTTATCAATGTCATTTTCATAGTCGGTGGGATGTTTATTGAGGGACTTGCTTTATTGATTATGTTTGTCCCTATTATGTTACCGATCGCTATGAGCGCTGGTATGGATCCTGTTGTTTTTGGTGTGATGATTGTTATTAATATTGCGATTGGCACGCTAACTCCACCAGTAGGAGTATGTTTATTCGTCGCATGTTCATCTTCAGGTGTAAAACTGGACCACGCTATGAAGAGTGCAGTTCCCTTTGTAGGAGTTCTATGTGTCGCGCTATTACTTATTGTCTTTTTCCCGACAATTGTTACCTTTATACCTAACTTAATAGAGTAGTGGTTAATAGAAATCGAATAGTCAACTAAAAAGGAGAATGGAAATGAGCTTACAGTTGTTTAATCTAAAAGGTAAGGTAGCTGCTATTACAGGAGCTACAAGAGGGATAGGCAAATCAATGGTAGTAGCATTAGCGGAAGCGGGAGCAGACATTGCTCTCCTTCAAAGAAACCCAGAGCAATTAGACATAAAGAATGAAATAGAAACTCTAGGAAGAAAGTGTGTGATTATTCCCTGCGATTTGGATGATCAAGATCAGGTGAAGAAAGCAATTCCAAATGTCATCAATCATTTCGGTAGAATCGATATTTTGATCAATAATGCTGGAATTCAAAGAAGGTCACCTTCTGTAGACTTTTTAGAATCAGACTGGGACGATGTGATTAATATTAATCTAAAAGCCGTATGGCTTCTGTGCCAGGAAGCTGGTCGATACATGGTGCCTGAAGGACATGGGAAAATTGTGAACCTGGCTTCTTTACTTTCATTTCAAGGGGGGGTTACCGTACCAGCTTATGCGGCCGCTAAAGGTGGGGTGGCTCAGTTAACGAAGGCGCTCTCAAACGAGTGGGCAAAACATAACGTGAATGTGAATGCGATAGTCCCAGGTTATATTGCAACGGATATGAATACGGCAATATTAGAAGATGCTACCCGAAACTCCCAAATATTAGATCGTATTCCAGCCGAGAGATGGGGCGATCCAGAAGACTTTAAAGGGACAATTTTGTATTTAACTTCCGCGGCGTCTGATTATGTACATGGACATCTATTGGCAGTAGATGGAGGATGGTTAGGTAGATAGAATGAGAGAGGCAGAAAAGTGTTCCGTTTATCGATAGTGGATAAACGGAACACTTTTTGTTCGATCAAACAATCTTCGTTTCTTGATAAATATTGGTCTTAAAAAGTTGGATTGCGGGAATAGTCAGAAAAAAAGGAGAGTGCTAAATATGAAGAAGGTAGCCGTTATAACAGGTGGTGGATCTGGAATTGGAGAAGCCGCAGCTAAACGCTTTGCAAAAGAAGGCGTTCGAGTTTGCTTATTTGATTTGAAGGAAAGTCGAGCAGAACAAGTGAAGGAGTCGATCGTAAAAAACGGGGGAGAGGCGTTTGTCCTTGATGTGGATGTGGCCGATGAAGAACGAGTTACATATGGTTTGAAGCAAGTTGTTAACAAATGGGGACGCATTGATATTCTGTTTAACAATGCAGGAATTAATGGCACACTGAATCCGATTGAAGAAATGAAGGTTGATGAGTGGGATCAGACGATTGAAACAAATTTAAGAAGTACTTTTCTAATGGTGAAACATACAATCCCTTATATGAAAGAAGATGGAGGGAGTATCATTATTACTAGTTCCATAAATGGCAATCGGACTTTTTCGAACTTTGGCATGTCTGCTTATAGTACTTCAAAAGCAGGACAGGTAGCCTTTATGAAAATGGCTGCTCTTGAACTAGCACAGTATCACATCCGCGTAAACGCCATTTGCCCTGGGGCAATCGAGACGAACATTGATCAAAACACAGACAAAAAAGATAGTGTAGAAGAAATTGAAATTCCAGTAGAATATCCTGAAGGAAGTCATCCGCTTGAGCAAAAACCAGGTTCGCCACAACAGGTGGCAGACGTCGTTTACTTTCTAGCTTCTGATGCATCCAGTCATGTAACAGGGACAGAGATGTATGTAGATGGGGCGGAATCGCTGCTATAATGACTAGCTGCTCGGGTTTCTTATTGACGACGCTCATTTGTCAGCTTATCGTTTAAAGTGAGGTGAAGCAGATGTTTACTAAAGTGCACCATGTTGCAATTATTTGCGGAGATTACGAAAAATCAAAGAAGTTCTATGTAGATACACTCGGTCTTAAGGTTATCGAGGAAACTTACAGAGAAGAACGAAATTCATACAAACTTGATCTTGCCGTCGGAGATCATACAAGAATTGAATTATTTTCATTCCCGAATGCGCCAGAAAGACCAAGCTATCCTGAAGCAAAGGGACTAAGACATATCGCTTTTGAAGTATTAGACCTTGATAAGGCCGTTAATCATCTAACAGAAAGAGGAGTATCTTCTATTGAAGATGTAAGAGTGGATGAGCTCACAATGAAGCGGTTCACTTTTTTCAATGATCCGGATGGTCTACCGATCGAGCTGTACGAAAAATAATGAAATTTTCTAAAAATAAGTTGATTACTTCCAAATCCTGTGGCAAAATAGATCGTGAAAGCGTTTGCTTGGATTTGGAACAGTTAGCTTATTTTTTATTTATAACTGCAAACGGTTTCCTAAAATTTACGGTTTTGTGCAAACGGTTTCACTAATCGTATTTTCAAGGGGGAAAAGGATGAAAAGGGGTAATCGAAGGAGATTTTCACTGTCACTCGTCGTCGTTCTGTTGATTCAATTGCTTGCTGGAGCTATTCCTGGAGCAGTGAAAGCGGCAGCAGTTAGTCCTGTCATAGACGGATCATCAGCTACGTTTATTTATGAAGGAGATGGGAGCGAAGAATCGATTCTTGTTGCAGGTGATTTTACAAATTGGCAGGAAGGGGCACTTCCACTCGAGAAAGTAGATGACGTCTGGGAGTTAACGATAGATGATCTATCCGATGGACTTCATCAGTACAAATTTATCGTGGGAGATGAATGGATGAAAGATCCTTTAAATCCAAATGGTAGCGATAATAGTACCTTTACGATTGGCGAGGTGAAAGACGAACGAATTGTCACCCTTGTTGGCGATTTGCAGGACGAGCTCGGTGCTTCAAAGGAATGGGATCCAACAGCTGAGGAAACAAAGATGGAAGCCATGGGAGGAGGGTTTTATGAATTCTCTGGTGAACTTCCAGCAGGGAGTTATGAATATAAAATAGCGATCAATCAATCTTGGGGAGAGAGCTATGGTGATGGTGGAAACAATCTTAAATTAACACTGGATGAGAAAACAAAAGTAACGTTTTATTATCATGATGGAACACATGCGATTGCAGATTCAACTACTTACACACCGCTAAAAGAAAAATCACCTAGACTTGTTGGCTCGATCCAGCCTGCCATTGATGCAGGGGCAGAGTGGAGCCCTGATCAGTCAACAGCGCTTCTGACTGATGATCAATTTGATAATGTCTATTCCTTTACGACAAGCGTACCAAAAGGGAATTATGAGTATAAAGTGGTGCTTGGCGATAAATGGGGAGACGATTATCCAGCAGAGAATGCAAAGTTGAACGTCATTGAAAAGGCAGACGTCACGTTCTTTTTCAATGCCGATTCAAAAGAAGTAAGCACAGATTATAGTGCTGAAGGGTCAGATGGTGCAGTAAATAAGGCAAGTCTTCTACATAACTCATGGGAAGAAGCTTATCGTGCTCCGTTTGGTGCTGTGAAAGAAGGAAAGACGGTGACGCTACGTCTAGCAGCAAAGAAAGATGATGTAGCGAAAGCCGACCTCTACATCAAGAATCAAAATACGGGTACAAGCAAGCTGATCTCAATGGAGAAGGCAGCCACAAATGATGGGAAAGATTTTTGGGAAGCGAAAGTAACGCCTGAAGAAAAAGGACTTTACGGCTATAAATTTATCGTACGTGATGGTTCAGCAAAAGCGGAGTATGGAGAAGATACGAAGCAAGGAGCGGCTGGAAAAGCAGTTGATACGAATGCTGAACTTTATCAATTAACGGTCTTCGATCCAGGATACGAAACGCCAGACTGGATGAAAGAAGCTGTTGTGTATCAAATTTTCCCTGATCGATTTAATAATGGAAATGAAGAAAACGATGATGCAAAGGAAACCGCACGTGGTCATGAACCAATTGAGCACCAGGAGTGGGGAGAGCTTCCCGATAATCCAAGGCTTTCGGACAGTGCAGATTATGATGGAGATAAGATATGGAGTAACGATTTCTTTGGTGGGGATATCGAAGGCATTCAAAAGAAGCTTGATTATATTCAATCCCTTGGTGTAAATACCCTTTATTTAAATCCAATTGCGAAGGCAGCATCAAATCATAAATATGATGCAGCGGATTGGAAAACGATTGATCCAATGTTTGGAACACCTGAGGAATTTAAAGCATTTACCGATGAACTTGAAAAACGTGACATGCACCTGATTATGGATGGCGTATTTAATCATGTTGGGGATGACTCCATCTACTTTGATCGCTATGGTAAGTACGATGTCGTTGGGGCTTATGAATATTGGTCTCGTATTTATGACCTAATGAATAACGAGGGCATGAGTGAAAAAGATGCGAAAGTAGAAGCACGAAAACAGCTTGAAAAAGAAGGCCAAACGTTTAATGACGAATATGGCTTTCATAACTGGTTTAATATCAAAAATGAAAAAGTGAAGGATGAGAATGGGAAGGAACGCTACGACTATCAGGCGTGGTGGGGATATGATTCTCTTCCTGAAATCAAAAGCGTTGAAGGAGACGCAGTTGATTATGATAGTGAGTTAAACAATGAGAAATTCTCTGATTACATTATGTATGACAAAGATTCTGCATCGAAATCATGGTTAACAAATGGGGCTTCCGGATGGCGCCTTGATGTCGCAAATGAAGTCGATATGGAATTCTGGCGTGAGTTCCGTGATGAATTGAAATCTGAAGAAATGGCCGGTGCTGGAGCAACGCTGAAGGATGGGGAAGAGCCGCTGATTCTAGGTGAGA
Source organism: Pseudalkalibacillus sp. NRS-1564 (assembly GCF_050467905.1). Lineage (NCBI taxonomy): Bacteria > Bacillati > Bacillota > Bacilli > Caryophanales > Fictibacillaceae > Pseudalkalibacillus > Pseudalkalibacillus sp. NRS-1564. The sequence continues at coordinate 46,946 of NZ_JBITPM010000049.1, read as the reverse complement.
TCTGGGATGACGCATCAAAATACTTCCTTGGGGATCAATATGATTCCGTGATGAACTATCGTTTCGAAGGTGCTATTCTTGATTTCTTGAAAAATGGGAATGCAGCAAGTACAGATGAGAAGTTGATGGCAGTACAGGAGGATTACCCTGATGAGGCGTTTCATGCGCTCATGAATTTAATGGGGTCTCATGATACGCCGCGTGCAATCTATGTACTTGGTGGCGGAACTGACACGTATGAACGAGCTGAGTTTGATCCGAATTACGATCACGAGCTTGGCGTGCAGCGCTTAAAGCTAGCTGCGGTTCTGCAAATGGGTTACCCAGGTGCCCCAACGATTTATTCCGGTGATGAAGCAGGTGTAACAGGTTCTAAAGACCCTGATGATCGTCGCACGTATCCGTGGGGAGATGAAAATGCAGAGTTAGTAAAGCACTATCAAGCTGCAGGAGCTGTTCGTACTGAAAATGCAGATCTTCTTGCATACGGGAAGCTCACAACCCTGCATGCAGACGGGGATGTCTATGCTTTTGCTCGTACGAATGATGACGGTGCAGCAATCATTGCAGTGAACCGCGGTACTAATTCGCAAACGATCGAGCTAAATGTGAAGGAAGTTGTGAAAAACAACATATCATTTACAGATGGACTCGCGAAAGATGACAGCGTAACGGTGAAGGGTGGCAAGGTTTCGGTAACGATTCCTGCGATGACTGGCCGCATGCTAATAGCTGACGAAGGTCAGAATTTTGAGCGACCAAAAGCGGCTAGCAATTTGAAAGTTTCTGCCGGAGAAGGAAGCGCAACCCTTTCTTGGACAGGAGATGCAGCGAAATACAAAGTGTATCGCTCAACGCTACAAGGGGCGATGTATGAAGAAGTGAGTGTAACGGAAGACAAGGAACTTACCGTTGAAGGATTAACTAATGGCCAATCTTACTTTTTTGCCGTAACGGCGATCGATGAGGATGGCAATGAATCGGTAAAAGTGGAAACGAAGGAACCAACGATTCCGCACATCGAGTGGAAAGAAGGAAAGTACGAAATTTCTTCAGTTTCAGTCATTGATGATCAAGTGCTGGATCTATCAAACACTTTCGCAATCGAAGCTAGTGTGAAAATAGTTGGCGCAACGGAATCAGGTCTTGCAGAAGGATTAATTGGAAAACTTCAAGTAAAGCGTGACGGTGAGTGGCAAGAGTCTAAAGCGACTTACACAGGACAGGAAGAAGAGGCTAATGGATTTAAAGCGGAATTCCGCCCAATTGAGAAAGGAACATACGCTTACCGACTTGCTTTTTCAACTGACCGTGGAGCTACGTGGAAAACAACGAATACAGAAGAAGTCACGTTCTCTCAAAATCAGGATGATACGAAGGCCCCTGCAGATGCTGTGAAGCTTGAAGAGCCGTTAAAGGAATCTGGACAGGTAACATTAAACTGGGCACTTGAAGGAGCAGACAACCCTTACTTATTAGCGGTTGAGCGGGATAGTCAAACGGTTGAACTTCTAGATAATGCAGAAGCAGTGACGTACACCGACTTCGCTGTTGAGAACGGCAAAGCGTACACCTATCGCATCGTAGCGTATGACAAAGCTGGAAATCAAACCGCTTCTAATAAAGTAACGGTAACTCCGGATATTGTGATGGTAGACGTAACATTTAAAGTGCATGCGCCTGACGATACACCGCTTAGCGCAAAAGTAACGATGCCTGGTGATCAAAATGGGTGGAGTACAAGTGCATGGGAAATGTCTCGTAATGGAGCGGTATCACCGGATTGGGAACTACAAAAATCTTTCCCAGAAGGAACGGTCTTAACGTACAAATATGCAAAAGGGGAGTCATGGGATCAGGAAGGACTTGCCGACCATACGCGTAATGATAAGTTTGATGATGACGTCAGCTTCTATGGTTACGGAGCAGAAGGTACAGATCTTAAAGTGACGGTAACTAACCAGGGCAGTAATAAAATGGTTGTACAAGATGAAATTTTCCGTTGGATCGATATGCCCGTTGTCGTAAACTCTCCTGAAAATGGTGCCGTTGTGGAAGGCGATACGGTAACTTTTAAAGGAAATGCGATCAAAGAAGGAAACCTAACAATTAATGGTGAGAAAGTAAAAGTGAATGAAGATATGACGTTCACACATGAAGTAAAGCTAGTAAATGGTGAAAATGAAATACCAATTACAATTGAACCATCTGAAGAAAATAAATCTAAAATTTTCAATAACGATGGTGGAGCGATTGGAAAGAATACGAAGAAATATACGTGGAAAGTAACATCTGATGCTGGTGAAGCGGAATCGAAGGAACCAGTGAGGATATTTGGAGATAATCGCTATGATACAGCTGTTGAGATCTCAAAAGAAGGCTGGGACGAAGCGGATACTGTTGTTATTGCACGAGGAGATAACTTTGCAGATGCGCTAGCAGGGGCACCACTCGCGTATAAATTAGATGCACCTATTCTTTTAACGCGTGAAAAGGGGCTTGAGAAATCGGTCATAAACGAAATTAAGCGCCTTGGTGCGAAGAAAGCGATTATTCTTGGCGGGACATCAGCCGTACCGAAATTTATCGCATATCAGTTAGAAGGACTCGATTTGAAAGTGAAACGAATCTATGGAGATGATCGTTTCGAAACAGCTGCTAATATCCAGGCGAGTCTTGGTGGCAATCCTGATAAAGCTGTCGTAGCAAGTGGAATGAACTTCCCTGATGCTCTTTCTGCCGCATCTTACGCAGCAGAAAATGGTTATCCAATTCTGTTTACAAAGCAGGACGTTGTGCCAAAAGCAACGGAAGTAGCCCTTCGCAGTGTCGACCAGGCGATCGTCGCTGGTGGTGAAGCGGTGGTTAGTGAAAAAGCGTTCAGCAAGCTACCGGATGCGAAGCGCTATGCTGGAGAAAACCGCTTTGGTACAGCGGCGTCAATTGCAACTGAACTTAACCCATCTCAGCAAGTGTTCATCGCAACAGGCATGGACTTTGCTGATGCGTTAACAGGTTCTGTTCTAGCTGCCAAACAAGGTGCAGCGATGCTTCTAGTAAAGCCAGATGAATTGCCGTCTGAAACAGCTGAAGCCATTGAAGAACTACAAGCAGATACGTACACCATTTTAGGTGGAGTCAATGCGGTTAATGATGATGTGGTGGAGGGATTGAAGTAGGCAATGCTTAATGGGGTCAGGCTCGCGCCTGACCCCATCAAAAGACAAAACACCAAAAAGTGTCCGCCACAGGTGGACACTTTTTTCGTTGCAAATGAACCTTGAATTGCATTGAACCTATAGTGGATAAGGGTTTACGGTATGGGGTGAATGAGGGGGTCAGGTACGTACTTGCCCCCCTCATTCACCTCTATTACCTCCCTCTCCATTTTCCTTCTAATGAATTAAAAAATATTTCTGAATAATTTACAAATTAACTATTCCCAAATTCTTGAAAGGTGGTATACTACAATTATTAACCCCGATATGGTAGAAATTCCCCATTTTCCTTACTAAAGGAGCAATTCGAATGGCTCGTAAGAAACGCAATTGGTTCCCTGGTGCTAAGTACCATATTATCTGTCGAGGGAATCGAAAAGGACCACTTTTTGAAGAGCGTATTGATCGTCTGAAGTACTTATTACTTTTAGAACAAGCTCGTCTCGTTTTTCCGTTTCGCCTACACGCATACTGTCTCATGACTAACCATGTGCATCTCTCCATCGAAACCTTCGATCATCCCCCTGGTGAAATCATGAAAGTAATCAACTCCAACTATGCAAGATATTTCAACGACAAATATGAGTACACAGGACATGTCTTTCAAGGTCGCTATTTCGCTGAACTTCTCGATTCGATTGATTATGAAATTGACGTGAGTAAATACATCCACCTTAATCCAGTTAAAGCTCGTATGGTAGTAAAGCCAGCGGACTATATGTGGAGCAGTTATCGTGCGTACATTTCTGATCGCAAGAATCCACACGCTTTCCCGGATTACATACTCTCACTTTTTCAGGAACCTTCCCGGGAAGCTTACCAGCGTTATGTCGAGAATAGTGAATCCTCAACACCACCAGATCTTGTTAAACAATGGCCAGAGCGAAAAGGTAGCAAAGTGTATGTGCTCTCCAAACTTCCAGAGTAACGATGGGAAAAAATCCTGTCATAAAAATTAATCACGAAAGAGAAGTGAACGAATGGAGCGCTGGATCTGGCTAAGTTCGATTCCGCATGTGGGTCCGGTGACACAAAAAAAGCTGTTGACCGCTTTCGGAACTCCTGAACGAGTCTATGATGCCTCTCTCTCTGAACTTCAGAATGTCCGTGGAATCTCTCGTCTTGCACGCGAAGCAATAATGGCTACCCGTTCACTTGAGAAACCAAAGCGCATTCTCGAACTTGTTCAGCAAAAGGAGATCTGGCTATTACCCCGAGATGACCCGCTTTACCCTGTATATGCAAAAAATGTTCCTGAATCGCCCGTTCTCTTATATTACAAAGGTCATATCAAGCCAAGCTTACCTTCTGTCGCAATAGTTGGTTCCCGTTCTTGTTCTAATCAGGCGCGACGTGCTGCGAAAGAGTTATCCACCAAACTCTCAAGCCTGAACATCCCTGTTATTAGTGGTCTCGCTAAAGGAATCGATCATGCTGCTCACACTGCCTGCCTCGCAAATTGTGGGCAACCGATTGCTTTTGTTGCAAATGGAGTTGATACTTGTTACCCGAAAGAGCACCGCTCGCTCTTCGAAGCAATATCAATTGAAGGCGCTGTCATATCGCAGTATCCACCTGGCACAGTACCTACACCAAAGCAATTTATTCAGCGAAATGCGTTAATCAGTGCATGGTCAAGTCATGTCGTGATTATGGAAGCTAAAGTGAAAAGTGGTGCTATGACGACAGCTCACTTTGCGCGGAAGCAAGCAAGAAACGTCTCTGTTTTCAATAGCAATGATGCTCGATTTAGGCAGGGGACAAACTGTCTAATGAAGCAAGGTATACGTCCTTATATTGATTTTCATTCAATTGAAAACGAATTAGAAAACCCACATACTCTTGAGTCACCAAACTAGTATACTCTCCGCTAGACTAACGTGTAATGATCCCTCAAGGATCTTCAAGATCATCTCCCCGACTAGAGCATGATGGATCCAACCCATCAGGGAAGAGATGTAAGAAAGAAGAAGATAAACCTGCCTCTTAACCATCCAATCGAGCCATCGATAGGGTGGTTTTTCTTTGTGATTGGAAACTAGTACTTTAGACTAGTATGTGAGCAGAAAATGAAAGAGTAAGGAAAAATGAAATCTATCGTTATATATTAATTTCACCGTTTCTTTACAATGTGAAAGATTGAAGAAAGAGTTTTCAAGTAACAATTGTTGTCCCGTGAGCGCGGACAAAAGCAGCGAAAACAGCGGTTTTGTATGTGAAGGGGGTCAGGCTCGCGCCTGACCCCTACTACAAAATGAAAGCGCCATCTAAATTTAGACAATTTACGCTATTTTTACACATCTGGGTCAAAAGTTATTGTATACTGACAATTGGTGGTATCATCACCAAAATTCGACTACATATCCGGGGGGATGAAATTTGAAACGAAGGTCAACCAGTCGTTTTATTAGCTTTGCGCTAATATTCTCAATGGTTCTTAGCTTTTTCGCATTACCAGTTTCGCAGCTTTCTGCTTCTGCCGAAGGAACAATTTCCGTTAGTGAAGCAATCGCAAATAATACTGGTTCTGCAACAGTAGAAGGGTATATTGTAGGAACAACTTCTAACGGCCCATCTTACAACTTAGAAAATGCTAATAACGTAGAAACAAATATTGCTATTGCAGATTCTGCCAATGAAACACAAGCAGAAAATATTATTCCGGTACAATTACCAAAAGGATCTCTAAGAGATGACCTTAATTTAATCGCTCATCCTGAAAACAAAGGTAAGAAGATCCAAATTACTGGAAACCTCGCAACGTACTTCGGTGTTCCAGGACTCAAAGAGCCTTCAGCCTACACATTTCCTGACGGCACAGCTCCAGAACCGGACCCAGATCCAGAACCTATCGAACTCTCAACAATCACTGATGCTAGAAAAGTAGCAAACGGTACACAAGTGAAAATAAAAGGTATTGCCACAGCATCCTTTGAAACTGGCGGCCAAACGAACCTGTTTATCCAGGATGACACTGCTGCCATTATTGTGCGTGCTGCAGGCATTACGGCTCAACCAGGTGATGAAGTAACCGTAGAAGGCGCCATGTCAGATTATTATGGCATGCAGCAAGTACAAACTAGTGCCTCTAATGTAGCCATCACAACGGAAGACAAAGGTATCCCGTCCCCTCAGTCACTCATATCCACTGATCTCTCCAAAGATAACGGTGAACAGCATGAAGCTGCATTCACTCAATTTAATGATGTCACTGTTAAGTCAGTCGATGGCAATGGTAATTTCACTGCTGAAGACGCTTCAGGTGAATTTGTCATTAAACCAACAAATAAGTCTCTACTTGAAGTAGGTAAAACCTATGAAATTCTTAAAGGTGTTATTGACTACAACTTTAACGAATACAAACTCGTACCTCGAAGCGCAGCTGACGTTATCGAAACAGCTTTCTCAGTAACGGCAAATCCTGCATCAGGATCTGTTATTGAAGGCACAATGGTGAAGCTTGCGACAGCAGAAGAAGGTGCGACGGTTCATTACACAACAGATGGTAGCGAACCGACAGCTGAAAGCACAGAATACACAGCGCCAATTGAACTAACTGAAGATACAACGATTAAAGCCGTAGCAGCCAAAGACAATAAATTAAGTGAAGTCGCCACTTTTGATTACACTGTTTTAAAGTCTGCTGATGGCATTAGCATTCACGATATTCAAGGTTCAGACCACACTTCTCCTTATGAAGGAATGGCTGTTACGAAAATCGCTGGGATCGTTACGGCAAAAGACGGCAATAACGCCTTCTACATGCAAGAAGATAATCCCGACGATAGCAACGCCACTTCAGAAGGAATCTATGTTTATAAAAGCGGCGGCGCTGGCGTAAACGTTGGCGACAAAGTAGAAGTAGACGGTCAGGTGAAAGAGTATAAAGAAGGTGGTTATAGTGACGCGAAAGACCTTCTCACTACTCAAATTACTGCCTCTTCCATCACAGTTGCTTCTTCCGATAACACTTTGCCAGAAGCGATCGTAATCGGAACAGACCGCACGCCTCCAACTGAAATCGTAGAAGATGACGAAATGAAATCTTTTGATCCTGAAACAGATGGACTGGACTTTTATGAAAGTCTTGAAGGAATGCTTATTGAGATTCCGGATGCAAACGTAACAGGGCCTGTGAAATACGATGAGCTTCCTGTATACGTAAACACAAGTGAAGATCAACTTCTTACTCGTGCAAACGGACTGCTGCTTTCAGCAGAAGATCCAAACCCTGAACGTCTCTTAATTGACGTTGAAGGTATTGATATTGACGTAACGACTGGTGATCGTCTCGATGGCTCCGTCACTGGAATCGTGAGCTACGATTACAGTAATTTCAAAATCCGTCCAACGGGCACATTCCCATCCGTGATTGATGGTAATACAGAACGTGAAGTAACGAAAATGGAGTCATCAGAAGGCGATCTAACTGTTGCTTCTTATAACATTGAAAACTACTATCCTGGTGTTGGGGAAGAGAAAACAGGCAAAATTGCTGAATCGATTGTAAAGAACATGAAAACACCAGACATCGTTGGTTTAGTCGAAGTACAAGATAACAATGGTCCTACAGATAACGGCACGACAAGTGCAAACGAATCTTATGAAGCGATTATTCAAGCGATTGAAGAAGCAGGCGGCCCAACATACAAGTTTACTGAAATCGCACCTGAGGATAAAACAGATGGCGGACAGCCTGGTGGAAATATTCGCGTTGGGTTCATCTATAATCCTGATCGCGTTAATTTCTCTGAGAAGAAATCTGGTGATGCAACAACTTCAGTTGGCGTCGATGAAAACGGACTAACGCTTAATCCTGGACGCATTGATCCAACAAATGAAGCGTTTGAAGATTCCCGTAAATCACTTGCTGCTGAGTTTGAATTTAATGGTGAAAAAGTGGTTGTTGTAGCGAACCATTTTAATTCAAAAGGCGGAGATGGCGCACTCTTTGGCGCTGATCACCCTGTTGTTTTAGGAAGTGAAGTACAGCGTGTGAAACAGGCGTCCATCTTAAACAATTTCGTAAATGACGTCGTGACGAACATGGATAATGGCAAGGTTGTTGTTCTAGGTGACTTGAATGACTTTGAATTCTCAAAGCCAATCCAAACGCTTGAAGGCGACGTACTAACGAATATGGTCAAAAAGCTTCCAACAGAGCAACGCTACTCCTACAACTATCAAGGAAATGCGCAGGTGCTCGATCATATTCTCGTATCGAACAATCTAGCAAACCGTACGATGATTGATAGCATTAACATTAACTCTGATTTTAGTGAAGCAGATGGCCGCGCAAGTGATCACGATCCAATGCTTGCGAAGATTCAAATGAACAACAGCGTTGACCGCACTTCAGGAGAAACACGTTATGAGACTGCGGTTGAAGTTTCGAAAAAGGGATGGGAAAGTGCTGAAACAGTAGTGATCGCAAGAGGCGATAAGTTCCCGGATGCCCTTGCAGGAGCACCGCTTGCGTACAAATATGATGCACCAATCCTTTTAACGGAACAAAACAAGCTAAACACTGCTACTAAGAAAGAAATTAAACGTCTTGGCGCGAAAAAAGCGATCGTTCTTGGTGGAACATCCGCAATTTCGTCTTACACAGAATATGAACTAAAAGGCCTTGGTTTAAAAGTAGATCGTATCGGAGGAGCAACGCGTTACGAAACAGCTGTGAACATTGCAGCGAAGCTTGACGGGACGCCTGAAAAATCGATCCTGGCAAATGCCTTTAACTTCCCAGATGCCCTATCTGTTGCATCTTATGCAGCCAAAAATGGCTATCCAATCGTACTAACGGATAACGACAAGCTTCCTGCTGTGTCGAAGAAAATATTAAACACAACAGACGAGCAAATTGTCGTTGGTGGAAAAAGTGCAATCAGTGAAAAGGTTGTAGACAGTCTTTCCAATGCCGTTCGAATTAGCGGAGATGACCGCTATGCAACATCAGCAACGATCGCAACCGCTCTAACACCAGATGCAGACACAGCTATAGTAGCAACAGGAATGAAGTTTGCTGATGCGCTTGCTGGTTCAGTTCTTGCTGCGAAAGAAGATGCAGCGATCCTGCTCGTTAAGAAAGATAAGGTTCCAGAGAAAATTGCTGAAGCCATTAACGAAAATGACATGCACAACTTCCACATCCTTGGTGGCACGAATGCTATTAGCGACGACGTAATGAATGAATTAAAGAACAACTAAAGTAGGAAAAAGGCGGGAATTCTCCGCCTTCTCCTTTTCTATGAAACTAGTTATAAAGTAATGTTTTGAATATGTTAACTATTGTGACAAAAAGGACCATTCACCTAGTAGGCTAGTATATAATGAAAATCGCGGAGACATTCCGACAAAATTTGAGTTTTCGAAAGGGAAGGGATTACGTACATGAATATGAAAAAACCTCTTTTCGGCGTTCTATCAACAGCGGCATTAGCAATGGGAATTGCAGCAGCTTCACCGTCCACACCTGTAGAGGCGGCAGGCGATTTTGATCTTACAATTATGCATACAAATGATACACATGCGCATCTAGATAATGCTCCAAAAAGAGTAACAGCTGTAGAAGAAATTCGTGCAGCTCGCGCCAATACAATTTTATTAGATGCTGGTGATGTTTTCTCTGGTACACTTTTTTTCAATAAATACAAAGGTCTCGCAGACGTACAATTTATGAACATGATGAAATACGATGCGATGGTACCGGGTAACCACGAATTTGATGAAGGTCCAAAGACGTTCTCTGAGTTCGTCAAGCAAACGAAATTCCCGATCGTAAGCTCAAATATTGATTACAGCAAAGATCCTTATCTTAGCCCTCTATATAAAAATGAAATGGCGATGACTGGTGATGATGGTACCATCTATCCAGCGGTTATTCTGGATGTAAATGGTGAAGAAGTTGGGGTGTTCGGTCTAACGATTGAATCAACAGATGAGCTATCAAGCCCTGGCGAAACGATTTCCTTCCAAAATCATCAGGAGCAAGCTGAAAAGATGATTAAAATGTTCGAGGATAAAGGCGTAAACAAAATCGTAGCCCTTACTCACCTCGGAAAAGCGGTTGAAGTTGAACTAGCTAAATCAGTAGAAGGCATCGACGTTGTTGTTGGTGGTCATAGCCACACAACAATTGAAGAAGCGGTTGTAGTTGATACATTTGAAGATCCAACTCTAGTTGTACAAGCAAATGAATATAGCAATTTCTTAGGTGATCTTGAAGTGACGTTTAACGAAGAAGGCGTGCTAACTGATTGGGATAATGAACTTCTTGATTTGGGAAGTAAAAGTAAGTTCGAGCCTAACGAAGAAGCAAAAGCTCTCTATGATGAACTGAAGAAACCACTCGAGGAAATTGAGAAAGAAGTAGTCGGTCAATCTGACGTTTATCTTAATGGAAAACGTGCATCCGTTAGAACAGGTGAAACGAATCTAGGAAACTTAATTACAGACGGCATGCTTTACAAAGCTCAGCAGTTTACTGATGCAACAATCGCAATCACGAACGGCGGAGGAATCCGTGAATCAATCGATGAGGGACCAATTACGTTAGGAGAAGTTCTCACAACGATGCCATTCGGTAACAACCTCGTCACGCTTGATATGACTGGTGCAGAAATCATTGATTCATTGGAGCATGGGGTAAGCGGTGTCGAAACTCAGGAAGGTCGTTTTGCTCAAGTAGCAGGACTTCGATATTCCTTTGATAAAGATCTTCCTTCTAGTGAACGAATTCTAGATGTAAATGTGAAAACTGAAAACGGCTATGAAGATATTGATCTAGAAGCGACTTACACTGTTGCAACTAACGCATATATCGCTCAAGGTGGCGACGGATACGATGCAATGGGTGAAGCTGCCGCTGACGGTCGTATGAACGAACTTTTCTTCGTAGATTTTGAAGTATTTACAGAGTATCTCGATGAAATTGGAACAGTTAAAGCGAAAGACGAAGCACGTATCGTTGAAGCAGATGCTGAACGTATCCAGGGTGAAACGCGCTATGAAACATCTGTGGAAATTTCGCAAGAAGGCTGGGAAACTGCAGATACGGTTGTTCTCGCACGTGGCGATTCCTTCCCGGATGCACTAGCAGGAGCACCACTTGCTTATAAATACGATGCGCCAATTCTTTTAACAGAAAGCGGATCACTGAATAAAATGGCGAAAGAAGAAATTGCACGTCTTGGTGCGAAAGATGTCATTATCCTTGGTGGCACAAGTGCGGTAAGCAATTACGTGAAATTCCAGCTTGAAGGTATGGGAATTGAAGTTGAGCGTATTGCAGGGGACAACCGATTCGATACAGCTGCAAACATTGCAGCGCGTCTTGGCGGATCTCCAAATAAAGCGATTGTAGCAAACGGCATGAACTTCCCGGATGCTCTTGCAATTGCGCCATACGCTGCACAGAAAGGTTATCCAATTCTATTAACAGAAGCGGATGAAATTCCATCAGCAACTAGCAATGCGCTTAAAGGCATTGATGGATCGATCATCGTTGGTGGCGAAACAGCTGTTAACGGTAAGCTCGATGCGAAGCTACATGCTGAAGATCGCTATGAAGGGGACAATCGTTTCGGTACAGCAGCTGATATTGCTACAAATCTTAACCCTTCAGCACGCGTTTACGTTTCCACTGGCATGAACTTTGCTGATGCCCTTTCAGGATCTGTTCTGGCAGCGAAACAAAATGCTGCTATGCTATTAGTGAAGCCGAATATGCTTCCGAAAGAAACAGCAGAAGCGATCGAGGCCATGGAAGCTTATGACTTCAACGTTCTTGGTGGAGAAAATGCTGTAAGTAACGACATTTTAGATCAGCTCAAAAAGTAATCCATTTATTAAGAAAGCGCGGGGAACGTCTCCTGCGCTTTTTTGATATTTATTTTATGAATAGGCAGGTATTGAAGAAAGGAAAGCTAATTGTATTACGTAACGATTCGTTATAACGAATTATCTTTGGGGAGGGTTCTGATTGAATAGGTCGGGAAAGCGAAAAATCAGTCCGCTGTTGCTATTGATTCTCGTGATAACCATGCTTATGCCGTCTCAAGCGTTCGCCACTGCCAGTCTCGATGAAGAAAAAAATAATGTCTATTATGCTGCCCTTGGTGATTCACTCGCGGCTGGCGTCATGTCGAACAATACTCTCGGTTTAAGTTATGGCGACTACATAGCTCAGGATCTAGATCGCGTAGGTTTATTAGGAAGCTACGAAAAACCTTTTGCGGTGCCTGGAGCGACTTCTAAAGATTTGTTGAACGCTTTGATGGATCGTGACATGCAAGTTAAGATCGCCTCCAAAAATATGATAACGATTACGATCGGTGCGAACGATTTTCTTCAAGTACTCGGTTCGGAACCGGAACGATTGAAGAACCCAGAAGAAGTCAAAAAGATTATCACTGAGCTATCGGAAAATTACGCTGCTATTATGGGAATTATAAGAAGCGTTAATGCGTCCGCGGATGTTTATTTAATGGGATACTACAATGGTTTCTACGCTTTCCCTGAGACCGATCAACGTCAGCTCGTGGAACTAACAAAGACGGTGAATGGGATTGTTAAGCAGATCGCGGCCGACTCATTCAGCCACTACGTTCCCACCTATGATGCCATTTCAACAGATTATGCAACCTATTTGCCAAATCCTAAAAACGTTCATCCATCGGCAGCGGGTTACATGGCGATCGCCGATGAATTTTGGGAGCAAGTGAAATTAAATTTGCCAACAAACGTTAATAGGATCGCTGGAGCTAATCGATATGAGACAGCAGTGAAAATTTCTCAAGAAGGCTGGAAGCAAAGCGCGCAAGGAGTTGTGATAGCAAGAGGCGATGATTTTCCTGATGCGTTAGCTGGTGCTCCGCTTGCCTATGATTTAAATTCCCCTATTTTATTAACACACTCTGACGGTCTTGATAAAATTGTAAAGGATGAGATTGAACGACTCGACCCAGAGTTCGCGATTCTTCTTGGAGGAGAGCAGGCTCTTTCCAAAGATGTGGAAGATGAATTAAGCACAATGAAAATTCCAGTTGAACGAATAGCAGGAGCGAATCGCTATGAAACAGCTGCAATGATTGCAGTGAGTCTTCCTCCATCAAATAAAGCTGTTATTGCGAACGGCATGAAATTTCCAGATGCTCTTGCAATTGCTTCTTACGCAGCGGAAAATACGTATCCTATCTTGCTAGCAAAACAGAATCAGCTCCCAGAAGATACGGCCGAAATTCTCAAACAATATCCTGAGAGCATTGCCGTGGGCGGTACGGCTGTTATTTCGGAAAGCCTTTTCGAAAAGTTACCAAAAGCAAAGCGATACGGTGGTAAGAATCGTTATGAAACAGCTTCAATTATTGCAATGGAATTAAATCCATCGCATAAGGCTTTTGTCTCAACGGGTCTTGAATTTGCAGATGCGCTAACCGGAAGTGTTCTTGCTGCCAAAAGGGATAGTAGTTTTTTGTTAGTAGATCCATATAATATGCAGGATGCGGTCATTGGAGCAAAAGAAAAGTTAGGCATCTATCATTTTACGATTCTAGGAGGTCCGAAAGCGGTTAGTCCTTCCATTGAAAGAGAGCTTATAGGAGTTGAATAGTCGAATAATGATTTCTGAGGGATCAGCTTACGAGATGGTCCCTTTTGTTACCGAAAATTGCAGAATTATGGCAATTTTTCACTCCCTAATGGTAGACTTGTAGAGTATAAAATCTACTGAAACACTTTGGTCAACTATAGGGGGAGCAGGATGAAGAAGAGCATCTATGGAATCGGTTTACTTTTATGTAGTCTGTTCATCATTTTGGGAGCAGGCAAGGCAAATGCGATGCCTGCGCTACAAGAAACGCAGGAGCTCGTTCAGCCATCAGGAGAGACATTTGAGGCGTCACTCAGCGGCAGTGAAAATTTTCATTGGTGGACGGCGAACGATGAATCTGTGATTAAAATAGGGGAAGACCAATACTGGTATTACACTCGTATTGTTGGTGAAAATCTAGAAGTTACACAAGCTAGATTTGCTATTAATAAAAAGCCTTCTGACGCGGCAGAGCTTGAAGATGTGAAGAAGCTCCAACCGACTGAAGGAATGAATACAAAGCAAAAGGAGATTCCAAATGCGGATGATTCATTTGATTTATTGAGTGTAGGAGCGAAGGAGGACACGCTTGTTTTATTAGTTGAATATAGCGATGCAAAAATCACTTATTCAGATGCAGACTGGCGTAACCGATTCTTTGGCACTAGTGGGAGTACGCTTAATCACTATTATGATGAAGTTTCAAAAGGAAAGCTTGGATTTAAAGGGGCTGCCGAATCAAGCGGAACAAATGATGGGATCGTAAGGGTAACACTACCGTATGCTCACCCTCGTCCTGAGACGGCAACAAATCCAGATAGTACATATTCACAAATCATTAAGGATGCGCTAAAGGCATCGAATGATAAAGTAAACTATGCTCAATTTGACCAAAATAAAGACGGTTCTATTTCTTCGGAGGAATTACATATTGTCACCATTGTAGCCGGTGGTGAAGCAAGTTATGGAGATACGGGGAAAGTGGTTTGGGGTCATATGTCGAGCCTTTATGAAAGCGATGCTCCTCGTCTTGATGGAGTGAAAGTAGGCTCTTATCAAGGGAACGGCGGCTACACGATGTTTGGGGAGAAACATGGCGGGCATATGGCAACCGTTGGAATTATTGCACATGAAATGGGCCACGATCTGGGGCTACCGGATCTTTATGATACGGACGGCACTTCAGATGGGGTTGGCATTCACAGTTTAATGGGGAGCGGTTCTTGGACAACCCATAACAATGAGTATGAAGGAGCTTATCCAACTCATCTCGATCCATGGTCCAAAATGGTGCTTGGCATAGAGCGACCTATTGAAGTGCAAAATAATGGCTCATATGAAGTAGGGAATTTCACTACTGACGATTATTCCGTATTGAAATTAAAAACAACCGATGAATCGGAGTACTTTTTAATTGAAAATCGTCAGTTTACTGGCTTTGATATCGGATTAGCTGATCAGGTGGCGTCGCCTGGAATTGCCATCTGGCATATTGATGAGCAGCAGCTGA
Source organism: Pseudalkalibacillus sp. NRS-1564 (assembly GCF_050467905.1). Lineage (NCBI taxonomy): Bacteria > Bacillati > Bacillota > Bacilli > Caryophanales > Fictibacillaceae > Pseudalkalibacillus > Pseudalkalibacillus sp. NRS-1564. The sequence continues at coordinate 31,627 of NZ_JBITPM010000049.1, read as the reverse complement.
AAAATCGTCAAAACAATAGAAATGAATCACATAAAGCGGTGGATGTGGAAGAAGCAAATGAAAGTAGATTGGGTTACCCGGAGTTAGATCAAGATCCAAATAAGCGATTATACTACGATCATTATTATAGCGGAAATGGCTACAGTCGCTTTAATAGCTCTACATCACCAAATAGCAAAGTGTATTCAGGGGCTAGTTCAGGCGTTTCAGTTACGGTCGTTGATCCGAATAGCGATACGATGACGGTTTCAGTGAAAGTGCCACAGGGAGACGATCAGCTTCCACCTGTATGGGCTAAAAACGCAGAGCTTACGGCTAGCTCTATCAAAAATGACAAACTTACATTAAATTGGTCAGAGGCGACAGATGCTTCTGGCGTTGAATCTTACATCGTCTATAAAAATGATCGCGTGTTAAAAGAAGTGGAAGCCACGACAAGAAAGCTTACCGTTCAGGGGCTTACCACGAATAAAGCATATGATTTTCGAGTAGAAGCGGTGGATAAGAAAGGCTATGTTACAACGAATGGCCCAGAATTGGCCGTGAAAACGTCAGCAAACACAGTAATACGAATTGAAGGTGCGACTCGTTTTGATACGGCAGCGAATGTGAGTGCGAAAACGTATGATAAGGCGGAAACGGTTGTGATTGCGAGAGGTTTAGATTTCCCAGATGCTCTCTCTGGTGCGCCACTTGCTTATCAACTAAAAGCGCCTATTCTCCTTGCGAAAACGAACGAACTTCCAAAAGAAACGGTAGATGAAATCAACCGACTCGAGGCGAAGAAAGCGATTATCCTGGGTGGAGTTAACGCAATTTCACCTGCAACGGAAAAGAAGATCAAGTCACTCGGACTAGAGGTTGAGCGGATTAGTGGTGATAATCGCTATGATACTTCCGCAAAAATTGCGAAGCGCATGGGAGGAGATCCTGAGAAAGCCGTGATCGCCTACGGTCTTAATTTTCCAGATGCTCTTGCGATTGCACCATATGCTGCGCAAAATGGCTATCCCATTTTGTTAGTGGATAAAGAGACAATCCCTGCGGCAACAAAACTCGCAATGAAAAACATTGATGATACGATTGTCATTGGTGGTGAAAGTGTAATTACAAAAAAAGTGTATCAAGGTCTTTCGTCACCAGAGCGTATCTCAGGTGCCAATCGGTTTGAAACGGCAGCTAAAGTGAAAACCACCTTTTATCCAGAAGCTAAATCAGCTTATTTGGCGACAGGATTCGGCTTTGCCGACGCCCTTGCAGGCTCTGTGCTAGCGGCGAAAGATAGCGCGCCCCTTTTGCTAGTAAAGTCTGATGAGCTTCCAAAAGAAACGGTAGAAGCGATGAAAGGTATGAACGACTTCAACTTGTTAGGCGGTCAGTCAGCTATTAACGGAAAAGTTGAACAGCGCTTATATCAGGAATAATGCGACAAAAAATACTTTCCAATAGTAAGAGATACAGGGAATTTGACCTGTATCTCTTATTTTTTGTAATAAATAACAGGATATCTCTTAAACTTTGTTGAATTATAGCCGATAGTAAAGACAGAGTGTCGATATTTGTGGCAGCAATTTAATTGGAATGAGGAGGATCTGGATGCAACCTTCATTGGTCAAGAAAGCAATAACTGGTTCTGCGTTTGTCGCTGGAGTAATGTTTGTTCAACCTGATGGTGCAGAAGCAGCGTTTGGGGATCAAGAGCTTAAGCAAGGTATGAATAATCAGGACGTCAAAGAGCTACAGGATGTATTGAAGGCAAAGGGGTATTTTACTTACCACACGTCAACAGGATACTACGGTCCAATTACAAAGGATGCAGTCAGCCAGTTCCAACAGGCTGTCGGGTTAAAGGTTACGGGGGTAGCAACAACTGATACCCTTCAAAAGTTAGGAGGAACATCAAAAAGCCAATCTTCAGCTGCGCCATCTTCATCGGTTTTACAAGTTGGCTCCCGTGGGCAAGAGGTGACGGATCTTCAGTCCAAACTGAAAGCGGCTGGCTACTATTCCTACAACGTGGATGGGATTTATGGTCAAATTACACAGAAAGCTGTACAGGATTTCCAAAAAGAAAAGGGGCTTTCCGTAACAGGGAAAGCAGATTCTACAACGATCAGTGCCCTTGCAAACGCAAGTTCATCAAGCTCAAAATCATCAAGCTCTTCTTCCGATATTTCCATCGGGATGCGGGGGAGTGCAGTAACGGATCTTCAGTCAAAGCTGAAAGCAAAAGGCTATTATACATATAATGTTGATGGCATTTTTGGTCAAATCACGAAGAAAGCAGTACAAGACTTTCAAAAGGCAAAGGGACTGTCACAAACAGGCGTAGCGGATAGTAAAACCTTATCGGCCCTGTCAGAGAGCGACGATGCAGCAAAACCTGCGAGCGGCCTTACCATCGGCTCTCGAGGAAGTGCCGTAACAAATCTTCAGCAGCTATTGAATGATCGTGGCTACTATTCCTATAACATAGACGGGATCTTTGGTAGTATTACGCAAAAAGCGGTCAAAGAGTTTCAAAGTATCGTAGGTTTACAGCCAACAGGCATTGCGGATGATAAAACGATCGATGCTTTGAAATCCAGAAGTCAGCAAGAGACGTCAACAGTTCTTAAAGTTGGTTCAACCGGGAGTGCAGTAACGGATCTACAAAATAAACTAAAAAAAGCAGGAACGTTCCACGTTGAGGCGACAGGCTACTTTGGCCCTGTCACTGAAAAAGCGGTCAAGGACTTTCAAAAAGCAAAAAAACTGCAGGTGACAGGCACTGCAACAAAGGAAACAATGAATGCGCTTGACGGCTTAACAGATAAAGTCGAGTCATCCCCTTCAACTGGAGAAGATTATGGTGATTTGTTAAAGAAAGGTTCCACAGGATCACTTGTGAAAGAGCTTCAATCTAAATTACAAGCGATTGGTTTATATAGCGGTCCGCTTGATGGCGATTTTGGAAATGGAACAGATCGAGCTGTTCGAAACTTCCAATCACGTAACAAGTTAACGGTTGATGGAGTTGCAGGACCAGCGACATGGGAAAAGCTAAAGCAATCGACAGGATATGAAGGGAATAGCAATGGGGACACCGGAAGCGGGAGCGGCAGTTCCAACTTCAGCGTGATGGACCTTATTGCAGATGCATCTGTATACATAGGTGTTCCTTATGTGTGGGGTGGAAACACGCCAACACAGGGCTTTGACTGCAGCGGATTCCTCGTCTATGTGTTTAACAAGCAGGGCGTTTCATTGCCAAGAACAATGGCACAAATGTGGAACGTTACAACAGCTGTCAGCTCTCCATCCGTAGGAGACATTGTGTATTTCACAACATACAAACCAGGTGCGTCACACGGAGGCATCTACATCGGAAACAATAAATTCATCCACGCGGGCTCTTCAACAGGCGTCACCATTAGCGACATGACATCAAGCTACTGGGCACCGAGGTATTTAGGGGCGAAGCGTGCGCATTGATTTTTTTAAAAGGGGTCAGGTACGTGCCTGACCCCGCTTAAAGACAAAACCAGCAACAGTGTCCTCCTATCGCGGACGTTTTTGCTGGTTTTTTTATTCATAAGATCACCTAAAACTCCTGTTTTTACAGTGTTTACCAGATATAATTGGGGTGGGGGTTAGAGAGGTACCTGTGAGCTTACCCCTCTCTGTCCCCGACTACAGTAAAGGAGTGAAGGAACAATGACAATAGCCGGAAAGACACTTAAACAGTGGAAAAGTGACCATCCATTATTAAACGACCTTCTTCAATTAAAAGAAGTATATTGGAGAAACCCACAAAAAGGTAAAATCCCTCATACAACTGAGCTTTCAATGATAGACATTCAAGATGCTGAAGCTCGTATGAAACGCTTCGCTCCTTATTTCCGCAAAGTATTCCCAGAAACGAATGGCATCATTGAATCTCCTATTTCAGATATTAGTAAGATGAAAGAAAAACTTGAGAAAGAAGAAGAGATCAGCATTCCAGGGGATCTTCTTCTAAAACGGGATGATATTCTCCCAATCGCCGGCAGCATTAAGGCGCGTGGAGGCATATATGAAGTGCTCAAACATGCAGAAAAACTGGCGATCGGACATGCGATTTTAACGAAAGATGACGATTATTCCATTCTAGCTGACAAAAAGTTCACTGAGTTCTTCTCAGCCTTTTCGATTGCGGTGGGCTCTACGGGAAACCTCGGTTTAAGCATCGGAATCATGTCAGCGAAACTCGGCTTTAATGTCACGGTCCATATGTCGAGTGACGCAAAGCAATGGAAGAAAGACCTTCTTCGCGAAAAAGGCGTTCAAGTTGTGGAGCATCAAGCAGACTATGGTGCTGCTGTAGAAGAAGGGCGGAAGCAGTGCGAAAAGAAACTGACTTGTTATTTTATTGATGACGAAAATTCGAAAGACCTTTTTCTCGGATATGCAGTAGCAGCGCTTCGGTTGAAAAAGCAGTTCGATGAACGCGGCATAAAGGTGGACGCTGAGAACCCGCTTCACGTGTATCTTCCATGCGGAGTAGGCGGCGGCCCTGGCGGCATTGCGTTTGGACTTTCTCAGATATTCGGAGAACACGTGCACTGTTACTTTGCAGAACCGACGCATTCCCCGTCAATGCTTATCGGCTTAATGACAGGCTTACACGATCAAGTGTCCGTTCAAGACTTTGGGATCGACAACATCACTGCGGCAGACGGTCTTGCTGTAGGAAGACCATCAGGCTTTGTTGGACGCGTCGTTCAACCGATTCTTAATGGTGTTTACACCGTCACGGATGAGCGAATGAAAGAAATGCTCCGCTGGATTTATGAAACCGAGCAAATTAAGCTTGAGCCTTCCGCTCTCGCAGGAATGAGCGGGCCACAAGTAACAGCGGTAGATGGAAAGAGTATGCGTGGTACGAATCTTGTATGGGCAACAGGTGGGAGCCTTGTGCCGGATAAGGTGTGGAGAGAAGAGTAAAAGGGGTCAGGTGCGAGTCAGACCCCCAATAAAGACAAAACCACCAAAATAAGCTGAAAAGTCCCCACATTGAGGACACTTCAGCTTATTTACTTCCTGCAACTTCTGAAACAATACGACATCCAAATTCGTATCTATATAAAGATTGGTCAAAAATGTAAAATGATCTTATTTGAGGGGGCGAGGAGTTGGAATTGTTCTTAGAGATTTTAGGATTAGCAGGTGATCTTATTTTTTGGAGAGATCCTCCAGATGGGCAACGGATCGAAGCGAATATTGCCGCACTGATGGCATATAGCTGGTTCGTCGAGCTTATTGAGAAACCACAATATAACAAGTTAATTCAAGAAAATTCTTCTGTACGATATGTAATTGGAAAAATGAACATAAAAAAGCTTAAAAAATCACCGATGTATGAAGAACGAAAAGAACGGAAATTGAAAAATGTAATCCAAAAACAGTTAGTGGCCGGTTGAGAAAACAAATGAAACGCATGTCTGTTTCACAACGGAATGATTACGGAGGGAAACAAAGTGAACTTTTACATTGCATCTAGTTTTCAAAACAAACAACACGTGCAGATACTAGCTGCAGAATTAAAACGTCACGGCTTCAAGCATACATACGATTGGACGACAAATGAAAAAGCCGCTACGTTCGATGAACTTGCTTCAATCGGAGAAGCAGAATTAGAGGCAGTAAGAACAGCTGATTTCCTTATTGTTCTGCTTCCAGGAGGAAAGGGAACTCATATTGAACTTGGGATTGCGTTAGGTCGAGACACCCCGGTTTACCTATTCAATGAAGATGGATTCCATAACGCAAAAGAAGCGAGCACTTTTTACCATACTAGCGGGGTAACGAGAGTGGAAGGGAGTTATAAGCAGCTCGTTAAAACCATTTTAGAAAAGCAGCATAGCTAAGAGAGAAGGGGGCCAGGTTCGCACCTGTCCCCCATTTTAACGTGACCCCTCCATCAAACCGCCTCCGCTCTCACTCTACGCCCACGCACCTCACGCACTACTTTCCAAATCACAAACACACCAAGTCCAATAATTAGAATACTGAGCGTGTACGTCAGCTGCACTGGTTTATCATCTTTCACAAATATGCCAAAGTAGCCCCATAAAAACACGATCGGATAGATCAGATCGTCGTTGTAAAGACTGAAGTAGACCGCAAGTCCTGCGCCGATAATGAGCATGATAATCGTCCAGGTTAACTCATTCATACCAAAAATCAGCGATACGTTATTTTCTTGCGCGACGACGAACGCATCAACAATCGTTGCAATCGATGTCCAAGCGAGATAGAAAGAGAAAGGAACGCTAAAAAAGGAAGAGCGCTCAGAATTTTTCGTAATAATAGCGTAAAGGATAGACAGAGTAATTAATGAACCCGCGATAAACAAGAGCGCAACCGATTTACTTACAAGGAGAGCTGTTCCTGATAACAGCATGCTAGATGCAAAAAGATAGGAAACTTTCACATAGAGGACCTGATCACACTCACTCGCTGTGAATTGTCTAACGAGTGAAATGAGCAACAGTAAATAAATTAATAACCAAATCGCGAATGTATAGCCGGCGGGGGCAATCAGGACATCATTAGTACCCGACATATCTCCTGAGAAGAGGAGTGAAGAGGCGAGCAAATACAAGTAAGCAGCAATCGTAACGAGCTTCATGGTCATGATCGTTCCTCCTTCATAGGTCTAGTTACTCGTATGCTACCCCGATTGGAGGATTCCTATTAAACGAAAAAAGAGAAGGGGGTCAGGCGAGAGCCTGACCCCCTTCACAAACAAAAGCAACAAAGTGTCTCTCGCAGAAAGACATTTTGCTTATAGAAAGTTTCATTTTCCCTAAAAATAACTCGTCTCTAATAAATGGAAAACCAGAGGGGGAAACTAAATTTATTTCCTATACCCCAATTCATCTAACAACTGCCCTGCATGCTTTATAAATAGCGCTTCAAGCTCGCCGTTCAATTCTTCACGCCAGCTGCCGATTTTTCCTTTTCGGAACGTAACGGATTCCTGTGGTTTGATGTTTGCCGTCATTTTCGTGATCAGTTCTTCACGATTGTAGCTATGCACTGTATCACCCCAAAGAAAATCAATAATCTCCCCAGTGGCTTTTCTTCTGTTCTCTTCTGATGACATCAGGTCTTCAAATCGAACAGAGTGAACGTTTGGACGCCCCATCCACTCACTAAAACTTCGGTACCACTCAGCAAAATGAGGTTGCACAGCAACAAAAGGCGTGATCGGAACGCCGCCTTCGATTAGAAATTGAATCCGATCGTTGTGCGTAAATCCTTCCTGCATGAACGTTTCATAGAGATGGTGAGCTGGCACCTTTGGAATAAAATGTGCGTATGAAATGAGCACGTCACGTGGATCTCTCAGTACAAAAATTTGTTTTAACTTTAATTCTTCAAAAAATGTCTCCCACTCTTTGGAATAATGGAAATGTCCATTTAAGAAGCTGTGGTTAGGAAACGCTCTTGCAGTGACCAATTTTTCTTCCGTTTGGTAATGATAATGTCCGTACATACCAATAAACGGATCATTTTGCATATCTGGTACACCGAGCAATAGTTGTTTTAAAAGATGCGTCCCGCTTTTCGGAATCGAATTTAATAAAAAGCGTGGTAGCTTTGTGTCAGTCAAACGTGTAAACCTCCTTTAATAAGCAAACGTGGTGGACTTGCTTTACTATCCTATGAAGAAGAATGGTAAGAGGAGTGGACAGGGGCCCGCCTGTTTACACATTTAAGTACCCGTTTTTTACCAAAAATGATTTGATCAATTGAACAGCTTCTTCAATCGTTTCCGTTTCCGTATCGATTGTAAGCTCTGGCGAAACCGGAGCTTCATAAGGCGCGTCAATTCCTGTGAACTGACGGATCTCACCTTTTCGTGCTTTGGCGTAAAGGCCTTTAGGGTCACGGTTCTCACACGTTTCCACACTGGCTTTCACATAGATTTCAATAAATTCTTTGTCTCTGAAAAGTCCTCGAATCTTATCTCGCTCTTGCTGAAAAGGGGAGATGAACGCAGCAAGTGTCATAAGGCCAGCATCAACAAAGAGACGAGACACTTCTCCAATTCTTCGCATATTTTCAATCCGATCCGCATCAGAAAAGCCAAGGTCTGCATTCAATCCGTGTCGAACGTTATCACCATCAAGCCTGTAAGTATGCACGCCCGCTGCATGTAAGGCGTTCTCAAGCTCAACCGAAATCGTTGATTTTCCTGACCCGGAAAGTCCTGTGAACCAGAGGACAGCGCCTTTGTGCAACTTCATTTTTTCACGATCCTGTTTTGTCACGTTTCCTTCATGCCAGGTGAGATGTTTTTCTTCCATTTATTCGTCCTCCTTTCATTAAATCATTACAATAAACCGAACGATTAATAGCGTGGTTACCATAACGATCAGCGTTAATGGGAAACCAATTTTCAAAAAGTCGTGGAAGCGATAGCCGCCGGCGCCATAGACGATCAAATTCGTTTGATAGCCAATCGGCGTCATAAAACTTGCGGAGGCTGCAATTGCGACAATCATCGCAATGGGGAGGAGGTCAATCTCAAGCGTATGGGCAACCTCGATGGCAATGGGAAACATAAAGACAGCGGCAGCACTATTTGTCATCATTTCTGTGAAGATGTTCGTTAACACATAAATGCTAAGCAACGTTGCAAGAAGTCCGAGCGGCGCCGTTAATTGGATAAGGAGACTTCCCATCGAAGCGGCTACACCTGAATTCAGCAGCGCGGTACCAATACCAAACGAACAAGCGATCATAAGGAGAACGTGCCATTGAATCAAATCACGCGCTTCGCCTGGCGTCACAACCTTTGTTAAAAAGAGAAGCAGCGTCGTAACGGCCATAGCAGTTAGCATGGAGAGAACGCCAATCGTAACGAGAATAATCATGACACCAAGCAACCCGATCGAAAGCCAGCCTAATCTGATTTGACGTTGCGTAACGAGCTTATGATCGATTGGTGTAATGTCGTAGAAATCCTTTTTCTTATGAAACTGCTCACCCGCGATCATTAAGAGAACGTCACCTGGTTTTAAGACAATATCACCAATTTTCGATTTCAGGCGCTGATTTTGGCGATGAACAGCGATCACGGCTGCTTGATGCTGGTGTCTGAAATTGGTGTCCTTTATCTTTTTGAAAAGGTGTGACGAATGAGGTGTCACAATCCCTTCAATAAGCTGGTGATTTTCTGGAAAATAAGAGCCGGAGCTTCCCTGTAGCTGTAGTCCCTTCATCCGCTGGATCTCAGCGATCGTTGAGATGTCACCACTAAAAACAAGGCGATCCCCTTCCTTCAGAATCGTCTCGCCTGATACAGGCGCGATCGCTCGTTCGTGACGCATAATACTGACGAGAAATAACCCTTTCAAGCTTCTTAGCTGCGCTTCTTTTACAGTGCGATTAATATAGGGGAATTGTTCTGTAACAAGCACTTCACCGGTGTATTTTTTGAGCAATTCAGGTTCAGTGAAGGATGAAGAACGTCGATCTGGAAGCAGCTTGTTACTAAAGAAGATCAAATACGCGAGACCGAATAGCGTGATCGGAATTCCAATCGCACTAAGCTGAAAAAAAGAAAAACCAGCATAGCCGTTTTCGATTAGCAGTCCATGAACGACAAGGTTTGTCGAAGTACCAATTAACGTAATGGTGCCGCCAAGAATCGTAGCGTAGGAAAGCGGAATAAGAAACTTGGAAGGAGACATCCCGTTTTCATCGCACCATTTTTTCACCATTGGGGTAGAAGCGATCACGATCGGTGTATTGTTCACAAATGCTGAAATGATGGAGATTGGGAATAGCAATTTAGTCAGGCGCTTCTTTCGGGAATGCGAGCTTTTTAGGAGACGTTGAAAGAGGCGATCCACAATGCCACTCCGCTGAATGCTTCCAGCCACGATGAAGAGAAGGGCAATCGTGAGCATCCCTTCATTCGAGAATCCGGCCGTTGCTTCCTCGGGCGTAATAATGCCGGTGAATAGAAATAAGACGAGAACCGAGGCTAGGATCACTTCGGGTCGTCCTTTTTCAAAGAAAAGACAGAAAAGCATGATGATCATCGTGATCATAACGAAATAGAATGCCATCATTCAGCGCGCGCGGCATCATTCGTTTTCATGATCGTGCTGCACCTCATCTAATAGAATCTCAATCACTTCAGGGCGAGAAAACTCTTTCGGAGGTCTTTGGCTATTTTTCAGCATCTCTCGAACCTTTGTGCCGCTTAGATGAATGTGAAATTCGCTATCGTGGGGGCACGTTTTGGCCGTAGCCATGCTCGAACACTTGATACAATAAAACGCGTGATCGAATGCCATAATCTCAATCCCGATTTCGTCTTTTGCAAATTGGTGAAAAATGTTCTGCGCAGCGAACGTATCGTAATAATCGCCAACACCTGCGTGGTCGCGGCCAACAATAAAATGTGTGCAGCCAAAGTTCTTCCGAACGAGACTATGAAAAATCGCCTCGCGCGGGCCAGCATACCTCATCGCGGCTGGGAATACGGAGAGAATGACGCGATCAGACGGATAATAGTTTTCTAAAAGAGCGCTGTAGCTTTTCATCCGAATATCCGCTGGAATGTCATCTTTCTTCGTTTCGCCAACGAGTGGGTGGATGAGAAGGCCATCAACGGTTTCAAGTGCCGTCTTTTGAAGGTATTCATGTGCGCGATGAATCGGATTACGCGTTTGAAAGCCAACTATTGTTTTCCAGCCGCGCTGTTGGAAAGATTCTCTTAATTCTGCTGGCGTTTGAAAATGGTCTTGAAGAGCTGTTGGGTGCTGAAGCAGCGTGATTGGGCCACCGAGGTTAAACGCTTCCTGCTCGTACGTTTTTTGAACGCCTGGATGCTCAGCGTCGTTCGTTCCATAGACGAGTCGAGCTTCTTCTATTTTGTCTGCTTCATAAATATCTTCTATTTCCATTAGTCCATAGATCTCCCCGTCTTCACCCTTCAGGCAAACAGTAGGACTAGAAAAAATCTTGTCACGCGTTTCTTTAGATACAGAAAGCGTAATAGGCAAGCTCCAGATTGTCCCATTTGCGAGCCTCATTTTATTTAAAACGTGCGTATAATTTGTTTGATTCATAAAGCCCGTTAACGGACTAAAAGCACCGATTGCGATCATATATAAATCAGATAAATTCCATGATGTTAAGGTGACGACCGGAAACATTGTGGCCTTCTGAAGAAGCGCCAGGCGATCCTCTTCACATGGAATGCGGTTTATTAGCTGACCGCCATGTGGTTCTATCATAAATAAATCTCCCTTCTTGCTTGTTCACATATAGAGTTGCTACTAGCTTATGAAAGAAGGAGAGGAGAAGAGAGGGCTAATGAGAAAAATGGATGAGGAGGTTTTTTAAAAGGGGGTCAGGCGCGAGCCTGACCCCCTTCAAGTACAACTGTCTCCGCACGAAAGACACTCCTACACAGTCGGAGATATCCTCTCTTTTGCTTCTTGACCCTACCACCCTTTTAGACTACACTGTGTAGTGTGAGGTGGGAGCGATGAAAATTCATCAGTTCAAAACGAATGAAACAGGGTTAAACCGCTTTTTCGGCTCTCTTGAAGCGAAGGTTATGGACATACTCTTTGAAGGTCCAGAAATGACGATCAAAGATGTGAAACAGAAGCTTGATCAAGAGAAAAGTACGAACTTTAACACGGTTATGACGGTGATGAATCGTCTCGTGGATAAAGGAATTCTAGTAAAACGAGTTGAAAAGCGCACATCAATGTTTAAGCCGCTTCTATCGAAAGAAGAATTTCTGCGAACGCAATCAAAGGAATTAACACAGGATCTAATGGATGAATTTGGTCCGCTTGCTGTGAATCATATGCTTGATGCGCTCGATGAAGCGGATCCAGTTTTGATTGAAAAGCTTGAGCAAAAAATCAAGCAGCTAAAGGAGAAGTAAGATGAGAATCAAACAGCCGCGATTTTTGTTTATGCTGTCTTTTTTTCTTGTAGCCATGATGATTGTTCAAATGTCACTATACAGTTTGCATTTATATTCGAACTGGACGCTTATGTTAAGCGTACTAGAAGCCTGCCATAATATGCTTCGTGCGATCGGTTTATCATCTATGAACTTGCTATTAGAAGTTCTGATTCTCTCAACATTTTCATTAATCGTAATGATGATCGTGAAGCAAATTTATCGATATGTCACCTTTTCGAAACGGCTGTCGCTTCTTCATGAAGACACTGTCACACAGGAAGTCATTCGGAATTTCGATTTAGGAAACCAGGCACTCGAGGTAATTAGAAGTGATGAGCCTATCGCGCTTACATATGGAATGATTAGACCCAAAATCGTTCTGTCGACTGAACTAGTTAGTCTGTTGAGCAAAGAAGAGCTGCGCGCCGTGATTTATCACGAAACTTTTCATCAGCAGCATCGTGATCCATTGAAAAAATTTATCATCACCCTTCTCGTTCACGCGCTTTGGTACGTGCCGATTTTGAAATGGGTATCGAATCACTATCACACGCTACGCGAAATTGCGGCGGATCGGTTTGCGATGAAAGAAGCAAATATGCTTGATCTTAGTAGCGCGTTATTAAAACTATTGAAAAGCGATCACAGACAGCGTCATGCTTTTGCTGTATCTTTTGCGGAAACGTCTGTAAACGATCGCATACAACATATTCTTGCGCCAGAAAAAGAAGTGCATGTAACGTTGCCTGTTGGGACAGTCTTTTACTCACTTTATATTGTGTTAGGGTTATCCATCATGTTTATGGTGGCGACACCCTAATTCTTTTTCGAAAACAAACACTACATCGCGTAGTGTTAAAATTAGGAGGGAGTTAATTTATGAATTTATCACAAAACGTTGCCCTTGTCGTACTACGATTCGTTCTCGGTCTTATTTTTACGATTCACGGTCTTGATAAATTTGCTGGAGGGATTGGAAATACCGTTGGATTTTTCGAGAGTATTGGCATTTTGGGTGGTTTAGCGTATGTCGTTGCAACGATTGAACTAGTCGGAGGTCTTCTTATGATCGTAGGACTAGGCACACGCATTGTTTCTTTGCTTTTCATGATCGTCATGCTAGGAGCGATCTTTACGGTTAAACTAACGACAGGATTTATCGGAGGGTATGAATTGGATCTTGCTCTTCTCGGTATGTCAGTCGCTGTTTTGATTAGCGGAGGTGGAGCTATTTCCGCTGATTACAAATTCTTTTCGAAACAATCATAGGAGGAAGAATGATGGCAAATAAGAATAAGAAAAAGCAACCGAACAAGCAAACAAAAGCTAATGCGCAGAAAAAATCGAATACTTGGATCTACTGGCTAGTGGCCGCTGTCGCTGCAGTTATCGTAATCGTGATCGTCGTTTCAAGCGGCTCGAGTTCTGATGGTTCAGAGGAAAAAGCGATGGAGCAACCATTTCTCGGTGATGAAAATGCACAGGTAGAAGTGATTGAATTTGGAGATTACAAATGTCCTTACTGTAAAGCATTCGAACAGTCCTTTTTCCCGCAAATTGATCAAGAGTTAATTCAAACAGGGGAAATCAAATTCTCGTTTATCAACTATCCATTTATTAATGTTGATTCTGATCGATCAGCTGAATTTGCTGAAGTGGTGTACCAGGAGATTGGGAATGACGTGTTCTGGGAGTTTCATTCATTAATGTATGAAAAGCAAACAGAAGGCACGGAAAAACAGGACATCTACACAGAAGATTACCTTGTCGACACGCTAAAAGAAGTGACTGATGAAGAAAAAGCTGAACAGGTTCTTGCAGCTTTTAAAGATGGCGAAGGAGAAGCGGCAATCGACTACGACTTATCGAAAGCCCGTGATCTCGACGTTACTGGCACACCGGCTCTCTTTGTGAACGGCGAAGCATTCGACGGACAAACAATTGATGACCTAAAGAAAATGGTAGAAGAAGCGAAGGCAGAATAAAAAGAAGGAATGAAAGTAATTAAAAAACCGTAGATTGTCCGTCTGTGGCGGACAATCTACGGTTTTTTGTATTTGAGAGGGGTCAGGCACGTGTCTGACCCCTCTCAAATACACTATCTTATTCAAACACCCCAAAAAAGGAGCGAGCTCATGTCTTATCTCTACCGAACACTTGCAGATGATATAGCGACTGCCATCAACGGTCAATACAGCGCCATTCAATGCTATAAGAAGCTAGCGAGACTAGCGCCAAATGAAACGGAAAGGAACCGCATTAAAGAAATTCGACAGGATGAAAAGAAGCATTTCAGAGCCTTTCAACAAATCTATACGCAACTAACTGGCCGACAGCATGAGCCCCAGATCGTTGAGGAATGTGCAACTGATTATAGATTAGGTGTCGAACTTGCCTTTAACGATGAGCAAAACACAGTCGACTTCTATCTTGATATCGCTGAACAAACGCAGGAGCCGTATATAAAAGAAACGTTCAAAAGAGCAGCAGCGGATGAGCAAAACCATGCGGTGTGGTTTTTGTATATGTTAACGAAGAGAAGGTAGTAAGAAATTGGCGGGGGTAAGGATGTGATGCCACTCTGACCCACCACATGTGAAAAAGCGGACAAGTTTCTTTTACTGAATGATATCAGCCGTGCAAGGCATCATACCAATAAGTACATAGGCAAACTTTACAATCTTTGGGACATGATCTATATGATCGTATGTAAATATTGTACACTTGAAAAAGAGGGAATAGTTGAGAGGGGTCAGGCTTGAGCCTGACCCCGCCAAAAGACAAAACAGTGAAAAGTGTTCCTCCTCTAGGGACACTTTTGACATTTAAGAGAATGTAAGTAGCTCCTTCAAATCCTTATTATTAAAGGGTTTGAGGGGAATAGAGGAAGGAGGGGGTCAGGCTCGAACCAGACCCCCAAAAAGAACATAAAATGAGGGTGCTCCAAATGAAACTATTAATGGTGGAAGATGATAAGACGATTGCAATGGGGCTTGAATATTCCTTGCAAAACGATGGATATGAGACCATTGTCTGCTATAATGCTGAATCGGCCAGGGAAGTACTTATGAAACAGTTGAATGAGATCGATTTATGTTTATTTGATTTATCCTTACCAGATGGTAGTGGGTATGATCTTTGTGAATTTGTGAAGAAACAGAGTGATAAACCAGTTATTTTTCTCACGGCATTTGATGATGAAGTAAATGTGGTTATGGGGCTTGATATGGGCGCGGATGATTACATCACAAAGCCGTTTCGCATTCGTGAATTACTTTCAAGAATTAAATCGGTTTTGCGTCGTTACAATAAGCAACCACAGCCACAATCCACTAGCATCATCACGATTGAAGATATCCGAATCAATACGCTAGAAGGCAAGGTTTATAAAAAAGGGGAGGAAGTTCTTCTAACGGCACTCGAGTATAGACTCTTTCTGATTTTCGCCAATCATGTTGGTCAAGTTTTAACGCGAAATCAGCTATTAGAACGGATCTGGGATGTGGCTGGTGATTTCGTCAACGATAATACGTTAACGGTGTACATCAAACGTCTACGAGAAAAGCTTGAGGACAACGCACAAAGCCCCAAAATCATTAAAACCGTGCGCGGGTTCGGTTATAAGGTGGGTGAATAGGTTGTTGCGTAATCGTGAAATACACCTTCTTTTTCTCGTTATTGGGGGAATCATTCTTGTTTCAACAGGGCTCGCTGTGTTCGTGCTTTCTTACCAAGCAGCACTCATAACACTGCTCACCTCGATCGCGCTCGTTAGTTGTTTTGTGTTTTTTACAAGATGGCGGTACCGCGAAATCGAGCGGCTTTCGGGTTATTTGAGACAGATTAGTAGTGGGGATTATACGTTGGATGTAAGAAATAACTATGAGGGTGAGCTCAGTATTTTAAAGAATGATATTTATAAAGTTACGATGATGCTTACAGAGCATCGTTCCCTTTTACAAGAAGACAAAGTGAAATTAACCAATGCGATTTCAGATATTTCCCACCAGCTCAAAACCCCGTTAACTTCGATGCTGGTGATGGTGGATTTAGTGAGTGATCCGAATTTAGATGAAGAGAAACGCGTTGAATTCACGACAAACATTCGCATTCAATTAGAAAGGATCGAATGGCTAGTCTCTTCTTTGTTGAAATTATCGAAAATAGATGCTGGAACGATTGCCTTTAAAAAAGAGAGCGTTTCACCTCGGCAGATAATCCAAAAAGCAGTAGAATCCATTCTCATACCAGTCGATATTAAACAACAAAACATAAGCATAACGGGTGACGATGCTGCCACTTTTGTCGGAGATGTTAATTGGACTTCGGAGGCGCTTTTAAACATATTAAAAAACTGCGTGGAGCATACCGGTGAGGGTGGAACGATTTCACTCTCGTATTCCGAGAATCCGTTGTATACCGAAATCATCATTTCAGACAATGGAAATGGCATTCCAAAAGAAGATCTGCCTTATATTTTTAAACGATTTTATAGGGGAAAAAATGCGGGAGACGATAGCGTTGGTATCGGTCTTGCGATGGCGTACAGCATTATCACCAGCCAGAATGGGGATATTGAAGTAACGAGTAAACAGGGTACGGGGACAGAATTTACCATAAAATTTTATAAGCAAGTTGTTTAGAAAGGCCAGGTGACTAAACTGTCACCTAAGAGTCACTTTAACGTCATTTTAGGCAGATAAACTGAAGGTACATTAAATTTATGGGGGAATCTGCAATGGATATTTTACAAATAGAAAATCTGTCTAAAGTGTATGGCAAAGGGGAAACGGCCGTGAAGGCACTCGATGACGTCTCATTTTCAGTTAAAAAAGGAGAATTTGTCGTCATTATCGGCCCATCTGGTTCAGGGAAGTCAACCTTGCTTCACCTACTCGGTGGCGTGGATCGACCGACGAGCGGCAACGTTCTCGTCGATAATACCAACATCTATCAACTCGATGAAACGCAGCTTGCCATTTTTAGAAGAAGGCAAATCGGGTTGATTTATCAATTCTATAATTTGATTCCAATCTTAACCGTTGAAGAGAACATTACCCTTCCGATGCTACTGGATGAACATAAAGTTGACCAAAAGCAGCTTGAGAATATCGTCGGCACATTGGGCTTACAAAATCGGCTTGGGCATTCGCCGAACCAGTTATCAGGAGGACAGCAACAGCGTGTGTCAATTGGGAGGGCACTCATTAGTAATCCTTCCATTATGCTCGCCGATGAACCGACCGGAAATCTAGATAGTCAAAACAGCAGTGAAATTATGGAGCTGCTGAAAATGTTTAATAAAAATTACAACCAAACGCTGATTGTCATCACGCATGATGAACGGATTGCTTTACAAGCGGATCGTGTCATTTCGATTGAAGACGGGAGGATTGCCAAAGACGAGGTGATCCGTCCATGAACATCGTAAATAAACTGACCGTGAGGCATTTGAAGGAAAATAAAAGACGGACGCTGGTTACCATCATTGGTGTCATTATTTCCGTAGCGATGGTCATGGCTGTCGCGACGCTTGGTGTCTCGTTCATGGATCTCTTGCAACGACAATCGATCGCGACGGATGGAGAGTGGCACGTTCAATATGAGAACGTCGATTCCGATCAAATTGAAGCGATCGAAAGCGACGAATCAACCAAGACTCTGGTTCTCGCAAACGATGTAGGTTATGCCAAATTAGATGAAGCGAAAAATGAAAGCAAACCTTATTTGTTTATTAAAGAATACAATGAGCAGGGATTCAAAAACTTCCCAATCGAAATAAGCGAGGGACGCTTGCCGCAGGAAGACAATGAGATTGTGTTGTCTGAAGAAGTTGCGGGGAATGCAAAGGTGAAACACGGAATTGGCGATCAACTCACACTGAACGTTGGCGAACGCCAGATGGAAGGTGTTGAACGTCCTTTTTCTCAAAACGATCCCCTCCAAACGGATGTAGAAGGTGCAAGTGAATCATTAGAAAATGAGAACACGAGAACGTATACGATTGTAGGAACAATCAAACGTCCCACATGGGAACCCGCGTGGGCGCCCGGTTATACGGCGATTAGCTATGTCGATCAAAGCCTTATGAATAGCAAGGACACCGTTGATGCTGTCGTCGTGTTGGACAAAGTGAAACGATCTCTTTATGAGCATGCAGAAGCGCTGGCGAAACAAAACAATATTGAAAACGTCTCGTTTAACGATGAACTGCTTCGCTACTATGGCGTGACCGATAACGATAATCTGTTAACAACAATGCTACTGTTAACCGGAATTATTATGAGCGTTATCATTATCGGTTCCGTTGCATTGATTTACAATGCATTTGCGATTAGTGTTTCCGAACGTTCGAGACATTTAGGTATGCTGGCGAGCGTTGGAGCGACGAAACGACAGAAGCAAACATCGGTCTTTTTTGAAGGAGCGATTATTGGCCTGATCAGTATCCCGATCGGAATTCTTGCTGGATTTGCTGGAATAGCGACTACTTTCATGTTCATTAATTCCTTTATTGAAGGGGCGCTTGGGGGTACAGAAAAGCTCCAAGTCGTCGTAACGCCTCTAAGTATTCTCGTTGCCTGTGGGATTTCAATCATCACAATTTTTATTTCATCCTATATGCCAGCACGTAAAGCATCGAAGATCTCAGCCATTGATGCTATCCGACAAACGCAGGATATCAAGCTATCGGGCAAAACAGTGAAGACTTCCAAACTGATTCGAAAATTATTTGGGATCGAAGCTGAGATCGGCTTGAAGAATTTAAAGCGGAATAAAAGAAGGTATCAGGTGACCGTTTTTTCCCTTGTGATTAGCATTATCCTGTTTCTATCTGTTTCCTACTTTACATCGAATTTAGAAAAATCGGTTGAGCTCTCGCAGCAAAACCTCAATTTTGATATTCAAATAAGTGGAAACAGCGTTGAGAAAGGGGATCTGGAGCCGTTTACGAAGCTCAAGAATGTTACGAAAGCAAGTATGACCAAGGAACTGGTGTTAAACACCTATGTGGATGATGATGCTATCCCAGATGGATTAGAGGAAAACTTATATCAGGATGAGAGCTTACTAAGGGATGGGAAATACCAGTATAATGCGGTTTTACATGGCTTAGATGAACAAAGCTTTAACGAATATGCAAAAAAAGTAGGCGTGGATGCAGAGAAACTTCAGGATCCGGAGAAACCGGCCGGTATCTTGATTGAAAACGTCTCTTATATGGATCCTGAGACAAGCAAGATTAAGGAAACAAAGTCTCTCAACGCCAAAATAGGGGAAAGCATCGAGCTATCTTCAATGAATTATGAAACAGAGGAAGTAAAATTAATAAACAAAGTTAAAATCGGTGCTTTAACGGATGAACTGCCAATGGGAGTGAGTAGGTCTGGTGCCGGTGGACTCGACGTCATTGTTTCTGAGGAAACCATGAAGGGGATGATTGATAAAGACGTTCAAAAAGACGTGCGAACCTCTCTCTATATGAACAGTTCAGATCCAATGGCTACGCAAGAAGCGATTGAAGAGATGAAACGATCCGATCTGTATGTTTATAATGTTTTTCAAAATAGACAGCGCGACAAGCAGATGATTCTGTTCATGTCGGTCTTCACGTACGGATTTATTTCGTTAATTTCCCTAATCTCAATCGCAAATATCTTCAATACAATCTCGACAAGCATTTCTCTTCGCAAGCGAGAATTCGCTATGCTTAAGTCCGTTGGGATGACACCGAAAGGATTTAGTAAAATGATGAACTACGAAAGTATCTTCTATGGCATGAAGGCAATCCTCTATGGGATTCCAATCAGCATCGCAATCATGTTCTTGATGTATTTGTCATTTAGAAGTACGTTTGTCTATGGGTTCACATTGCCGTGGATGAGTCTTCTCTTTGTGATCATTGCCATCTTCATCATCGTAGGTTCCGCAATGTTCTACTCTATTAAGAAATTAGACAAGAATAATATCGTTGATACGTTGAAGCAAGAGAATGTGTAAGCGGTGGAAGCGGAGGGCGGGGTCAGGCTCGTGCCTGACCCCACCAAAAGACAAAAGCAGCAAAAGTGTCCTTCAATGAGGGACACTTTTTTTGCTTTTGTAAGTCTGAGAATTTCTTCGGAGCCTTAACGAATAAGGGGGATCGTTGTGAATGAAAGCGAAGGGGTCAGAGAGGGGTCTGACCCCCTCAAAACACAACTGTTCCCCCCACCCCCGCAATCATGTATAATAAACCTGTTACCAATTACATAGTGATCGATTCAGGTGTCTTTTCAATGAAGACTTAATAGGGAAGCTGGTGCAATTCCAGCGCGGTCCCGCCACTGTAAATGGTCGCCTGCTGCAGAATCCACTGTTCGTAACAGCGAATGGGAAGGAGCAGCATGCGATAACCATGAGCCAGGAGACCTGCCTGAGTCTAGCGCGAACAGCCTACGAGGATAGGGATGTGCGAACGGATTCAGGTGCTGCCTTTGGCACACCGTTACTTCCATTCGACCATCTCCATGCCCTCGTGCGTGGGGATTTTTTAGTTTAGAGACATCAGAAAACAGGAGGAGAAACACACATGAAAAAGCTTTATTCACTACTCGTTTTACTTTTTCTCGTTACAGGAATCATCGCAGGTTGCGGAGCGAGTGAAGAGAACAGCGCGACAAATGAAGAAAATGCGAATACAGAGCAAGCTGAACAGTCAGAAGATAGCGCTTTCCCAGTAACGATAACGGATGCGTTGGACCAGGATGTTACGATCGAAAAAGATCCTGAAAAAATTGTCTCCTTAATCCCGAGTAACACTGAGATCCTTTTCGACCTGGGAGCAGGGGAAGAAGTCGTTGGCGTATCTGACTTCGCCAACTATCCGGAAGAAACGGCTGATATCGAAAAAATCGGCGGCATGGAATTTAACGTGGAGAAAATCATTTCTCTAAAGCCTGATCTCGTACTTGCACACGGCTCAAGCGCACATAACTCAGAAGCAGGTCTACAGCAGCTTCGTGATGCTGGAATCACCGTACTCGTTGTGAACGATGCGAAAAGCTTCGATGAAGTGTACGCTTCCATCGAAATGATCGGACAAGCAACTGGTGAAACGGAAGAAGCGGAAACAGCGATCGATGAAATGAAGCAAGATCTTGAAGACATTCAAGCAAAAGCAGAAAGCATTAGTGAAGAAGATCAGAAAAATGTCTTCGTCGAAGTTGCCCCTGCGCCTGAAATCTACTCTCCAGGGAAGAATACGTTTATGGATGACATGCTAACGATGATTCACGCGAAGAACGTGACGCACGATCAGGAAGGCTGGAACCAGGTGGATCAGGAAGCGATTATCGAAGCGAATCCAGACGTGATCATCACAACGTACGGCTACTATACAGAGAAGCCAGTTGAACAAGTGTTAAGCCGCGACGGCTGGCAGGACGTAACGGCTGTCAAAGAAGAGCAGGTTGTTGACGTACACTCTGACCTCGTTACGCGCTCTGGCCCTCGTCTTACTGAAGGAGTAGAGGAACTTGCAAAAGCGGTTTATCCGGATGTTTTTGCTGAATAAACGGTTCATTGCCTATCCGATTGCGATAGCACTCTTAATTGGTGCCATGCTCCTTGGCATTTCAATCGGTACTGTTTCAGTTCCAGTGCTTACCATTCTAAAATTAATCGGAAGCGAAGTTTTACACCTTCCATTCATAGGCAAAACCGATCCAATGTTTACAACGATTGTGATGGATATTCGCTTGCCACGCGTCATTTTGGCAGGTCTAGTGGGGGCGTCTCTTGCGATAGCAGGGGCCGCCTTTCAAGGTCTTTTGCGTAATCCACTAGCGGATCCGTACGTGCTCGGCGTTTCATCCGGAGCATCAGTTGGAGCGGTACTCGTGCTGTTTTTCAACCTGTCCATTCCGTTTGTCGGCATGTTCACCCTACCAGTTATGAGCATCGCTGCATCGATTCTCACGATTTTCCTCGTGCTTTTCTTCGCACGACAAATCGAGCGATCGATGCGCGTGGAGACGATCATCCTAACAGGAATTGTGTTTAGCTCATTCCTTGGCTCACTCCTGTCACTTATGATCGCCTTAACAGGAGAGGAGCTTCGTCAAATTATCGGCTGGCTTCTTGGAAGCGTGTCGATGCGCGGATGGGAATACATCGGAATCATTCTTCCATTTTTCATCATCGGCTCAGGGATCCTGCTGTTTAGCAGCAAGGAGCTGAACGCGATGTCGTTTGGTGAAGAACGCGCTCAGCATATCGGCGTAAACGTCGCGAAACGAAAGCTTTGGATTCTAATCGGCGGCTCGATTTTAACAGGGGCAGCTGTTGCGGTTTCAGGAACGATTGGTTTCGTTGGCCTTGTGATTCCGCATTTAACGCGCCTTCTATGGGGCCCGGATCACAGGCATTTACTGCCACTATCCATTTTACTTGGAGCTGCTTTTCTAATCATCGCTGATTTAATTTCAAGAACGATCATTTCACCAACTGAGCTGCCGATTGGCGTCATCACATCGCTTATCGGTGCCCCGGTATTTGCCATCATTTTAATACGAAGACGTAAGGAAAGAAGAGGATAAGCATGCTAAGCGTACATTCTGTTACAGGAGGATACCCCGGTCACGACGTGCTTGATGACATCACGTTTGATGTGAATCAAGGTGAGCTTCTCGGGATCGTTGGACCAAACGGAAGCGGCAAAACGACTATTTTTAAAATGGTTAGCGGCATTCTAAAAGCAAAGTCCGGCTCAATCATGCTCAAAGATAAGCCGCTCTCAAGCTACTCAGCGAAACAGCTGGCGCGCGTGCTTGCGGTTCTTCCACAGCATGCGGATCAGGCTTTTCCTTATACCGTTAAAGAAACCGTTTCGCTCGGACGCTACGCCCATCAGACGGGATGGTTTCAAATGTGGAGCGAGCATGACGAGATAGTCGTGCAGCGTACAATGGAGCAAACGGGAATCGCCGCCTTCGCGGATAACTACGTGAACGAACTCTCAGGCGGTGAGCGTCAGCGCGTCTTTCTCGCACAGGCGCTTGCGCAGGAACCCGAGATTCTCTTATTAGATGAGCCGACGAACCACCTCGACCTTTCTTATCAAAAAGAACTGCTCGATCTCTTAAAAAAATGGACGCGCGAACAGGGGCTAACGGTGATTTCGATTTTTCACGACTTGAATCTGGCAGGTCTGTACTGTGACCGCCTGCTTCTTCTTGAAAATGGGAAAATCAACATGCACAACAAGCCAAATGACGTCCTAAACGAACAGCGCATTCAATCGGTTTATCGCACAAAAATTGAAAAGCATCCGCATCCGACCGTGCCTAAGCCACAAATGCTCTTATTACCAGAAAAACAGGCAGAGGATCAAAGCGATCTTACCATTGATGAGCGCTACCTTGAGCGGTCAGAAAACATGATCACTCTCACGACACCATTTCCGCTTCGGACGATGTCTTCGGGGGTCGTAGGATCTAGAACTGGCTGGTATCGCACGTTCGTCAACCGCCACGTCCCTAAAAGCTACAGCTGTTCAGATCATAAAGAAGAAATGGCGACGTTTTTAGAGGAGCACGGCATCGATCCGACAGAAACAGTTGGCATGATGACTGCCGTTCGATTAGAGGATGTCTCTTACCGCTTAGTAGAAGATGAAGGGGTTTCGGTATTTGTCGTTGTAACGGCAGGCGTTGGAAACGCCGTTGATGCCTCGAAAAGCGCAGAGCACGTATACGAGCCGCTCCCTGGAACGATCAACACGTGGATTTTCGTGAACGGAACGCTCACAGATGAAGCGTTCATCCAAAGCATCATGACCGCAACGGAAGCAAAAGTTAAGGTCATGCACGACCAGCAAGTAAAAGACTCGGTGACAGGCACCATAGCAACAGGTACTTCTACAGACAGCATTCTGGTCGCCGCGACACAGCGTGGACAGCATCAGGCATACGCGGGCACGATCACAACGCTCGGAAAATTGATTAGCCTCGGCGTTTACACCTGTACAACAGAGGCGCTTGAAAAGTACCGCACGAGGCTCTCGCTATGATCATGCATCACCTTCTTGCGATTAGCCTCGCTTTTTTTCTGGATTTGCTGATTGGCGATCCACCAAAATGGCCGCATCCGGTGAAGTGGTTCGGCTCACTTATCAGCTTTCTCGACAAATGCTGGAACCATGGTGCGAACCGCAAACAAAAAGGTGCCCTCATGACGCTAACCGTTCTTGTCGTTGTGATCACGCTAACCGGGTTT
The DNA here is from genome assembly GCF_050467905.1 of Pseudalkalibacillus sp. NRS-1564. Classification (NCBI taxonomy): domain Bacteria; kingdom Bacillati; phylum Bacillota; class Bacilli; order Caryophanales; family Fictibacillaceae; genus Pseudalkalibacillus; species Pseudalkalibacillus sp. NRS-1564. The sequence goes on along the minus strand of NZ_JBITPM010000049.1, from coordinate 7,401 downwards.
ACCGTTTTTCTTGCTTACACCCTTCACCCGCTTGTGGGGATTTTCTTTGAAGGCATTCTCATCGCAACTACGATTTCGCAGAAAAGTTTGCGGCAGGCGGCGCTGGACGTGTATAAGCCGCTTCAGCAAGGCGATATGACAGAAGCACGACGCAAGCTTTCCTGGATCGTTGGTCGTGACACAGATCAACTCCATGAAAGTGAAATTGTGCGAGGCACTGTTGAAACCGTCGCTGAGAACACTAGCGACGGCATTACGGCACCGCTATTCTGGGCGCTTATCGGCGGTAGCGTTGGGGCGGTGGCCTACCGAGCGATTAACACGTGTGATTCAATGGTTGGCTATCGAAACGAAAAATACGAAGCATTTGGCTACGCCTCTGCGAAGCTTGATGACGCTGTGAACTGGATTCCAAGTCGCATCACAGGCTGCTGTATGATGCTTTCCATAAAGCCGGAGCATACCGCAAGAAGCCGCGCCTGGCACGTTCTATTTCGCGATGCAAAACAGCACCCGAGTCCAAACAGCGGCTGGGGAGAAGCGGCAACGGCAGCGCTTCTCGGCGTGCAGCTTGGCGGGGTGAACACATATAAAGGCATCGTCTCAAACCGTGCGCTTATCGGTGATAGCATCATCAAGCTAAGCGCCATACATATTCCAAAAGCGATTGCGATCATGAATCGCACGAGCATTCTTTTTCTACTTATCTTATGGATCGGAGGGCTTTTCCTTGCTACCATCACACGGCTCTAATCCGCACTATTTATATGAATCGCTGAGTATCGCACAGCCTGAGGAGACGCTCGATTTCAGCGCAAACCTAAATCCATTCGGTCCTCCAAAGGCGCTGATCGAAAAGTGGCCTGACGCTTTCAACCTCATCACAACATACCCTGACCCCCACGCGTCCTCGCTAACGAAAAAGCTTGCAGCAATGCACAATACAGAAGAAAGTCGCGTTCTCGTAGGTAACGGTGGTGCTGAGCTAATCACGCTCGTCGGCCGTTTTCTTTTTCATAAACGAGTTTGTATTGTGCAGCCTGCTTTTTCAGAGTATGAAGAAGCGTGCCGTAGTGCAGGCTGCGAAATTACTTACCATACGCTTGAAGAGGGGTGGCGTCTCGACCCAAACCCACTTATTGAAAAAATGAATCACCTTGACGCCATTTTTCTCTGTACGCCAAATAACCCAACCGGTGTTTCGTACGATCCTGAAGCAGTCAGAACACTGATCGCTGAAGCAGAAATACGAGATTGCTACCTGATCATCGATGAGGCCTTCGCGGACTTTTTACATGAAGAGCCCAGCTATACCGTCGAGCTCATGACAAATAAGAACCTTATCATTCTGCGCTCGTTAACGAAAATGTTCGCCATTCCAGGCTTGCGTTTAGGTTATATGATGGCGCATCCTGAAGCGATTAGCGCGATAAAAAAGCTCAAGCCACACTGGAGCGTCAACGCCTTGGCACTTATGTCTGGTGAAATTTGTATCGAAGAACAGGCGTATATGACGGCAACGCGAAAGTTCATTGAGGAGGAACGTGAAAAGCTCCAGACTTTTTTCGAAAAGCATCGCTATATTTACTCACGATCAAGCGTGAATTTTTATTTGCTGAAAGATCCTGAACGAACCGATCAAGCGCCGCTCATGCACTACTTGATGAAAAACGGCATCGTCCCAAGGCATACGGAGAACTTTCCAGGTCTAAACGGGCGCTGGCTCAGATTTGCGATTCGAACTTCCGATGAAAACGACCGACTCATGGAGGTGCTAGCATCATGGCGAAGCTAATCTTTATAACCGGTGGCGTGAGGAGCGGGAAAAGTCGTTTTGCGGAAAAGCGAGCAGCTTCGGTCCGGACAGAAAACAGTACGCTTCACTATATCGCCTGCGGTCAGGCAAGTGACGTAGAGATGGAAGCGCGAATTAGCCGTCACCAGCAGGACAGGGAAAAGGCCATTGTTCCATGGCAAACAGTTGAATGTCCAAAGGATGTAGGAAGCGCCACCTCACAGCTGGAAGCGAACGCGGTTGTTTTGCTTGATTGCGTGACAACGCTTCTATCCAATGAATTGTTTCAAAACGGAGACTGGTCAAACGCCATTTTTCAGGAACAGACGAAACAGAAAATTCAGCGTGATATCGAAAAACTTAACGAAAGCTCAGAAGCCCTCGTCATTGTTAGTAATGAACTTGGGCATGAACCGTTAGATGGGGAGCTTGTCTCCGTTTATGCACGTTTGCTTGGTGAGATTCATCAGTGGATTGTTAGCCAAGCGGACGAAGCTTATCTGATTGAAATGGGCCTGCCGCAGGTTATGAAGGGAGACGGAATCACATGAAGGGTGTCATGATTCAAGGAACGGCATCAGACGTTGGCAAAAGCTTGATCGTGACGGCCCTCTGCCGTCTTCTCGCAAACGAAGGCTATGCCGTCGCTCCGTTTAAATCACAAAACATGTCGAACAATTCTTACGTAACAATGGAAGGAAAAGAGATCGGACGGGCACAGGGCGCGCAGGCAGAAGCCGCTAGAACCGAAGCGAGCGTCTGGATGAATCCAATCTTATTAAAACCAAGATCCGATCAGCATGCGGAAGTGATTCAGTTCGGAACCTCTTACCGCACGCTTTCGGGCAAAGATTACCGAGAATCGTACTACGAGATGGGCATAGAAAGCATTGCGCGTGCGCTCGATCACCTACAGCAGAACTATGGTGTGGTTGTGATGGAAGGTGCGGGCAGCCCGGTTGAAGTCAATTTAAAAGATCGCGAGCTCGTAAACATGAAGGTGGCTGAAATGGCCGATGTTCCTGTCATTCTTGTGGCGGACATCGATCGCGGCGGCGTGTTTGCAAGCATCGTCGGCACGCTTGAACTCCTGGATGCTCACGAGCGCAAGCGGGTGAAAGGTATCATTATTAACAAATTTCGTGGCGATCCAGCGCTCTTCGAAGATGGCATCACATGGCTTGAAGAGCGAACCGGTCTACCAATGATCGGCGTCCTTCCTTACGTGGAGCATCATGTGGAAGGGGAGGATTCTCTCTCGCTTACCGATCGGTTTACACAGAAAAAGGGCGCGCTTGAAATCGTCGTGCTTCAGCTACCGTTTGTTTCGAACTATAGCGATATAGAGCCGTTTAACGATGAGGACGTCACGGTTCGCTGGGTGCAGCACTCGGATGAAGTTGGCGAGCCAGATGCAGTCATTATTCCTGGAACGAAAAGTACAATCCGTGATTTGGATTGGTTGAAGGATCGAGGTTTTAACGACGTGTTACAAAGCTACATAGCACGTGGCGGAAGCCTTGTTGGCATATGCGGCGGCTATCAAATGCTAACGGAGACGCTGATGGATCCTTATGGCGCAGATACAGGGGAGCCTGGGAAAACGGTTGAAGGAATGGGGCTCATTCCCGCGCAAACGTCGTTTCATAAAGAAAAAACTACTGTACGAGTGAGCGGTTCACTGCATTCAGCTACTAATCTAGCAATGCCAATTGAAGGCTATGAAATTCATCTAGGGGAAACACGTTTTGCTCATACAGCCAAACCTTTTCTCCAGATCGAGGGTCGGCCTGAAGGCTACTATGGTGAAGGAGGTCGCGTGATTGGTACGTATTTGCATCATCTTTTTCATAACGATGAATGGCGAACCGAGTGGCTGAATCGTCTGCGAACGCGGAAAGGATTACCGCAACAAAAGCAACTCAACCGTACTAGTATGAAAGAGAAAACGTACGATCATCTCGCTAACCAGCTGAAGCCACACTTGAACTGGGAGCTTATGAAAAGCATCATGTTTCAGCGTGAGCGCCAATGAGTTTGTGGCAAGGATTTCTTATTAATGTGCAATTTTTCACCGTTATCCCTGTGCGACGTGAACTTTCAATGGAGCGGGAGCCGTTAACGCGCTCGGTTCAAACGTTTCCGATTCTTGGACTGCTTCAAGGTTTACTATCGGCAGCGCTTCTCTACGGGCTCATCGAATGGACGCCTTTTTCGTCGCTAGCGATCGCGTTCATTACATGGGTGTTTCTGATGGCGCTAACGGGCGGTCTTCATCTTGACGGCTGGATGGATGCGAGCGATGCGTTTTTCTCGTATCGCGATCTAGGGAAACGTCTTGAGATTATGAAGGATCCACGGACAGGGGCTTTCGGCGTGCTTTCGGTGATTGTGCTTCTCTCGGCAAGGTTTCTTTTTCTTTATGAAATCATTCAAATGGCGACGTTCAGCTCGTATGTCCTCATTGCGGCCATACCCTTTTTAAGCAAAAGTGTGATGGGGTACTTCTTGCTAAGCATTAAGCCTTCGAAACAAGAGGGGCTTGCTTACTTTTTTCAGAAATCGATTCAGCGATCAAGCCTATGGATTTATCCGATTTATTGGATCGCGCTCATCGGAATGATGGTGCTACTCTCACCGGAGGTTTTTCTAGGCATGCTGTTGTTAAGTGCATTGACAGTTCTTTTTACGATCGTGATGAGAAGAAAGATACTTAGCTGGTTTAACGGCGTAACCGGAGATGTGCTCGGCGCGAGCGTTGAAGGGATGGAGGTGATCTTATGGATGAGCGTGTGGCTATTACATTATTTCGTCATGGGATAACGGATGATAACAAGCGCGGGGCTTATATTGGCTGGACAGATACACCGCTTAATGAAGCCGCAGAACTTGCTACAGTCGACGCTGATCAGTACGATCTTATTTTCACGAGCGACTTGCAGCGATGCATGCAAACAGCGAAACGTCTCTTTCCAAATCGGAAAAGAATTCCCATGCCTCTGTTGCGGGAAATCCTGTTTGGGGAATGGGAAGGAAAAACATATGCCGACCTTGAACATGATACCCAATACAGAAGCTGGATTGATGATCCATTTACCATCTCTCCACCCGGAGGTGAGAACTACGTTCAATTTGGTCAGCGGATTGAAGAAGGGTTCAAATCGGTCATCGAACAGGTCATTGAATCACCAAATCAGAGAGGTATTGTGATTACACACGGAGGCGTTATCCGCTATTTGCTAACCAAGTATGCCCCAGAAAAGCGTTCGTTTTGGGAATGGAAAGTTCCCCATGGTTCAGGAATCGAGCTTGAATGGAAACGAGATGATTTAAGGAGGGATAGGCGATGCACTTCGTTACAGGAGGTGCCTATAACGGCAAATCGAAATGGGTGAAAACGTTCTACGGATTAACGGAGGATCACTGCTGGAGATCCGCTTATGACCAAATGAAAATCCCGCTTAATGTAAGCCGCTTCTACGGAGATGTCGTTGTTCTTGAAGGTGTAGAACAGTGGATCAAAGGACTTACGGCTGACTCGGGACATGAAGAATGCCGGGCAATATGGCAGTCGCTGTTAGGCATCTGGCGCTCGTGGGAAAGCGAGCAACATGAGCGGACGGTCGTGATCATAGGCGCGGATATTACTAAAGGAATCGTACCAATGGAAAAAGAAGAGCGCGAATGGCGTGATTTAACAGGATGGGCGTACCAGGATTTAGCGGCCATAGCCGACCGTGTTGATGTGATCTGGTACGGACTCAATCAGCAGCTAAAATAATCGAGGGGGAATAGGGATGAGAATTTATACACGAACAGGTGACGAGGGAAAAACGAGCATTATCGGGGGAAGAGTCGATAAAGACGATGTACGAGTAGAAGCTTACGGCACAGTGGATGAAGCGAATGGCTTCGTTGGACAGGCGATCGTTGAATTAAGCGAGCTTGGCTCAGATCAATTTACGGATCTTCTAGAGGATTTGGAGAAAATTCAGCATGAGCTCTTTGACTGTGGCGGCGACCTTGCGAACGTCTCACCAAAACGAGAAATAAAGCTAATGGAAGAGTCGATTACGTACCTTGAAGGACGCATCGATGAATTTATTGAAGAAGCGCCAGCGCTTGAGAAATTTATCTTACCTGGTGGAAGCAAGCCGTCCGCAACGATTCATATCGCTCGCACAATCACACGTCGCGCCGAGCGCCACGTCGTTACGTTAAATAAAGTAGAAGAAAACATCCCACCCGTCCCTATGAAATACTTAAACCGCCTATCAGATTACTTTTTCGCCCTTGCTCGCGTGATCAATTTCCGTTTGAACGTTAAAGACGTGGAGTACGTAAGAAGCGCAAAAGTATTCCGTGGCGGCAAGCGTAAAGGAGAGTAGGCATGTCGGGAAAACGCGCCAGCCTTCTCGCTATGTTCGTTGCACTATCCGTTGTTGGGGCGCTTATTAAAATTCCATCCGTCATCGGAAGCGTTGCGCTCGATGCGTTTCCAGCGCTCGTAGCTGCCGTTCTCCTCGGAAGCAGGAGCGGTTCGCTGATCGCAGGTTTTGGTCATCTACTATCTGCGCTCATTGTCGGCTTTCCGCTCGGTCCCATGCATCTACTGATCGCGGTAGAAATGGTGGTGCTCGTTTGGCTTTTCGGTGCGCTTTATGAGAAAAGCAAACGAAAAACGGCTGTTGGATTCTTTTTAATAGGAAATGGAGTTGTTGCTCCACTACCGTTTCTTTTTATGCTCGGCACGGGCTTTTACATGGCGATTATGCCAGGGCTAGTTGTTGCGTCAGCGATCAATCTCGTACTTGCGATGGCTCTCATCCCACGCTTAGCAACGATTTTTGAGAAAAAAGGACTTGCGAGCTTATGAGAGACGGTACGATGATTCCGCTCGATGACGAATACCTCGTGATCACAAGTGATAACAGCGGAGGCATTGGAGAGAAAGAGCATGATATCGTGAACGTGCCATATGATGTGCTTTCTTACTTCGCTTTTCGCGTAGCGGTAATGGAAAATATCGCGCACGGAGCAACGCCACTTTCTGTCGTTTTACATAACTTCTGCGGCGGCGCAAAGTGGGAGGAGCTTGTAAGCGGCATCGAGCGAGGAAAAAGAGAATTAGGCATGAACGAGCTGACAATCACAGGAAGCTCCGAAACGAATATGCCTCTCCTCCAATCAGCGCTTGGCGTGGTGGTAATTGGACGGAAGCAACGTAACGAACTTCCTGAAGTATCGCTAAGTGACGGTATCCGATTCGCCGTAATCGGGAAACCGCTCGTTGGCGATGAAGTGATGAACGAGCCGAATGCGATAGCACCACTTGATCTGTTTCAGTGGGTGAGTGAACAGGAAGGCGTTCGAGCTGTGTTACCTGTCGGATCAAAAGGGATACTGTATGAGTTAAATGAGCTTCTATCAGATGATGAAGTGGTGGATGAACAGGTGATGGTAGATCTGGACGTTCATAAATCCTCAGGACCGTCTACTTGTTTTATTGTCGCTTATTATAAAGAGGTAGAGGAGCAGTTACGTGAACGAGCGGGTGAGCTTTTTCATGTAGTGGAAATCGAAAGGGGTCAGGCACGTGCCTGACC
>NZ_JBITPM010000048.1:0-36659 GCF_050467905.1 Pseudalkalibacillus sp. NRS-1564 | reverse complement strand
GCGTTTGAGATGGTGCTTTTATGATTTATTAAGCCTTAGACGCCATCTTATCCTTACTCGTTTTCAGATCAAAACGATCGGCATTCATGATCTTCACCCATGCCGACACAAAGTCGCGCACGAATTTCTCTTTATTGTCTTCTTGTGCATAGACTTCTGCATAAGCACGGAGGATGGAGTTTGAACCGAAGACGAGGTCAACGCGTGAAGCAGTGCGGACAAGTTCGCCTGTTTTGCGGTCGCGTCCTTCGTATTCATTGAAGTCAGCTGGCTTCCATTCAATTCCCATGTCGAGTAGGTTTACAAAGAAGTCGTTTGTTAGTGTACCAACGCGAGCAGTGAACACGCCATGCTTCGTACCCTTGTGGTTTGTCCCGAGTACGCGCATACCACCAATAAGAACGGTCATTTCAGGAGCAGTTAGACCGAGAAGCTGTGACTTGTCGACGAGTAGCTCTTCAGGACTTAACGTGTATTCCTTCTTCTGATAGTTACGGAATCCGTCAGCCATTGGCTCTAATACGTCAAAGCTTTCAACATCTGTTTGCTCTTGCGTTGCATCCCCGCGTCCTGGTGAGAATGGAACAGTAACGTCAACACCAGCATCTTTTGCCGCTTTTTCTACAGCTGCACTACCTCCAAGAACAATCAAGTCAGCAAGGCTAACTTTTTTATCAAGTTTGCTTTGGATTTTCTCATATACGGATAGTACTTTTGATAATTGCTCTGGTTCATTTACATCCCAGTTATTTTGTGGCTCTAAGCGGATACGTGCACCATTAGCACCACCGCGATAATCAGAACCGCGATACGTACTTGCAGAAGCCCAAGCTGTTGTCACAAGCTCGCTGACACTTAATCCGGAGTCGAGGATTTTAGCTTTCAGGTTTTCAACTTCAGCAGCAGTCAATTCGTAATCCACATTCGGGATCGGGTCCTGCCAGATCAAATCTTCCTGTGGTACTTCAGGGCCAAGGTATCTTTCTTTCGGTCCCATGTCACGGTGAAGCAATTTGAACCATGCACGTGCAAATTGATCAGCGAAATATTCGATATCCTCGTGGAAGCGACGTGAAATCTTTTCATAAATTTCATCTTCACGAAGCGCCATATCTGCTGTTGTCATCATAGTATTCACTTTGATTGAAGGATCTTCAGCATCTGGTGCAAGGTGCTCTGGTTTAGGATTAACTGGCTTCCATTGGTGTGCACCTGCAGGGCTTTTTGTTAATTCCCACTCATAGCCGAATAGTAAGTCGTAGTATCCGTTATCCCATTTTGTTGGATTAGCGGTCCATGCGCCGTCTACACCACTTGTAATTGTGTCGCGACCTTTACCACTTCCGTAAGAGTTCTTCCAACCAAGTCCCTGCTCTTCAATATCAGCAGCTTCCGGTGCGGCTCCAACGTTAGCTTCAGCGTCTCCTGCGCCGTGTCCTTTACCAAATGTATGACCACCGGCAATAAGAGCAACCGTTTCTTCATCATTCATTCCCATTCGGGCAAATGTTTCACGAATGTCACGTGCACTTCCTAGCGGATCTGGTTCGCCATTTGGTCCTTCAGGATTCACATAAATAAGCCCCATTTGAACGGCAGCTAGCGGACTTTCGAGCTCGCGGTCGCCTGAATAACGGTTGTCACCAAGCCACTCTTTTTCAGTACCCCAATAAATATCTTCTTCTGGATGCCACACATCTTCGCGTCCGCCAGCAAAACCAAATGTATTCAAGCCCATTGATTCAAGCGCAACGTTCCCCGTGATGACAAGTAAATCAGCCCAAGAAATCTTATTTCCGTACTTTTGCTTGATTGGCCAAAGGAGGCGACGTGCTTTATCAAGGCTCGCGTTATCTGGCCAGCTGTTCAATGGTGCAAAACGCTGCGATCCAGTAGCGCCACCGCCACGTCCGTCACCAGTACGATATGTACCAGCTGCGTGCCATGACATACGGATGAAGAGAGGGCCATAATGTCCATAATCAGCTGGCCACCAGTCCTGGCTGTCTGTCATTAAGTCACGAAGATCCTGCTTCAGTGCATAATAGTCCAGATTTTTGAATTCTTCAGCATAATCAAAGTCTTCCCCCATTGGGTTGCTTTTGCGGTCGTGCTGTTGAAGAAGTTGCAAGTTTAACTGGTTCGGCCACCAGTCTTTATTTGTAGTCTTCACTTTAGTCGTAGTAATGGCGCTATCTTCCTTTGTTTGGCCGTGAGAGACAGGGCACTTCCCAGCTTGGCTGTCATGCATTTCATTTTTATCCATATTTCATTCTCCTTCCGAATTTAAGAAAATTAATTATAACTCCTATTAGATTATAATTATAATAAATTAATAATCATTTTGGAAGAGTTATGCACTAATTTTCACAAAATAATTTTAATAACTCGTTTTATAAAGCGGTTACAATTAATGGGAAAGAAATAGTCACCCTTGTTTCGGGTTTATTTATCCACTTACTATATATTTTCGATTCCATTACGAGTTTACCTCTTTCAAAAAACAGTTTATGGCATATCATATAATAGAAAAGAGAGGCGGTAATCCCCGCCTCTCTTTTTAGTAACCTATTTTGTTATAAGCTGATCCTTCAAAAGAAATTTTTCAACCACTTTTGCGACACCATCATTCTCGTTCGTATCTGCAATATAGTCAGAAATCTTTTTGATGTCATCGGGAGCATTACCCATTGCAACACCGAGGCCAGCAAATTCAATCATTTCTTGATCATTGTAGCTGTCTCCAACTGCAATGACTTCTTCTCGTTTAACACCGAGCTCGTTAATAAGCTTCTCGATGCTCGTGCCTTTCGTAATCCCTTTATCAGTAAACTCGAGAAAGTAAGGCTTGGAACGCATCACGCTGAATTCTTCACCTAACTCAGCTTGAAGTTTGGTTTCCACTTTCTTCAGGTGCTCCGGTTCACCAACCATCAGAACTTTTACAACCGGTTCTGTGACACGATCGATAAACGAATCGACGACAGTGATTGGTAGGCCTGTAAGATCTGACTCAATTGTTGTGTAGGGATTTTCTTCGGCGGTAATAATTTCATCCTCGACGTAAGTGTGAATATAGACGTTCTCTCGAAGACTGATTTCGTAAAGTCGTTGAACAGCTTCGACAGATAATGTCTGACTGAAGAAATCCTTTTTGGAATGACAGTTAATAATCTTTCCGCCGTTAAAAGAGAGAATATAACTCTCATAGTCTGCGAGCAGGAGCTCCTCAGCATATGGGACCATTCCGAATGTTGGGCGTCCAGACGCAAGCACGACTTTGTTTCCTTCTTGCTGGGCTTGCATAAGAGCTTCTTTGCTTCGAGCAGAAATCATTTGATCAGCATTGAGCAATGTATCGTCTAAATCTAATACAATCATTTTATATGACATATGTGATTTTCATCTCCTTACTAGTTTCCTTTACCATTTTACTAGAAATAATGAGATAGAGGGGGAGGGATTAGTAAATGGAAAAAAGTAATTAGTGTATTAGGTAACGAATAGAACGTTAGATCATAATTGAAATAATAGAGGACTAGTTAAATTCATGGGCTGATCATGGTCAATTCCGTTAGCCGTCCCCACGCTTTTAGAATACTTATAAGCTAATTAAATAGAAAGATATATCCAATTCGCTAAACTCTTATGCTTTACGCATCATGTTAACGGGTATATGAATAGTGTAGAGCATTGATGTTACAAAACCATTTATAAGAATTGATAACATTGTGCTAATGATCATTTGATAGCTTAATATACTTAGAAAGGGTGTAGTAAAGAATGAAAGTACTTATTGTTGGTGCAAACGGTCAGGTTGGAAAGCATCTTGTTTCATTTATTCAAGATCATAAAGACTTAGAAGCGAAAGTTATGATTCGAAAAGAGGAGCAAGCTTCCTACTTTAAAGATTTAGGTGCTGAAACAGCGGTAGTTGATTTGGAAGAAGACATTAACGCTATAGCAAAAGCTGCTGAAGGCGTAGATGCTGTTGTCTTCACAGCAGGTTCTGGACCAAACACTGGAGCAGACAAAACCGTTCTTGTTGATTTAGACGGTGCTGTAAAAACAATTGAGGCTACAAAACAAGCTGGTGTGAAGCGTTTTATTATGATCAGTTCCTTTGATACATCTCGTGAAGCCATCCAGTCTGCACCTTCTTCCTTTTCACCATACGTGGTAGCCAAACATTATGCAGACAAATGGTTAAGAGCAACTGATTTGGATTATACAATTATCCATCCAGGTTTATTAACAAATGATAATGGAATTGGCAAAGTGAATGCAGCATACGAAGTAGAGAGAAATGAAATTCCTCGAGAAGATGTGGCAAGTGTCATTTTGGCCACTCTTGAAAATGATGCAACCATTGGGAAAGAATTTCAGGTTGTAACTGGAACGAATTCAATTAAGGATGAAATTAGTTCACTGTAATTGAAAGGTTATGCTTGGGACTTAGTACTCGTCTCACGATACTCATAAGTTTGAAGCTTCAGAGGCTTGAATTGAGAAATGTATAAGTCAGTGAATGAAGCGATAGGAATAGATTAAAAGGAGAGCACCTGATATCAGGTGCTCTCCTTTTAAATGGTAGTTACTAACAATTATGAATGTTCTTTTTCCAAATATTTCTGAAGGGGATATGAACAGAAGGACAAAAAAACAACCACCAGGAATTCTCCCTGATGGTTGTGATATAAAAATTAGCAATCTTGCCCTTTAACAAACGCAGCGCCAACGATAATAAGAAGAATGAACAAAACAACGATCAACGCGAAGCCATTCCCGTAACGAGCGCCACCTACCTGGTTTCCACAGCCGCCATATCCAGCGCCGCCTACCTGGTTTCCACATCCGTAACCATAACTCATGAAATCATCTCCTTTCATAGGATCTTCTTTAGTGTATGAAGGAGATATGAATCGTGCTTAGGTGATGGACTAGGTAGAAGAAAGTTAGGTAGATCTTTATAAGACTAATAACAAAATTCTGCTTTACTAAAGTAGAATTTGGTACTTTTTATTTAAATGAAGCATACCCTTCATCAGCCATTACGACGCTACAATCAGCAACTAAAAGAACGTGATATCGTCATGGTAGAGATCGAAGAAGGAGAGCATGAAAGGGTGTATCTTGCTCTTGTTCGTCATCGAGAAGGACAAGCAACTCGAGTAGGAAAAGAGTTTGTAACTAACATAAAAAAACATTTCTAAAAAAAGGACTGGTTCATCATTTGAACCAGCCCTTTTCCTTGAATCGCGATATCGCTTCAATTCGATTTGTTACTTCTAATTTATCCAGAATGACAGAAATATAATTACGAACCGTTCCAGGGGTAATGTAAAGTTCACTTGAAATGTCTTTTGTGTTTTTACCATCAGCCATTAACTGAATGACTTGCTTCTCACGTTCTGTTAGCGGATTTTCATTACCGAAAGCTAGATCCACTAACTCAGGCGAGAATATCCTCTGACCTTCAATGATCTTTCGAATCGAGCTTGCGAGCTCATCACTCGGACTATCCTTCAGAAGATAGCCACTAACGCCAGCTTTACGAGCACGTTCAAAATAACCAGCACGAGCAAAGGTTGTTAGTATAATGATTTTACATGAATGACTGCTTAGCTCTTCAGCTGCATCAAGTCCGCTCTTAAGTGGCATTTCAATGTCCATAATACAAATGTCTGGCTGTAATTCTTTTACTAAAGAAATCGCTTCTTCACCATTCGTCGCCTGACCGACAACTTCCATTCCTTCTTCTAGGTCGAGTAAGGCGCCAAGCGCCCCAAGTAGCATACGCTGATCCTCCGCAAGCACGATGCGTATCACACCGATCCCTCCTGTTCTTTTTGTTGAATCACATTTGGTACACGAATATTTAAAATTGTTCCTGTTGAAGAATTAATATCAAGAGAGCCGTTTACGAATTCTAGTCGCTCCCTCATTCCCTGTAGTCCGTGTCCTTTGAATGAAGTTGTTCCTTCTGGGATGCCATCACCGTTATCTTCGACTTGAATGAGGACATCTGTTGGAGATTGTTCAATCAGAACTCTGCACCATGAAGCGTTACTGTGTTTGACGATATTCGTCACAGCTTCTTTGAGACACATGCTTAAGACATTTTCTACGAGTAACGGTGTATTCTCAAGTTGTTGATTACCTTCAAAACGAAATTCCGTCTCTGCGGCCTGTAAAATTTGTTGTACGCGTAAAAGCTCGTCTTCAACTCTTGCTCCACGCATATTCGATACCATTTCACGTACTTCTTTTAGAGCGGTTCTGGCTGTTTGTCGAATATCATGAATTTCATTAATAGCAGCATCAGGCTTAACAGGAATTAGCTTTCTAGCTAAATCGCTTTTAAGTCCGATCATCGATAGTTTTTGCCCGAGTGTATCATGTAAATCTCGCGCAATCCGTTCTCTTTCTTCAATCACCATCAGCTGCGAAATTTTCTCATTCGCGTTTTGGAGTTGTTGTTCCAAGCGGTGCTGTTTGTTTCGATAGCGAATGGTAAAAGGGAGTAGAGCCACTCCAAGCACACAGATGAAAATAAATGGGAGCTGTGGTAGTAATGTATCATCGTGAGTGAAGAATATAATGACTGTTGCAGCAATCGTCGTTGTGAGATGAACAATATAGAGTGTTAGAAACCCTGCTTTATTCTCGATGCTACCAATAAAAAACGCTAAAAACAGAGCGAAGTAGACATAACCGAATAAGATCGTCATCACAATACTTATGGCCATTTCAATGCTGACCCATAAATAGACTAATTTACTATTTGAAATGAAAGATAATCGATAGGATAAGAAAAATAAAAGAATGACGAAGATGCCGATTGTAATTTCTATAACCGATGAAGATCGGAAAATAAAAAAGAAGGGTAGCAAACAAAAAATAATCCAAACGTAAGAACTGATCCCAGTGTTCTTAGGAATGATATGATACCAGCTTTGCATAGGGATCTCCTTTCGAGGTGCTTTAATTACAGGATATACCATCAGTATTCGCCTGTCACTTATCTACCATTAGTATAATCTCTTTAAAGATATTGAAAAACCCATCCAGGCTGAATGGGTTTTTCAGTAATGTTATTTTTCCTGGAAGCTTGGTCTTTTCGTAGTCATCATCGCAAGCTTTGCAGGATTTTTAAGAAGTGGTTTTACTTCTTTAAATGTAACGAACGTTTTATTCTTTGTATCATATAGACGGAATCGAATGGATTCAAGGCTTGATAATAACGTAATCGTCGTCGCCTTATGCAATGGAGGCGTTGATTCATGCGCCTTTTCAAGATGATAGTTTGGCACTCTTGGACTTAAGTGATGCACGTGATGATACCCGATGCTTCCGGATACCCACTGAAGAAGTTTAGGAAGTTTATAGTAAGAACTGCCATCCACGGCTGCTTTTACAAAGTCCCACTCTGTTTCATCTTCATAATAAGAGTCCTCGAATTGGTGCTGAACATAGAACAACCAGATTCCAAGTGACCCAGCAACATAAAGAATTGGAAGTTGAATGATTAGAAACGCTTCCCATCCAATAGCCAGGATCAATAGGGAATAGGTCGCAACGATTGATGCGTTGGTAATGTATGTGCTCATACGCTCTTTACGTTTCGCGTCTTTGCGATTAAAACGGTTAGCGATAAGGAAAAGGTAGATCGGACCAAGCCCGAACATTACAATCGGGTTACGGTAGAGACGATAAGCGAGTCTACCCCAGAATGTAGCTGCAGCATACTCTTCAACTGTCATCACCCAGATATCGCCTGTTCCACGCTTATCTAAGTTTCCACTTGTTGCGTGATGAATATTATGCTCGCGTTTCCATTTTTCAAACGGGAAGAGAGTAATGATCCCAGAGATCGTACCAACTATCCGGTTTGCTTTTTGACTCTTGAAGAAAGAGCCGTGTGTGCAATCGTGAAAAATAATAAAGATTCGAACGACAAATCCTCCTGCGATCATCGCAAGTGGAACGGCTAACCAGGCAGACACGCTTAAGCTCTGATAAGCCAGAAACCATAGCAACAAGAATGGAAGAAGGGTGTTCAAGAGCTGTCGTACCCCTACGACCGTGTCGGGTTTTGCGAAAGTTGATACACTTTTTTTCAATTCTTTTTGTTTTTGTTTTTGTTCATTCATATGGTTACCCCTTTGTTAGGCATAGTTGAAATAACGTTAAGCCTAATGATAGAGGATTTGGTGTCATGGTGTAAGACACAAACGTCAGGACATAACCATGATAAATGTCATGGGTTTGTTGGGGATAAAAGGAAGATAGAGTATGCTATCATGCAAAAAAGCCTGAAAAACCTCTACTTTAGAGGTTTTTCAGGCTTTTAACACTATTCTAAGTTCGCATGCTTTCCATACATCTTATTCGTATCCAACCCTTTCTTATCCATAAAGCGTAAAATTATCGCATCATAGAAAAGTAAAAGAGTCTGTTCAAATAAAGAGCCCATTGGCTGAATCGTTTCAAAATCACCTGACTGATCCTTTGGTGAACCTGGTAATGTTACGATGATGTCTGCTAGCTCGCCAATTGTTGAGTCAGGATTAATTGTTACAGCAGCGATCTTTCCGCCGATATTGGCGGCCTTATTCGCAATGGAAACGAGCTGTTTCGTTTCACCAGAACCTGATCCGATGATGACAAGATCACCTTCTTCAAAGTTTGGTGTGACCGTTTCGCCAACAACGTAAGCATCAATTCCCATGTGCATCATGCGCATCGCAAAAGACTTTGCCATAAAGCCAGATCGACCACCGCCAGCAACGAAAACCTTGTTCGCTTCGAGAATTTCGTTAGCGAGCTGTTCCGCTTCTTCGTCAGCAATGAGATCTACTGAACGATTTAGCTCATCAATGATTTCAGCTAAATAGTGAGTAGTCTGCATGGTTGATTATCCTTTAATAAGCTCTTGCATTTTTGATGCAACGGCTTTTTTATCGTCTTCACCAGTAATACCGCCACCTACGATGACAAGGTCTGGTTGTACTTTTACAACTTCTTCAAGAGAATCAAGCTTAATGCCACCAGCGATTGCTGTTTTCGAATTCTTTACGACGCCTTTAATTGTTTCAAGGTCTTCGAAAGAATTCTGGCCTTTTGCTTGAAGATCGTATCCAGTGTGGACACAAATATAGTCAACGCCAAGTGCGTCTACTTCTTTCGCACGAGTTGCGAGATCTTTCACTGCCATCATATCAACAAGGATTTCCTTACCTTGTTTCTTCGCTTCTTCAACAGCACCTTTGATTGATTCATCTTCAGCAGCACCAAGAATTGTGATGATATCTGCGTTAGATTCAGATGCTTTCATAACTTCATATCCTGCAGCATCCATAATTTTAAGGTCTGCAAGAACTTCAAGGTTAGGGAATGCTGCTTTCATATCTTTGACAGCACGAAGACCTTCATTGATGACGATCGGCGTACCGATTTCAACAATATCAATATGCTCCTGAACTTCTTTCACTAGTTCAATACCTTCTTCTGTGTTTACCAAATCTAATGCTAGCTGTAATTTCATAATACGTTCACTCCCAATCCATAATTTTTCTTTCTCTCTCTTGTCCGACACCAATATAATCGATCTGTTGGTGTAGTAGCAAGTATACTGCTTACAACCTATTAATGTAAGTACGCACATTAAACTTACATAGTGTCAAAAAGTATACTATGAGTTATACTGGGCTTAAACGGAGGTGATGCGTATGTCACGTACCCAGGATAAAACATTTTACTGTGAAAAAGAATTAACGCTTGCGGTTATCGGAGGCAAATGGAAAATGCTTATCTTATGGCATTTAGGTAAGCAGGGAACGAAGCGATTTGGTGAGCTAAAGTCACTAATGCCGGGAATTACACAGCGTATGCTAGTGAACCAGCTACGAGAATTAGAAGACGACCAAATCGTACATCGAGAAGTATACCCTGTTGTCCCTCCGAAAGTAGAGTATTCCCTTACCGAGCAAGGTGAAACATTAATGCCTATACTCGACTCCATGTATGAGTGGGGGAAGAATTACAATCAGAACGTCCTTGGCAAACCGATTGAGACGAAAGAGTCTGTATAGAAATAAACGAAAAGCCGGGGCGCTCCCCGGCTTTTCGTTTATTTTAATATTCGACTAAAAGTGAAAGTTCTTCCTTAATTGTTTCCCATGCAAATGAATTCGTATCGGTCAGCACAAAGTGTTCTGCTGAGGGGAGTTCGATAAGTTTAACAAAATCGCCTTCGCCTTCAGCTTCGCGCTGGTAGTAATCACTAATCCCGATCGGAACATTAATGTCTAGCGCACCATGAACGAGAATTTGTTGAACACCAAGTGGAAGAAGTTCCACAGGGGAAGCATTTTTGTAGCGCTCTGAATATTCTTCAGGCGAACCGCCTAATAGTTCTGCAGTAGGATTATTTGGTTCAAGAGAGAGGACTTGATCTCTGTACTCATGAACACCATGCATCATTTCAAGATCGTTCACACCTGCAAGGCTAACCACTCCGTGAATAGGAAGAGGGGTGTCCGTAATGAATAACTCACTATTCTTATCTATACGGTGACGCGCAGCAATCCATGTAGCAAGATGGCCCCCAGCTGAATGTCCAATCGTAACCACTTTGTTTAGATCGAGCGGATAGGATTCTGCAAGTGTTCTTATGTAGTCAGTTGCTTTTGCAGCATCTGTAAGTGTTCCAGGATAACCTCCGCCTTCTTGTCCCGTTCGACGGTATTCAATGTTCCACGTGGCAAATCCACTCGCTGTTAAATCTTCCGCCACTTTTCTCATGATCTCGAGTGTGAACGGTTTTCTCCAAAAGCCGCCGTGAATAACGATTGCCACGGGGAAAGGTCTTTCTCCTTCTGGAAGTCGTAGTTCGCCAAATTGATTTTCGTTCTCTCCGTAGAAAAATTTCTCCATGTTACTTACCACCTCTCAGATTGGATTAGAGTCCTCTTCATTATCGCATATCTCCTGACACTTTCATTACGTTAGGAATTGAAAAAACCAATCGTTAATCGATTGGCTTTACTTCATAAAAAGAATAATGATGCCTATTGTCCGGACTTTATTCCTTTTGCAACGCTATAGAAATTATTTACAATCATAAATGATCCTGTATTGCCCCCACCGGATCCACTAACCGTATTACTTACGGAGATTGGGGAGATCGTGTGTGCACATTGGACTACCGTTCCGCTATTATTTGTAATGATCACTGGTCCTCTAATAAAACAACCCATCCATTTCACTCCTCAAAAGCCATCTTCTGATAGCAGTATATGGACAAACTGAGTGAATGGTGTGGACATGTCTTTAAAATTAGCGTCTAAATTTAATGAAGCATAAAAAATAGGAGTCAGCTTCTTGACTCCTAATTAAATCGTTAACTTATGAAAATCGCTTGCGCAAATGTGATGCCCCCGGTGATGAGTAAAAAGACGAAGCTATATTTAAGAGTGAAACGGAAGAGATCTCCTTCTCGTCCTACTAGGCCAACCGCACCTGTTGCAACAGCGATAGACTGAGGAGATAGCATTTTTGCCATCACGCCACCTGCAGTATTCGCAGCAACGAGAACCATTGGAAGAACAGCAATTTGCTGAGCAGTAATTTGTTGCAAGTTCCCGAATAAAGCATTGTTAGACGTAACAGAACCAGTTAAGAATACGCCAAGCCATCCTAGGAGTGGAGAAAGGAATGGGAAGACACCTCCGCTTGCAGCAAGAGCTAGACCTAATGTAGAGCTCATGCCACTATAATTTGCAATGAAGGCAAATCCTAGCACCATCATAATTGTAAGTACGGGCTTTTGAAGTTCTTTTATTGTTTCAACAAAAGCTTCTAGCGCTGCTTTAGGACTCATTCTAAGAATGAAAATAGATAGGACCGCAGCGATGAAGATGGCTGTTCCTGTTGCTGAAAGAAGATCAAGTTTCAACATCGCCCCATATGGTGTAGGTTCACTTACAATTGGTGCTGTTTTAATGACGAGATTATGGAGTCCAGGTACAGGAATTTGAAGAATCGTTGCTTCAAGTAATCCGCCTTCTACAAATAAATTTTTGAAAGGTTTTAAACTCCAGATTGTTACCATTCCTGTTAACGCAATAAATGGAGACCATGCTTTTAAAATTCTACCTGCGGTTAGTTGAGCTTCAGGGTCAAGAGAAACAGCCAGGTGTGCCTCCACTTCAGGGTTAATTCCCTGAGTTTGCTGCATTTTTGGATGCCGAATTTTCACGAATACAGCTACGGCTACTAAACTAACGATAGAAGACGTAATATTAGGCAGCTCTGGTCCAATAAAAGTTACTGTCGCCCATTGTGTAATGGCATAAGTACTACCGGCTACAAGAGCTGCTGGCCATACTTCTTTCAAGCCTTTCATACCATCCATAATGACGACGAGTAGGAATGGAATTGTGAAAGAGATAAAGGGAAGAGACGTGCCAAGAAATTGACCAATTTCCAGTGGAGCGAGCCCGCTCACTTGACCGGCAACAATGACAGGGATGCCCATTGCTCCAAATGCTCCACTAGCTGTATTGGCGATTAAACAAAGGCCCGCTGCTTTAAGTGGTTCGAATCCAAGTCCTACAAGAAGAGCGGCTGTAATCGCAATCGGTGCTCCAAAACCAGCTGCGCCTTCAAGAAACGCATTAAATGAAAAGGCGACGAGCAACATTTGAATTCGTTTGTCGTCCGTAATGGATACAATGGAACTTCTGATAATATCAAATTGCCCACTTTTTACAGAAAGTTTATAAAGGTAGACAGCTCCAATTACGATGTAAGAAATTGGCCATAAGCCAAATGTAAAACCGTAACCAGTTGTCGCTGCAACCATCGTAATAGGCATATCATAGAAGAGAATCGCAATCACTATAGCGAGCATCACTGTAACAGTAGCAGCGATATGCCCTTTCATTCGAAATGCTGTAAGAGCAAGAAAGAAAAAGAAAATCGGAATAAGAGCAATAAAAGCGGATAGCCAGATGTTATTAAATGGGTCATATACTTGTGTCCATGTTTCCATGGGGATCACCTCTTAAGTGTTATAGTAGGGTTTCATTTAACCGTCTCAAAACAGGGTTTCATTGCTTCGCGTAACGTCCTTGCAGAATGATGCAGTTGTTTCATCTCGGTCTCTGTGAGATCAAGCTCTACTATTTCTCGAATACCGTTTCTGTCGATAATGGCAGGTGCGCCAATATAGATGTCATTAAGACCATATTCACCTTGCATCAATGTTGAGATCGTTAGGATAGAGCTTTCGTTCCTTAGAATCGCTTTGGTCAGACGTACAAGTCCCATTGCAATACCGTAATAAGTTGCGCCTTTCCGATGAATAATGTGGTAAGCTGCGTCGCGGACGTTCGTGAAAATCTCGTCAAGTACTGGCAACTCTTCTTCTGATAGCATTTTCGTTACTGGGCGGCTACTAATGGTAGCGTGGCTCCATACTGGAAGCTCCGTATCGCCATGCTCGCCGAGGATATAAGCATGTACATTTCTAGAATCGACCTTGAAATGATCGCCGATTAAGTAACGAAGTCTTGCGGTATCAAGAATCGTACCAGAACCAATAACGCGTTCCATCGGTAGACCAGAGAATTTCCATGTAGCATAAGAGAGGATATCTACTGGATTCGTTGCAACGATGAATAGTCCGTCAAAACCACTCTCCATAACGGCAGTAACAATTCCCCTGAAGATGTTTACATTCTTTTCAACAAGATCAAGTCTCGTTTCCCCAGGTTTCTGATTTGCGCCGGCTGTAATTACGACAATGTCAGCATCTCGACAGTCTTCATAATCCCCTGCCCAAATTCTCATAGCTGATCCAAACGGCATCCTGTGATTTAAATCTCTTGCTTCTCCTTCAGCTTTTTCTTTATTTAAGTCAATGAGCACCATTTCATTTACTACTTCTTGATTTAATAAGGCGAAAGCATAGCTTGTCCCAACAAATCCAGTTCCAATGACAGCAACTCTCGTTGTATATCGTTCGTTTTTCATATTAATTCCACCAATCTATTGTATGTGATGTCTTTCACATACATAATATAACGTGGATTTAATTGCTCATATGTGACAAAGATCACATGAAAAGGTTTACATATAAAATTAATTTTAAAAGGTAAAATAAACATGATTACATGAGGAGTCTATGTAAAAAACGCTCAAAATCTGAGCGTTTTGTTTTTTACCAGAAAAAGAAAGGTGACCAGCTATAAGCGGCGATGGAGGCAAGACCGACTGCAATGAGAGCCGCTCCGAAAAAGAAGTAGCTACCAAAGCCTGGCCCATCGTTTTCGCCATCCATCGGGCGAAGGTAGACATTGTCGCGGTCACAGTGATCGATGTAACCGTAATGCGTTTTGCCATCATGACAGCGAATGGCTACACACCTACCAGCGTTTTTAGTGAATTCGTCGTGATAAGACATGTTATTCCTCTTTTCTTGTTAAATGTAAGAGTCGGGAAACTCTTAGATCGTGCATTATTACTTTATGAAATTCGGATAGGTGAGGTTTGGACAGGAATGGAGCTAAAACAAAATAACAGCTCTTTTATAAAAGAAATAAAGTAGCTATGATAAGGCTAGAACGAAGGAGGGGTGAAATGGACGGTATTAAACAAATTGGGTCTTTCTATCAAGTCGATCATGAGGGGTACCTTGTAAATGATACGTCTTGGGAGAAAATCAATAGAAACTATCGAAACGCGATCGATCGTGCTGTGGAGAATTTAACTATAGCTATGCCTTTAAGCAGCATTTATTTAAGAGGATCAGCGCCAAAGGGGGAAGGAATAGAAGGTGTGTCTGATCTCGATCTCATTGTTTTAACAGAGAACGGGAATGAGCAAGTAGCTGAATTATTGAATCAACAATTAGTTGATGAATTTCCATGGTTAAATGGGTGTGAGATAAGTTTCTATTCAGCTAAAGAGTTAGAGGGGTTAACTTCCTTTTCAATCATTCCATTCATGCTGAAAACGTCCAGTCTCTGTGTTTATGGAAAAGATGTGGCAAAAGCTATTCCTAGGTTCAAGCCACATAGAGCTCTTGCAAATGATCATCTGATTCAGCTAGAAAACCACATCGTTCAGGCAAAAAGCGAGCTTGTTGGAAATGAAGATAGTGAAGATATAGCGGATTGCTGCGGATGGATTATGAAAATCATTGTCCGGAGCGGTCTCGCGCTTGTGATGGAGAAAGATCCAATGTATACAAGAGACCTTTATCCAGCTTATAAGCTGTTTAGTAATTTTTATCCACATAAAGAGTCTTATATGAAACAAGCCTTAACATACGCTGTATTTCCTACATCCTCAATAGAAGAGATTACTCACTTTTTGGATCAGTATGGGAAATGGCTTATTCAAGAAGCGAATGATTGGCTAAATGAGTATAACCCTGAAAGAGTTCGGCATCTTTCGATTGAGTAGTAAAAAGGGAGCGAGATCATGGATTCGATCTCGCTCCCTTTTCAAAATTTCATAAATAGGTGATTAGCGCAATTCCGCAAAGAAACAAAACGCTAAGGATCACTTTTCCAAAGAGAGGGAGCTGTTCTTTTCCCTTCTCATTAATACGTTCTTCTTCCTCTTCAAGAGTCGTTTTATCTTTCGATTGGCAGCAGCCCATATCATCACACCTTTTCGGTTTAATACGCTATCCGTCAAAGGGGATTCTCTGTTCAATGTATCCCTTTAAGCAACGCTATCCTTATCCCAACCGGAGATATCGATTTCTAGTGGAATGTTGGCAGCGCGTTGCTTGCGAGCAGAGTAGAAGAAAGCTACAATAACGGCGATCGTAATGATGGTTGCGCCGATGTAGGCGACATTCATTGGTAACCGAAAGCCGATTGGTGCATTAAGAATGTAAGTTGTCGTTGCCATTGTGATAAAAATTGCTGGGATCATGGCAATCCAGTAGTTTTTCTTTGCAATAAACAAGTACATTGCACCAACCCATAAGGCAATCATCGCTGTAGACTGGTTAGCCCATGAGAAGTATCTCCATAGAAGGGTAAAATCAATTTTCGTAAGCCCAAATGCGACAACGAATAGCGGTAGTGCGATCCAGAGGCGATTTGTTACTTTACGCTGTGAGTAATTAAAGTAGTCTGCAATAATCATACGAGCACTTCTGAAGGCCGTATCGCCGGACGTGATTGGAAGGACGATAACACCAAGAATGGCAAGCGTTCCACCGATCGCACCTAGCATGAGAGTAGAAGCTTCACTTACAATCGCAGCCGGTCCACCATTAGCAAGCAGTTCATTTAACCCAACAGGTCCATTGAATAAGCTCATAGCAGCAGCAGCCCAAATCATCGCAATGACACCTTCTGCAATCATCATTCCGTAGAAAATGTTGCGACCTTGTTTTTCATTTTGCGTTGTGCGTGAAATGATTGGCGTTTGTGTAGCGTGAAATCCAGAAAGTGCGCCACAAGAAATTGTTAAGAATAGTAATGGAAAGACTGGTGCATTGTCAGGGTGGAAATTACTTAGCGTGATTTCAGGAATCGGTGCGCCAGTGAACACAAGTCCAGCACCAACGCCGAGTGCGCTAATAAGAAGAAGTGCACCAAAAATCGGATAAAAGCGTCCAATGATTTTATCAATCGGTAACAATGTAGCTAGGATATAGTAAACAAAAATTGCTCCTAGAATAAGACCCATTGTTGCCCAGCCGTTCATTAAGTTGTTCAATAGTCCAGCTGGTGCTGTGACAAACACCGTTCCTGTTAGGAGGAGAAGTAGCACAGCGAAAGCATTCACAACGTGCTTCATCACTTTTCCAAGAAACTTTCCAGCAAGTTCAGGTAAGTGAGCGCCCCTGTTACGAATGGAGATCATTCCTGTAAGGTAATCGTGAACAGCTCCTGCGAAAATACAGCCAAATACGATCCAGAGAAAAGCGACTGGCCCGTAGAGTGCACCAAGAATCGGTCCGAAGATTGGACCAACTCCTGCAATGTTCAATAATTGAATCAAGGAGTTCTTCTTCGTGTTCATTGGAAGGTAATCGACGCCATCCTGATGCGTATAGGCGGGGGTTTGACGTGCTTCCTTAATGCCAAAAATTTTCTCAACAAATTTTCCATAAGTAAAATAACCAATAATAAGAAGTGCAATTCCTGCTAGAAATGTATACATGAAATCATCCCTTTCCGTACAATGTATGCGTTTACATAAAGTATAAGAGATGAGAGGGAGGAATGGACTAATTCCGCTCTAACATGTCTGAAAGTTGGATTGAGATGTCTGTATGAAAGACTGAAATGCACTCGGAATTACAATTCAAGTTCTGTACGTAGTGCTTTTACATAATTACGACTTACAGAAAGCTTTTCTCGAACACCTTCTAATTCAAGCTGATAAGCACCATTAAACCATGGGGTCAGGCGCGTCACGTAGTGAAGATTAACAAGATATCCTTTATGAATTCTAAAAAACGAAAAGGAGGATAGTCGGCTTTCAAGTTCTTTTAGCGCCATCTTCACTTCGTACTCGCCATTTTTTACAACGATCCGTGAGATTTTTTCATCGCGAAAAATAAAGAGGATATCATTGGGATCGAGGTAATGAATCTCACCTTCTAGTTCAACTGAGAGCTTGCCTTTCTTTGGCGGAGGTTCTTCTTTAGTAGATACTTGCATCAACTTCTCTAGACGTTGTACGGTTTGATGAAGCTGTTCTTCATCATAGGGTTTCAGAAGATAGTCAATCGCTTCATATCGAAAAGCTTCTGCAGCAAATTCAGGATAAGCGGTCGCAAAAACGATTAGAGGAGATTTCTTAAGTTCCAATAAGGCTTTTGCTGCTTCCATCCCATTCATTTTGGGCATCTCAACATCAAGAAAAACAACATCTGGTTGAAGTTGAAGTGCTTTGATCACTGCTGTTTCACCTGAATCAGCCTCACCGATCACATTTATCGATTTAAAATGTGAGAGTAAATGAACGAGTTCCTGGCGGCTGTATCGTTCATCATCCACGATTAAACATTTCATTTCGTTCATCTATTAGTCCTCCATTAGTGGAATCAAAAAGCAAATGGTTGTACCGTTGCAAGGCTCGCTATGAATGGCAAGGCTTGCTTCGCTTCCAAATAGCATTGTTAGGCGACGATTAACGTTATAGAGGCCAAGCCCTGTACCAATTTCTGACGACACGTGTACTCTACCAAGCTCTGGTAAACGATCAGGGGAAATCCCTTCACCGTTATCAGTTACGCAAACAGTAACCCCGTTTGGATTTTGAGCAATTGTAATTTCAACAAGACAATCGTTTTCCTTATTTTTGATACCATGTTTAATAGCATTCTCAACAATCGGCTGTAACGTGAGTGGAGGTAATTGGACGGATAATACACTTTCATCGATTGTATATTTAACGGTTAGTCTGTCTACAAATCGTGCTTCTTCCACTTCAAGGTAGGCTTTCACGTGTTTTAACTCCTGGTTAAGCGAGGTCATGTTCGCTGTAGTACCAGATAAATTTTGTCTTAAAAAGTGTGAAAGGGAAACGAGTAATTTACGTGCTTTATCAGGTTCAATACGAATTAACGAAATAATTGTATTCAGTGAATTAAAAAGAAAGTGCGGACTGATTTGTGCTTGTAATGCTTTGATTTCGGCTTCTTTTGCGAGCTGATAGGCTTTATCCGCTTCAGCTATTTCTAACTGATTACTAAGAAGATTGCTGAGACCGAGAACGAGCTCAGTAATAATATGGGTGATCTCTTTTTCCGATCGGAAATAGAATTTTAGCGTGCCGATTGTTTTACCTCGCTGTTTAAGGGGAGCAATAATGGCTGCTCCGAGCGGACAATTTTTCTCAGCACAGTGAATGGTTTGATCGTTTGCTATAACAATTTCACCTTTATGAATCACGTCTTTTGTAATGGTCGTTTGAATCTCGTGTCCTGATTGATGATGGTCGTTCGCAAGGCCAACGTGACTTAAAATGTGTGTACGATCCGTTATCGCTACTGCGCTACCTTCAATTTCTCGATGAAGAATCTGACAGACCTCATGAGCTGAAGCTTCAGAAAGCCCTTGTCTGAGATAACCAAGTGTTTGATCCGCGATACGAAGGGTTTTCTGTGCCTGAAGCGCACCAGCTTTTTCTTCCTCGTTTACAACATTTTTTATGATAAGGAGGAAGAGAGCACAGCCAATTCCGTTTGCGAGAATCATTGGAATTCCGATCACTTCTACAAGAGCCATGGCATTTTGAAACGGTTTTGAAAGAAGCAAGATAATGAGCATTTGAACGGCTTCTGCACCTGCACCGATCATAAAGGCTGATCGAAGTTTTACATGACGGTTTCGTTTGTGTAGAGAGCCAGCGATAAGTCCAGCAATAATGGAGGCAAGTCCACAAGCTACTGCTGTAAATCCACCAAGCATATAGCGATGAATCCCTGCAATTAGCCCTGCACCAAATCCAACCCTCTTTCCACCAAGAAGTCCAGCAAGAACGACTCCGATTACTCTTGAATTCGCGATGGCTTCGTCAGAAGAAACTTCAAGTGGCCATGAATTAAATTGGAGTGAATCTGTACTAAATGTTAATCCTGTATATGTTCCGATGATCCCAAAGAAACCAAAGAAGCCAATCGCAACATACTGCTGCTTACGAGCAAGCTGATCGCTGTATATCATATCTCGGAAGAAGCGAAAGCGGGTTAGCACAAACGCAATTGTGACGATAATGCCAAGTCGCTCTAGCATCGTAAGCAAGAGTTCGAACATGAGGGAAAGCTCCTTTCTGGTCTTTCTGGTGCCTGTCACCACCCGGTTTAAGTCAAATTCTGTCGAATGATAAAGCGGTTACTTCTTATTATACGTGTTTTAATGAAGAGATAAAATGGATGGAAGAGAGAAGGCGAATCACTCACACATAAGCTACGATTTCATCTAGCCTCTTATTTTTACGTTTGAATATCAAATTTCCTTAACCGGTACTGCAAGCTTTGTCTACTTAGACCTAACACTTTTGCGGTTTTTGATATATTGTTTTTGTTTTCTTGAAGCACCTTTTGGATATAAACTTTTTCAGCTTTCTCCATTTGTTCTTTCAATGGGATAATTTGATTGGAATGATGTATGGTAAGTTGATTAGCCTCAATCAAATGCCTTTCTTTTTGTAATGGCGATTTATTTCGATACTGAATGAGCAAATGAGAATAGTGTATGATGTCTTCGCTCATCATTAAATTCATTGCCCCTTCAATAATATGTTCTAATTCTCGTACATTCCCTGGCCAGTCGTAAGCTTGAAATGATTCAGAGACTTCCGTATCTACTCCTTTAACATCCATTTGAAAGAGATCGTTGTATTTTGAGATAAACGAATCCACTAATAAAGAGATGTCCTCTTTCCTTTCTCTAAGTGGAGGGATAAAAAGAGTCACAACCCCAAGTCGGTAATACAAGTCTTTACGCATTCGTTCCTTCGCAATGGCTTCAATGGGATCTTCGTTCATTGTAGCGATGATTCTAACGTCAATGGCCTTATCTTCTGTGTCACCAATGCGCCGAATTGTTTTTTCCTGTAGGACTCTCAATAGTTTCGCTTGTAAATTCATACTTAAAGAATTAATTTCATCAAGTAATAACGTCCCGCCTTCTGCTTGTTCAAATAAGCCTGGTCGCTCAGTTGCTCCTGTAAATGCGCCTCGCTTCGTACCGAACAGAAGGCTTTCAATCAAATTATCAGGTAAGGCAGCACAGTTTTGCGAAATAAACGGAGCGGAAGAACGGTGGCTACCATTGTGGATGCTTTGAGCAAATAATTCTTTTCCTGTTCCGGTTTCCCCAACGATCAAAACAGACGACGATGTTCGTGTGCTTCGTTTTGTATTCTCAATCACTTCTTGAATGGCAAGACTATCTCCAATAATGCTATCGAATGTGAATCGAGTGTTTCCTTTTCGATTCATATTGTCACGAATTAACCGTTCAAGCTTTGTTACGTCGTTAGAAATCTCGACAGCGCCTTTAATAGTTCCATTTTCTAAAATGGGAAATGAGTTGTTAATTGTTGTGATTTCTTTCCCTTTATTATTGAAATACGTTTGCTTCACATTCGAAGTTTCGATGCCTTTTTGAAGTGCCTTAACAAGCGTGCTGCTCTCATTCGCTGAGAACATAAAGACATCTAATAAATGCTTATCAACAACATCCTGGCTATCCATGGCTTCAATTTGCATCATTTTAGGATTATAAATGATCGTTTTCCCTTTTTCATCAATCACATGAACGCCGACGTCGATTTCATCGATGATTTTTTTGTATACATGATTCATCGTTTTAAGTGCTTTCCAATCGTTCTCCGTTTCATTATCCAAGTTACGTACCTCCTTTGTTGCTACCGCTATTGTATGTATGAAAGTACATGGATTGCAATGTTATTTTGCACACACATGCAAAATAAATCAATTATATGCAAAGGTGTTTTGCGTGGCGAAATTGAATAATCACCGTCCTCCCTAAGATTTAATCGTTTTAAAAAGTTGGCATAAAACTTGCTTGTTACTAACGAGAGGGAGAGCGAAGATTTTTTGATTCTCTAGGTGAGGCGAACTTTTAAAGGAGGAAGAACATGAAGACACAATCAACGACTGAGAATGTGATTGAAAAAACAACTCAATATGGAGCGAATAACTATAACCCGCTTCCAATTGTGATTACGGATGCAGAAGGGGTGTGGGTGAAAGACCCTGAAGGTAACCGATATATGGATATGTTGAGTGCTTATTCAGCAGTTAATCAAGGACACCGTCATCCGAAAATTATTCAAGCCTTGAAGGATCAGGCAGATCGCATTACATTAACATCCCGAGCTTTTCATAACGACCAATTGGCTCCGTTTTATGAGAAGGTCGCAAAGCTAACAAATAAAGCAAAAGTTCTTCCAATGAACACTGGGGCAGAAGCAGTGGAAACCGCTATTAAAACGGTGCGACGCTGGGCTTATGATGTGAAAGGCGTTACAGAAAATCAGGCTGAAATTATTGCATGCGTCGGAAATTTCCATGGACGTACAATGACGGCTGTATCTCTCTCTTCTGAGGCTGAATACCAGAGAGGATTTGGTCCAATGTTACCGGGAATTAAATTGATTCCATACGGTGATATTGATGCGCTACGAAATGCCATTACACCAAATACAGCTGCTTTCCTATTTGAACCGATTCAAGGAGAAGCAGGGATTGTCATTCCTCCAGAAGGCTTTTTAAAGGAAGCTTATGATGTTTGTAAAGAAAATAATGTGCTTTACGTTGCAGATGAAATTCAAGCTGGTCTTGGGCGCTCGGGTAAAACATTTGCGTGCGATTGGGAAAATGTTGAGCCGGATATTTACATTCTTGGAAAAGCGCTAGGCGGAGGCGTCTTCCCAATCTCATGTATTGCTGCTAATGAAGAGATTCTTGGTGTCTTTAATCCTGGCTCACACGGATCCACATTTGGTGGGAATCCGCTTGGCTGTGCCGTTTCCGTTGCTGCTCTTGAAGTTTTAGAAGACGAACAGTTAGCTCAGCGGTCACTCGAGCTTGGAAACTATTTTCAAGAAAAATTAAAGGATATCAATAACCCTCTAATTAAAGAAGTACGCGGTAAAGGATTATTTATCGGAGTTGAATTAACAAAGCCAGCAAGATCTTACTGCGAAAAGTTAAAAGAAGAAGGGCTTTTATGTAAGGAAACGCATGATACGGTGATCCGATTTGCGCCACCGCTTATCATTTCAAGAGAAGATCTTGATTGGGCCATAGCTAAAATCGTAAATGTGTTGTCCAAGTAATAAAGCAACCTTACTTTATAAATTTATGAATATTGAAAACTGAACAAAGAAGCTAGTGACCTAAGGTTCGCTAGCTTCTTTGAATTTTTTTTAGAATTGTAATACATTATCCACAAAGTTCAGTAAGGATCTTTTGAATTGTGTAGATGCTATCATCCTTCTTAAACTGCTTCGAGAAGGTAGGAGCTTGTGAACTGGAAATCCAGATTTTGAGCTCTGCATCAAGATCAAAGTGTCCTGCTGTTTCAATGCTGAAGTGCGAAATGCTCTTGTATAGAACAGAATGATATTCCACTTTCTTACCTGTCATGCCTTGCTTGTCCACAAACAAAAGGCGTTTATCTGTAAAGACGATTAAATCCCTCACAAGCTTAAATGCAGCATTCACCTCTTCTGTTTCTGAAAGAATGGTAGATAGCTCTTTTTGCACATCTTCTTTCTTCATCGTTGAAGCATTCCCCATAAATCCGCTTAAAATACCCATTGTAACTCCTCCTTCACATTTGTATTATGTTCTCCCTCATATTCTAGCATAGGTAGTGCCTGTCACCACCCGAACGGGCTCGAATGCTGTCGAGCAATATATGGATAAAAGAAGAGGTTCTTGCATACGTATCGTATGATGCTCGTGATAAACTCGAGTTAGCTATACGATGAGGATTAACGGCAATTATTTCTTATTTATAGGAGGGGTAACAATGCCATTTTTGAATATTAAAGATGATGTAGAGCTTTATTATGAAGATGTTGGTATGGGGCAGCCTGTGATTTTCATTCATGGCGTTTGGATGAGTAGCCGCTTTTTCAAAAAGCAGCTTCCGTACTTTAGACAAAAGTATCGTGCGATTTCTCTAGATTTAAGAGGTCATGGCCAATCCTCACACGTTCAAACAGGGCACACAGTGGCAAACTATGCTCGTGATCTGAAGAAATTTATTGACCAGCTTCATCTTAAGGACGTAATGCTAGTTGGATGGTCAATGGGGGCATTTGTAATATGGGAATACTTGCAGCAGTTCGGTGAGGATAACGTGAAGGGGACAGTTATTGTTGATGAGCTAGCATCGGATTTTAAGTGGCCAGATTTTGAAATAGGTGCATTTGATCTACCGGCACTCACCGGAATGATGAGAGAGATTCAATCGGATCAAAAAGGATTGCTTCAAGGATTCATTCCACTGATGTTTAAAAAAGATTTGTCTGAATCTGAGCTCGAGTGGATGTTAGCAGAGACAACCAAAATGCTTGCTTCCATTGCAAGCGCGATTCTTTTCGATCAATCCATCATTGACTGCCGCCCTTATTTAAACCAAATAACGAAACCAACGCTATTGTGTTTTGGAAAAGAAGAAAAGCTCATCCCAGTAGCAGCAGGGGAGCACTTAAATCGAGCGATCCCTAACTCGAAACTTGAATTGTTTGAAGAAAGCTGTCACTGTCCGTTTATAGAAGAAGCTGATAAGTTTAATCGAGTAGTTGATGAATTTATTGGAAGTCTGAATTAGTGCCTGTCACCGCCAGATCAAGCTTAGAAATTAAATAAACGTTTAATTAAGAATAGAGTGTGGACCTAATAAAGGTTCGCACTTTATTTTTTGCCGTATAGAGGAGAATTTCGAAACCTGTCGAATGTTTAAATTTGGAATGAAATGATAAACGGGGAGAGTGAAATCTCGAGATAAGTATTCATGTTAAGCTAACTGTAGTAGCTGAGTTAAGAAACAACTTTCACAGCAAAGAAGGAGTCAAACATGACAAAGATTTGGTTTAATAGATGGTTTACTACTGTGGCACATTACATAGAGTTAATTCGACAAAACGAAGATGGAGCAGAATTTGAAGTGTATGGTTCACACCCGAACGAAGATGCTTTGTATTTACAGTATTGCGATCATTCTTTTGTTGAACCTGATATTAGTGGCGATGCGTACGTTGCGTATTGTCTACAAGTTTGTGCTGAAAAGAACATCGATTTGTTCATACCTCGTAAAGAAAATGTCCTCATCTCGAAAAACCTTTCGAAATTCCACAGCATCGGTGTAAAAGTTCTCGTATGTGACGCAGAATTAATGGCTCTTATGGATAATAAAGCGGCTATGTACCAATCCATTCTTACAAAGGAAGCAGAGAAAAAGACATCGCTCGTTCCTATTCCAGATTACGCAGTTGTTACCAATGTAGAAGAATTCAAAAAAGCTTATCATCATCTTCGTAAAAAAGGTCATACTGTCTGTTTTAAACCTGTGATAGGTGAAGGCGCCAATGGCTTTCGGGTTATTAGTGAAGGGCAGGAAACGATTGAAGAACTTCTTACGGGTGGGGTATCTAGAAGAATTTCAATTGAGCATGCTTGCTCTATTTTAAGTCAAAAAGATTCGTTCCCAGACTTAATGGTCTTAGAGTACTTAGATGGTTATGAGTATAGCATCGACTGTCTTGCGTATGATGGAGAGCTGCATCTTGCTATCCCTCGTAAGAAAGTTGGGGGAAGAGTAAGAGAACTTGAGAACAATGAAGAGCTACTAGAGATTGCACGAGCTATTCATAAGGAATATAACATTGATTACATCTCAAATATTCAAGTTAAGTTCAGCAATGGAATTCCAAAGCTTCTTGAAATTAACCCAAGGATGGCTGGGGGGTTGAATATTAGCTGCTTATCGGGCGTAAACATCCCGTACGAAGCGATTAAACTGTTGCAAAATGGTGGTAATCCGTTCCTTAATTTAAATCCAGAAATGGGTATTCGCGCTAGCCATATAGAAAAAGAAGTTATTCTTTCTTAATTTAAAGGAGGCACTCTGATGAGTATTATATTAATGAAGAAAAACGCTGGTATTATTTTGAAGAAAAAGAATTTAGATCAAGTTGTAGCTAGAGTAGGTCTTGTCCTTGATATTAGTGGTTCAATGCGGAAACTATACAAAGAAGGCGTCGTTCAAAAAGTCGTCGAGCGAGTTCTTGCAGTCGCAAGTCAATTCGATGATGATGGTTCACTAGATGTATGGGTATACGATAATGAGTTTAGTCGATTAAAGCCTGTAACAGAATTTGATTTCGAAGGTTACGTGGATCGTCAAATTCTTTCGAACGATCTCGTTCATAAATTTGGTCGAAATGATGAACCTCTCGTTATGGAAGATGTCATTAGTAAATACGTAGAAGAAGATCCATCGAAAGAGCCGGTGTTCATTGTGTTTATTAATGATGGAGGCTGTAAACGTGGAATTAAGAAAGCGATAGTCGAATCTTCAGACCAACCTCTTTTTTGGCAGTTTATTGGTATAGGAGATTCTAACTTCGATGTATTAGAGAAGTTGGACACGATGACGGGACGCTACATTGATAACGCCAACTTCTTCCATATAGAAGATATTGACCGGACAAGTGATGAAGTGTTGTACAATAATCTTCTAAATGAATTTCCTGATTGGCTGGAGGAAGCTAAGGATAAAAGAGTTATTCAGTAAGTAGTTAGTTCCCTACGTTAACAGAATCGACAAATTTTTCATGTTATCATCGTTGCTCAATGGTTAAAGGATTCATTTTAGCTGAAAATATGTTAGTTTTAAATAGAAAGAATCAATTTTTCTTGTTAAAAACAATTTTTTTGTTGAAACATGAAACTTTCTGAATCTAGGCACGTATTACAGAATAGGCAGTTAACTATTAAACTTAACACACACCATCTCATATTTAACTTAAATCTACTAACAGGAGTGAAACGATTTGACAATTTCTTTGCAGAAAGGTCAACGAATTGACTTAACAAAAGGAAATGCCGGTTTATCGAAAATTATGGTTGGCCTTGGTTGGGATCCAGTTGAGCAAAAGAAAAGTGGTCTTTTAGGTGGTCTTTTTGGAGGCGGAAGCGGTGGCGCTAACGTTGACTGTGATGCTTCTCTCCTTATGCTTGAGGACGACAAATTAACTTCTAAAAAAGATTTAATTTACTTCGGTAACTTAAAAAGCGCATGCGGAAGTATCAATCATACTGGTGACAACCTGACTGGTGCTGGAGACGGTGATGACGAGCAAATTATGGTTGATCTCGGTAAGGTGCCACAGCGTATCACAAAACTTGTTTTTGTAGTAAACATCTATGATGCTGTGAAACGCAAACAGGATTTTGGTATGATTCAAAATGCGTTTATTCGCGTAGTAAACCAATCGAATCAAGAAGAAATGATTAAATTTAATCTCACAGATAACTATTCTGGTAAGACAAGTCTCTTTGTAGCAGAAATCTATCGCCACGGCAGTGAATGGAAATTTGCCGCGATTGGTAATGGAACGAACGATGCTGGCTTAAGCGACATTGCAAAAAAATATTAAACTACTAAAATTCTAAAGGGGTTGACGAGCATGGCTGTATCATTATCTAAAGGACAAAAAGTAGATTTAACAAAAACAAATCCAGGTCTATCAAAGGTTATTGTAGGACTTGGATGGGACACAAATAAATACGATGGCGGAAATGACTTTGACCTTGACGCAAGTATCTTCCTATTAGACAGCACTGGTAAGTGTTCTTCTGATAAAGATTTTGTTTTCTATAATCAAACAGAAGGTGGCGGCGGTTCGGTTGTTCATACAGGCGATAACCGTACTGGTGAAGGAGAAGGAGATGACGAACAAGTAAAAGTTCATCTTCATGATGTTCCAGCTGAAATTGAGAAAATTTCTTTCGTCATTACGATACATGATGCTGAAGCGCGTAATCAGAATTTCGGACAAGTATCTAATGCATTTGTACGCATCCTAAATGAAGATTCAAACGAAGAGCTCATTCGTTATGATCTTGGAGAAGATTTCTCGATTGAAACAGCGATTATTGTTGGAGAACTTTACCGTCATAACGGCGAATGGAAATTCTCTGCAGTAGGATCTGGTTATCAGGGAGGACTTGCTAGAATCGCAACTGACTTTGGTTTACAAGTCGGATAAACTCTTCTTTTTTGGCAAGAGGGATGCCTCCCTCTTGCCATTCCAATATAAACGCGAATTGGGGGATCACATTGGGAATTCAACTATCTAAAGGACAGAGAATTGATTTAACAAAGACTAATCCAGGACTCGTTAAAGGACTTATTGGGCTTGGTTGGGACACGAACAAATACCAGGGAGGCTCTGACTTTGATCTAGATGCATCGGCATTTTTAGTTGATGCAAATAATCGTTGTCAGGACGATCTGGATTTTATTTTTTATAACAACTTAGAGCATCCAAGTAAATCAGTCATTCATACAGGTGATAACCGAACAGGTGAAGGTGATGGAGATGATGAACAGCTGATCGTCGACTTCTCAAAAATTTCCGCGCATGTTGATAAAATTGGAATCACCGTCACGATACATGATGCTGAAACTCGCCACCAGAACTTTGGACAAGTATCAAACGCATTTGTTCGTCTTGCGGATGAATCTTCTGGAGAAGAGCTATTGCGATTTGACCTTGGCGAAGATTTTTCAATTGAAACAGCCGTCGTCGTTTGTGAACTATATCGACACGGTAACGAATGGAAATTCAATGCAATAGGTAGCGGGTTCTCAGGTGGACTTGCATCCCTTTGTAAAAATTATGGCCTTGAGGTTTAAGGCTTAGCTAGTTGACATTAGGAGGAAACATCAAGTGGAAATCTTACAAGAAATTCTAAACACATATGCCTCTTTCTTTGATTGGGAAATGTGGGGAGAAGTTTTAACTGACCCTGTTTCATGGGGACTTATCGGTACGCTGGTGCTTTTAGAAGGGCTGCTATCAGCTGATAACGCACTAGTACTTGCCGTTATGGTTAAACACCTTCCACCAGAAAAACGTAGAAAAGCGCTAACCTATGGGTTAATAGGGGCATATTTCTTCCGATTCTTATTTATTGGTATTGGTATGTATCTTATTAAATTTTGGTGGATCAAAGTATTTGGTGCCGCATACCTTGCGTGGATTGTAATTCAACACTTTAGAAGTAAAGGTGAAGAAGAAGGTACGGAGGGTATGAAAAAGGATACCTGGCTTGTTCGAACCTTTGGTTTATTTTGGGCAACTGTTATTTCAGTAGAATTAATGGATATTGCGTTTTCTGCTGATAGTATTTTAGCTGCACTAGCTATTTCAGAACAAGTATGGGTACTGTTACTCGGAGGTATGATTGGTATTCTTCTTATGAGAACAGTAGCGGGTGTATTTCTGAAGTTGATTGAAAGAGTTCCTGAAATGGAAAATACAGCGTTTGTATTAATTGCAATCATCTCAGTGAAAATGTTCTTAAGCGTGTTCCATATTGAAATCCCGCACGTTGCTTTCTTTGGTATTATCGTGCTTGCCTTCCTTGGAACGTTTGTTGTTCATTACATTAACAATAAAAATCGACCATACGCTGAAGAAACAGCATCAGCAAAAGAGAACGAATAATATAAAGAGGAGGAGACGCGGGTGCTCTCCTTCTTTTTTATACAATGAAACTTTCAATTTAGTAAAAATAGAAGCTAATATAACCTAATAATTAGGACTTAGGGGGTGAAGACGCTGGAATATTTTAAATATCTATCAGAAATGCAAAAGGAGCAAATTTTCTATAAAAAACCAACACCTATTAATAAACATATAGATCGTGAACAGCTATCGTATGCGGTTGGTGCTGCTTTGTATATGCCTGCGATTCGAAAAGATATTGCTGAGATCGTGATCCAAGGCAAGTACCAAGAATTGACTACGATTGTGCTTGATCTTGAAGATGCAATTGGGGACAACTGTGTGGATGAGGCGATCGATCAGACGGTAGAACACCTTTCCTCTATCGCGCAAGCTATGAATGATCGTCAGTTGTGTTGGGAGACACTGCCCCTACTGTTCATTCGTGTCCGGTCAGCTGAGCAGTTAAACGAAGTGGCAAATAAATTAGGTGCTTCTATTCACTATTTGACAGGTTTTGTGTTTCCTAAATTCTCCTCTAAGAATGGTGGAGAGTATTTACATACTCTCAAAAAAGTAGAACGAACGGCAGGTGCTCTTCTATATGGCATGCCGATTTTAGAGTCGCCAGAGCTTTTCTATAAGGAATCACGCTATACAGAATTCCAACGCATATCTTTGCTATTAAAAGAATACGAATCCTCTATTCTTAACGTCCGTATTGGAGCGACTGATCTATGTGGACTTTATGGAATCCGCCGCAGTGCCCAATCAACAATATACGATATATCGATAATGAGAGACTTTATATCTGATGTCGTCAATTATTTTGGTAGAACCTTTGTTATCTCGGGTCCTGTATGGGAGTATTTTAATAGCAGAAGCGAAGTAAGTGCCCATGCGAATGAAACCATACTGGACTATAACACAGGACTGTTGAACGAGACGCTGCTTGATTTGACGAATGGGCTAATTGGTAAAACTGTCATCCACCCTACTCATATGAAAGTCGTACAGTGTGTAAATATTGTATCGAAAGAAGAATATCTTGATGCACTTAGCATTTTGGATCACGTAAGTGGGGATGTAGGCGTGCTAAAAAGCGAATCACATAATAAGATGAATGAGATTAAACCGCATTATAAGTGGGCGATGAAGATCATTACGAAATCGAATATATACGGGGTGTATCATGACAAGTACAATTTCATCAAAATGCTTACCGAAACAGTACCATTTTCAGATCCTGTCGGATATGAGCGTTAACTTAGAGGTTACTCAAAATAAATTGAACATACCGGTTGAGGAATTTTTTCAAATGGCAGCTAGAATTAATAAAAAAGAGGTTTTTTGTTTGTTAGTAAAATGCTTGGCAAGCATATTCCGGTTCATCCTCATAAATCGCTACTTGCCTCAGGACTCTTAGCAATCACTTATTATGAGAGCGTGACAGGAGAGTCCATCGATTATTTATCAGAAGTAAGAGATGGGTTTTTAAGCGACCACCTGGAAGAAGTTAAGAAATCGTACGAGCGATTGCTAAACAATCCTCTCTATCTTGAGGAACCACCAATAGTAATTGGATTTGCTGAAACGGCTACAGCTCTCGGACATGCTGTATTTGATAGCTTTCAAGAAGGATACTATATTCATACAACAAGAGAAAATGTAAGTGATTTAGATCCAGAATTTAACTTCAAAGAAGAGCATTCTCATGCTGTGGATCAACGGTGTTATGCAGATCGATCTATTCTAATGAAGTCTAATCCTGTTGTATTAGTAGATGATGAAATAACAACTGGGAAGACTTGTCTAAATATCATCAGGGAACTCCACGCCAACTATCCTCGCAAACATTATGCTGTTCTTTCTCTATTAGACTGGCGATCTGATAAACATATGGAACAGTATAACGCATTAGAAATGGAACTTGGGATTACAATTAGCGTTCTTTCTTTGCTTAAAGGAACTATTAATTTCGAAGGAAAGCCTCTTGAGCAACCGATTCAGGACTTTCAATCAAGTCGATATCTTAGTGGTGTAGCTGAGATTAATCGTATTGATTTATCATCTTGTTTCGATTCACGTAATGGAAATGACTATTTAACTTATAGCGGTAGGTTTGGAATAAACGGAGCGGATAAAGCGAAGATAGAGGATTCATGTCAGAAAGCATCGAATCTCTTAAAGAAAGAATCGCTCGATGGGAAGACTCTATGCCTTGGCACTGGGGAGTTTATGTATATCCCAATGAAAATCGCCTCTTATTTAAACGGTGAGGTGTATTATCATTCCACGACAAGAAGTCCGATACAGCCGGTAGATATTGATGGATATGCGATATCAAATGGTTTCACATTTGATAATCCAGAAGATCAACAAATTCAGCATTACGTCTACAACATTCCTAAAGGTGAATATGAGCAAGGTTTTCTCTTTTTTGAAAAAAGTGTCCCAGATGCTGACCTTAAAGAAATTATAGCAATATTAGAAGAACGGGATATAAAAACGATTCATATTGTAACGTGTTCTTGAAGAGAGGGATGAACAAATTGACTGTACAGACTACCAAAATGGGAAGTTATCCTGATCAAGATGTAACTTTCCTTCTAAAAGATTTATCAGACATCACAATGGAAAAAAGTACGATGGAGAGAGAACAGGCGATTCAGAAAGGTACACACTATTCTGAGATGCTTCCGATTGAGTATAAGCCGACAGATGAATATATGAAATTGTTCTATACTTCACTCGAAGAGGCGAAGCACAAAGTGGCTGTAGCAGTAGGGATTGTTGCTGAACAGCTTGTGGCGGAAAGAGGCTTTCAAACAGTACTTGTTTCGCTTGCTAGAGCAGGCACGCCAATAGGTGTATTAATCAAGCGTTACCTTTCTTATAAGTACGATCGAGAACTTCCCCATTACAGCATTTCTATTATTAGGGACAGAGGCATTGATGAGAATGCTCTTCAATTTATTTTAAATCAGCATCCTGATTCCTCTATTACGTTTATTGACGGATGGACTGGAAAAGGAGCGATTACGAAGGAGTTAACAAAGTCAGTAGCAGAATTTAATGCTAGTACTGGCAAGAATCTATCAAGCGAATTAGCCGTTTTAGCAGACCCAGGTGACTGTTCTTCTCTTTTTGGAACTCGTGAAGATTTTCTGATTCCAAGTGCTTGTTTAAATTCAACCGTATCAGGGCTTGTCAGTCGTACTGTGCTTAATAATAATTGGATTCATGAGGGAGATTTCCATGGAGGCAAATACTACTCGGAGCTTGCTGCAGAAGATGTCTCCAACTTATTCGTCGATACAATTTGTACACAGTATCCTTTGATCGCTACAGAGGTTGAAGATGGATTGCAAGATATCTCAAAGGAAGATCGCAAGCCGAAGTGGAAAGGACTTGAATCCATCGAAAACATCCAGAGGGATTATGGAATAGCAAACAGTAACCTCATCAAACCTGGTGTTGGAGAAACAACGAGAGTATTGTTACGGCGTGTTCCATGGAAAATTCTTGTGCATCCAGGTGCGGAAATGAACTTAGAACATATTCTTATTCTAGCAAGAGACCGAGGTGTTCCAATTGAAGAGTACGCAAACATGTCTTATTCATGCTGCGGACTGATTAAGCCTATGGAGAAAGAATCATGAGAGCATTTGCTAGTGATTTAGATCGCACGTTAATTTATTCTAGTAGAATGATCGAGCAAGATACCCAGCAAAACTATGAATTAATTGAAACACTCGATGGAAAGGAAATTTCGTATATTTCCAACTATGCTAGTAAGTTATTACAGAAGGTAAATAAAGAGATTTATTTTATCCCTGTTACAACAAGAACAGTTGAACAATACCGTCGTATCACACTCTTTCAAACAACGATTCAACCCGAATACGCCATAACAAGTAATGGCGGTCGAATTTTAAAGAACGGAAAAGTATTGAGTGACTGGTCGAATCGAATCAATGCTTCGTTAGAAGAGTGCTTGTCGCTTGATGCCTTTGTTCGGCAACTGGAGAACCTTATCACAGGAAACTGGGTTGAGCGAATTCGTCATGCAGACTCCCTTTTTGTTTACCTAATTATTAAACGAGATCATGTATCGTCCGAAGAACTCTATCATTTATTTGAGTGGTCACGTGAGCAGGGATGGCAACCTAGTCTTCAGGGGAGGAAGCTTTATTTTGTTCCAAATCCAGTAAACAAATGGAAAGCCGTCGACTATTTGAAGAAAGAGATTGGATTATCTTACGTGTATACAGCAGGAGACTCCCTTCTTGATTATGAACTTGTTCACCAAGGTGATTGTGGCTATGTACCTGCACATGGTGAAGTTCTCGAAAGTTATCCCGATCTTCCCAAAACGACAGCCCATGGAATGAAGGCCTCTGAAGAAATTCTAGACTCCATTGTTGGCGACTTATCTTTAAAAAAGGAATCGGT
This sequence comes from Pseudalkalibacillus sp. NRS-1564, assembly GCF_050467905.1. Taxonomy (NCBI): domain Bacteria; kingdom Bacillati; phylum Bacillota; class Bacilli; order Caryophanales; family Fictibacillaceae; genus Pseudalkalibacillus; species Pseudalkalibacillus sp. NRS-1564. Next base: position 2,939 of record NZ_JBITPM010000048.1, on the reverse strand, counting down.
AGAACAAAAGAGTTAAGTATGGAAGAAATAGTATGTTATTCTGAAAGATAGAAGATGTTATATTGATGAAAGAATGGCTAGAAATAAATAGGGTTACTTCTTACTTGTAAAAGTATAATAAAATTATGAATGTAGGGAGGCTTGATCGGAACTGACCATCCTCCGGAAAGGAATGAGAAAGCGGGGAGAACATCATGAGTCACTATGATCAAATTCTTATCAAGAAAACACCACTTGATGATGAGAATTTAAATGAACTATTATTCAAGCCGTTTCCTGAACGAACTCCTTATGAGAACGGGAACGAATTACTTATAACGCAAATCGTGGGGAGATTTTTGGGGAGCTATTATGATGAGAATGAATATTTTCTTCAGCTGCATGAGCTATCGAATTCTAACTATTTTCATGTATTAAGTGAAGAATTGAATAAGGTAATAAGTCCTGAACGACTTCAGGCGATTCAATCGATTCATTCCATTAACCAAAAAGAAAACGGACTTTCTGCGAATCGGTTTGTAGCCTTTTTGGAAGGCGCCAAACTTATTCCTTCACACAAAAATCCTGCCTTACATCGTCATTTGCGAAAATCATTAATCTCCATTCTTGAACTGTTTGAAAAACAGCATAATGGGGGATTTAGTCACCCGGAATTTCGCAGAGTACTTGTTGATTTAATGAAATGGACTTGGAATCATCTCGATCCATGGTTAGAAGGTGCGGAGTTTGAAATAAAGATGCCTGGTATTGTATGGTACGGTGAAGCTTCAACAAGTCAGCAATACTTTTTACTTTATCTTGTTCAGCTTGGATGCGATGTCCTTTATTTTCACCCTGAAGGAGTTGATTCGTTTGACGAACTCGATCCCGATGGGGAATTGATGGAGAAACGAAACCTACCTACTACCGTCGCACTTGAACCATTTCCGATTGAAAAACCAGAGAGACGCTCTACGGTTGCTTATCGAGCAACAAAAGAAATGGATACGGTGCTTCATCATGAAGGATCGCAACTTTTTAAGCCTTGGCAGTTACGAAATTATTCCCCTAAGTCTGTTACGCTAAAAACGACTTATGATGAATTATTTCTGATTGCAATGGAAAAAGCATTTATTAGACCTAATTTTAAAGTAGAGGATGGCACGGTCCATATCCCCTCTTTATTTGCTAAGATCATGGGAGTATCTGAGAATAAAAAGGAATACTGGAACCGACTTCAAGATATTAGTGAAGCGAAATCGACTACGATGATTCGCCAGTTTCCTTTCACACAGGAGACGAGAGCGAATCAGAAATTTCACTACCAGCATACGATGAATCGGGAAGGAATGTTAGATCCTGAATTGATGATGCAGGGAAATTGGTGGCAGTATAAACACCTTCCAAATGAGACGCAGAAAGCGATTGGACAAGCTATCTCAAGAATGTGTGCAAATCCGAAGCTGCTTCCGGAAGGTAATGAAACGGAAGAAGATATTAAGCTTTATTTATTCTCTCAAACTACAAAAATCCCTGAGGAGTTTGTTCATTTAATGCAAACGTTTGATTATTCTCAGGAAGTGCCGAAAGTAGTGCTATATAATACAGAAATGAACGGTACATTATCACGATCAGATGCAGCAGTGTTACACCTGCTAAATGAGTTCGGTATTGATATCATTCTATATAATCCTCCTGGTCATCAATGTATTGAGCGCTACCTTGATTCGAATCAGTTTGATACGCATTGGTTAGAGGAAATGGCATTTCGGCAGGATTTTAAAGAACCTTCTGTATTTCGTAAGCTATTTAAATCGATTAAATTATAATCAGGGAGTGATCGTCCATGACGAATGATACAGGCCTAACTACGCTCGATAAGAATGAAGAGATTACAGAAGCGAAGGCTGAAGATGTACGTTTAAAACTTCGCGAAGAGCAAGAAGTTCAAAAGCTTGCCGGTGAAATTGATGTAAAAGACCAAATGGCATTACTCGAATTTGGTAAAGAACCAGCGGTAGAGATTTCGAAGTTCTCAGATAAAATCTTATCTATGATGCGTACAACTAGCGTCACGGACTCAGGTGAGATGCTGAAACAACTTGGGAAAATCATGGATCGTTTTGATAAGAAAGATTTTGAAGAGCCGAAAACGGGCTTTCTCTCTAAGTTTTTCAAAAAAAGCAATGATATGGTAGAAAAGATTTTTGGTAAATATCAGACGCTCGGTGGAGAAATTGAGAAAGTACACGTTGAAATCTCCAAGTACAAAGATGAAATGTCTCGTTCTACTGGGACATTGGATGAAATGTACCAACATAATCTGAACTATTATGTAGAACTTGAGAAATACGTCGTTGCAGGTCAAATAAAGTTAGAAGAACTTCAAGATAAGGTTCCTGCGATCCAACAAAAAGTTAGTGGTGGCGATCAAATGGCGCAAATGGAGCTTGATACTTTGAATAATGCTATTCAGACGCTAGAGGAGCGCATCTATGATCTTGAGATGGCGAGAATGGTTGCAATTCAAACAGCTCCACAAATTCGACTGTTGCAGCGTGGAAACACTAAGCTAATAGGTAAGATCAATTCAGCCTTTATTATTACCATTCCTGTTTTTAAAAACGGTGTCATTCAAGCTGTGACCGCGAAGCGTCAGAAGCTTGTTGCTGATTCAATGAACGAGCTGGATCGTCGTACAAACGAAATGTTAAAAAACAATGCGCAGAACATCTCGAATCAAAGCGTTGAGATAGCTAAATTATCTGGTAGACCGAGTGTTAAGATTGAGACGATTGAGGAATCCTGGAATACAATCGTTAAAGGTATGGAAGAAACGAGAGCCATTGAGGACGAGAATAAACGTCTGCGAGATGAAGGTACGAAGCGAATTCTTGAACTTCAAGATAACATGAAGCAAATCGGTAATAATGCTAAACGTTCATAAATAAAAGGAGAGC
>NZ_JBITPM010000047.1:0-28804 GCF_050467905.1 Pseudalkalibacillus sp. NRS-1564 | reverse complement strand
CCAACAAATATTATAGAGCCTTAAATGTTTCATAATCGAAAAGAAAGCCGTAGCAAGTGCTACGGCTTTCTTTACATCATCTTAAGCATCGCGTCTCTACCCTTAGTTCCAATCGTAATGCCTCGCGCTTCTGCTTCAAGCGTAACAGATTCGAGCGGTGCATCAAGCAGTTGTTCAATAGACCGTACACCAACAGCTCTTCCTGCGATAATCTTTCGGTCACTTAACTTTTCATTAAGTAAGGCTACATCGAGTGCGCCGCACATGATATACCCATTGTCATTCATGACCGCTAGAAAATTCGTTTTCGGAAGCTGCATACTGACCGCTGTAAAAGGATGACCGTCAATCATGATTGGTGACATAGTGATCACGTCATTCCCGCCTCCTGACCTGAATGAATATCACTATATCTATATGAGACAAAGAGCATGTTTGACAATCAAACACTGAAAGTTTTAATGTCTATTTTCTAAACGCCATGCAAGGAGATCTCGAAGCATTTCAGGTAAAAAGTATTTCTTTTTAGCATGCTTCATTTGAGGATAGAATTTCCCAAATGTGAACATATCAGCCGTGGCAACGGCATATTCTTCATCAGAAACAAGCTTATTTCCGTTGTGAAAAACATCTGTTACATGATAGAGGCCGTCGTCCATTTTGACAGAGGTAACCTCAAGCCCATCGAATGCCATGATCCCCATTACCTCTCCTCGGAAACCGAGACCTTTAAAACTTAAATTCACTATTTCATCTGACATAGAATAAGAAATGATTTCTCGTAACTCGCTTCCTTTTAGCACCACTTTGCAAGGATTAACAGGATGAGGGCAAATGCGATGAAGGTCTTCTCTTGATACATTTCCTTCTGGTAACCCATCAAGCAACATACCAGCGTTAATCATGCCAATATCCGCTCCACACCACTCTCTAAGAGCGGCAGCTAACTCATCAGCTAGAACCGAGCGTTGAAACCATTCAGATTCAAGAGGCTGTTCAAGACGACAGACGACCTCTTCAAGCATCTTATGTGCATCAATATTTAGTTGTTGAATCATCGCCTTCGCTTCCTCGTCTTCTTTACGATTCCGGACGGTTATCGCATATGCTTCCTTCTCAATCACTTTCTTTGTTTCCATATCAAAACAAATCGAAACTTCTCCAACGTAATTCCCGTTTTTACCAGACTGAGTAATAAGCGTATCCTCTACAAGCATGCCATGCTTCAGCACATGATGCGTATGGGCTCCAATAATAACATCAAGCCCATTCATTTCCCTTGCTAGCTGTTCATCATTACCTAAGCCCATATGTGACATCAATACGACAACATCTGATTGACTGCGTACTTCATCAATGAGGGACTGTAAGAAATGGAATGGAGAATCAATCTGCCATCCAAGTAGTGAGTAGAATTGTTCATAAGGGATGGTAACACCTATAATTCCTACTTTAATGCCATTTAACTCATGGATCTTGTAAGGTACAGCCCAGGAAGGCCTTGTACCATCTTGATGATAGAGGTTGGCGACAATCACCTCGAACTTAGCGTCTGAATAAAGCTCTTCTAGTTCTTTTTTTGAAAACGTAATACCCTCATTGTTCCCGATAGTGGCATAATCATATTCCAGCTCATTTAGTAACTGAACGTTACCTTTGCCGACAGTTCCTTCTGTCATTGGATGCACCTTATCAGAGTGATCTCCTAAATCAAGAAGGAGATAAGGTGTCCCTTGAAGCTCATGCATTCGCTTCTTCTCTTTCAAATATGAAGAGACTTTTGACCAATTTGCGAAATGACTGTGAAGATCGTTTGTATAATAAAATTGTAATGTTCTAGAAGTCAAGACACTCTTCCTTTCTTATCCCATCGTTCCCTGCCAGATTAATCGGACACCTACAATAATTAACATCCATCGTAAAATAACAACCACTGATTTGTCCGAAAGTTTCTGATTAATAAATGAACCGCATTTTGCTCCAATCCATGCACCTGGAATGAGACCGATTAGTAAAAACCACTGAATGTTACCAAGTGCTAAATGCGTCAGGGTACCCGTTATACTTGAAAGAAAAATCATAAACATGGAGGTTGCAACAGCAACCGATGTTGGAAAACCAAATAGTAGAATCATGGCAGGAACCATAAGTGAGCCGCCACCAATTCCGAATAGACCTGAAATGACCCCAACGATAAATGAAACAATAACAGCTGCTACGGCAGAAAAGTTATAGTTCATCTCTGTCCCATTCGGATCCGTATACGTTCGTTCAAATTGACCATTTAGTTTCATAGGGCGTAAACGGTTCCTTACCATTAATAATATGGAAACAAGCACCATAAATACCCCAAAATAAATGGAAAAATAATCAACCTGAATAAATTTATTTAGCCACGCCCCTAGAATAGCCCCTGGTCCACTTCCTAGAAAAAAAAGCGCTCCGCTTTTATAATCAACGCTTTTCTTTTTCATGTAAGCAAGTGTAGAGGAAAGACCGATCACGACGAGGACAACGATCGAGCTACCTACAATTTTCTGAGGCGTTAAATCAGAAAGCCAGTTCGTATATTGATCGATAATGAGAAGAACAGGAACGATAATAATGCCTCCCCCAAGACCGACAAGGCTTCCAATCGTACCTGCTAATAGACCAATGATAAATAATAAGAACCACGTCACCATAGGTATACTCCTTATAAATCAAAGAGATCAAGTTGCTTCGGATTTAAATTCGTGTACTCAATATCGAGCATTTGAATCATTTCCTTAGCATTATTAGCAGCATGACCTCCTGAATTATTATTAAATAAAATAAATACATTTTTACATTGTCGTTCTAATTCTAATATTTGTTCCTTCCATTGTAAGAGTTCTTCTTGATTATAATCATATAAATACCGAACTTCCCTCCAGTTATGGCGATTACCTGGATTCGTCCATCCATTTGTATTTCGACCATGTAACCTGACAAGGACCTGATCCTGGTTTAGGGTTTCCATCACTAAAGGAACCGATCCCTCGCCAGCTTGTGGCTCATCGCAAATCGTATGGATAAAACCCTGTTCCTCTAGAAATGAGAGCGTCTTATCACGAAAAGCTTCATGATACCAGGACTGATGTCGAAATTCTACCGCACATGGAATATCTCCCATCCGCTGTTTACAGTCCCTCAAGATGTTAACATTATCTTTATTCACATCAAACCAGGGAGGAAATTGAAAAAGCACCATCGCAAGCTTTCCTGCATTTCGCAGGGGACGAACCGATTCCTTGAAAGCTTGAAACATTTCATCTCTTGTTTCAAAGGGAATATCCCCACGTTGATGGCCAGTCATACCCTGGTAAGCCTTAACGACAAACCGAAACCCTTCTGGTGTCTCATCTACCCATTTCTGAAAATTACGTTCTGGTTGCACAGCATAGAAGGAAGAATCAACTTCAACAGTAGGAAAGTGCGAACCATATATCGAAAGTTTTTCATTGCTTTTTACACCTGGTGGGTAAAGATCATCATGGTCTCCCCACCCTGTTACGCCTATGTAAATCATGCAATTCTTCCTCTCATCTCGATTCTCTTTCTCTATTCTCATATCATTACCCGAAAATAGCAAGTGAAAATCCCTCATACTATTTTGAAATAACAATTAGGATTTAGCCCTTTACACTTTCACATATAAAAAACGAACCGGAAGATCCGGTTCGTTTAAAATGGAAGCTTAACCGATTGAACCTTCCATCTCAAATTTAATGAGACGGTTCATTTCAACCGCATATTCCATAGGAAGTTCTTTCGTAAATGGCTCGATGAAGCCCATTACGATCATTTCAGTTGCTTCTTCTTCAGATACGCCACGGCTCATCAGATAGAAGAGCTGCTCTTCAGAAACCTTCGATACTTTCGCTTCGTGTTCAAGTGAAATGTTATCGTTTAGGATTTCATTGTAAGGAATTGTATCAGAAGTAGACTCGTTATCCATGATAAGCGTATCACACTCAACGTTTGAGCGAGCACCTTCCGCTTTACGGCCAAAGTGAACGATACCACGATATGTTACTTTACCGCCTTGTTTTGAAATAGATTTCGAAACAATTGTCGAAGAAGTGTTAGGTGCTAAATGAATCATCTTAGCGCCAGCATCCTGGTGCTGTCCTTTACCAGCAAGAGCGATGGAAAGCGTCATACCACGAGCGCCTTCACCCTTTAAGATAACAGCTGGATACTTCATTGTAAGTTTGGAACCAATGTTACCATCGATCCATTCCATCGTAGCATTTTCTTCCGCAACTGCACGCTTCGTAACAAGGTTAAACACGTTGTTAGCCCAGTTCTGAATCGTCGTATAACGGCAGTATGCATCCTTCTTAACAATGATCTCAACTACAGCACTGTGTAGAGAGTTAGTTGTATAAACCGGTGCAGTACAACCTTCAACGTAATGTACAGAAGAACCTTCATCAGCGATGATAAGCGTACGCTCGAACTGACCCATGTTCTCAGAGTTAATTCGGAAGTATGCTTGTAGAGGCGTATCGACTTTCACACCTTTAGGAACGTAGATGAATGAACCACCTGACCATACAGCAGAGTTAAGAGCTGAGAACTTGTTATCCGTTGGAGGAATTGTTTTCGCAAAATACTCTTTAAAAAGATCTTCGTTCTCTTTAAGTGCAGTATCTGTATCTTTAAACACAATCCCCATGTTCTCAAGGTCTTCTTGCATGTTATGGTAAACTACTTCAGATTCGTACTGTGCAGAAACACCCGCAAGGTATTTTTGCTCAGCTTCAGGGATACCTAATTTATCAAATGTCGCTTTGATTTCTTCTGGTACTTCATCCCATGATCTTTCAGACTTCTCGGAAGGCTTTACGTAGTACGTAATTTCATCAAAATCTAGATCAGCAAGGTTTCCGCCCCATTGAGGCATTGGCATGCTGTAGAAATGTTCAAGCGATTTCAAGCGGAAGTCAAGCATCCACTGTGGTTCATCCTTCATGCGAGAAATTTCTTTTACAATTTCAGGAGTTAATCCACGCTCTGAACGGAAGATCGAAACGTCTTTATCACTAAAACCATATTGGTATTCGCCAACTTCAGGCATTTTTTTAGCCATTTTATTTCCCTCCTTGACATTACACATGTCAGTGTTTGGCTGATGTTCTCTTTCCATCATTCTAGTATGAAAAAGAAGCGGTGACAACACCTGGAAGCGGGTTAAGCTTCATCCTGTTCCTTGAAACCCTTCTCCATTGCCTTCCAGGAGAGTGTTGCACATTTAATACGAGCAGGAAACTTCGAAACGCCTTGAAGTGCTTCAATGTCGCCTAGATCGAAATCTTCTTCTTCATATTCTTTCCCCTGCATCATATCAGAGAAAATACCGGATAGCTTCAAGGCCTGATCAACTTCAAGTCCTTTAACTGACTGTGTCATCATCGACGCTGATGCCAGGCTTATAGAGCAACCTTCTCCAATAAACTTCGCATCCGAAATCTTCCCATCATCTACTTTCAGCTGAAGCTGAATTGTATCTCCACATGTAGGGTTATTCATGTTTATTTTAAGGGCGCCTTCTTCAAGCTCCCCTTTATTTCTTGGATTTTTATAATGATCCATAATGACCTGTCGATACAACTGGTCTAGATTATTAAAAGACATTACCGAAAAACTCCTTTGCTTTTCGTAATCCGGCTACAAACGTATCCACGTCTTCTTCAGTATTGTATAAATAGAAGCTAGCACGCGCAGTAGCCGATACCTCTAGCCACTTCATTAGTGGCTGAGCACAATGGTGTCCAGCGCGGACAGCGATGCCTTCTGTGTCAAGTACGGTTGCCACATCATGTGGGTGAACGTCATCACTATTAAAAGTGACAACCCCAGCACGTTTTTCAGGTCCGTAAATGGATACGCCTTCGATAGTTGATAACTGCTGCATAGCATATTTAGCAAGATGAGTTTCATGCTGTTGGATGTTGTCCATGCCAATTTCATTTAAGAAATCAATCGCAGCTCCAAGACCAACCGCACCTGCAATGATTGGTGTGCCCCCTTCAAATTTCCAAGGGAGCTCTTTCCATGTCGAATCATACAGACCAACAAAATCGATCATTTCTCCACCGAATTCAAATGGCTCCATGTTTTCAAGGAGCTTTTTCTTCCCGTAGAGGACGCCTATCCCAGTAGGTCCGCACATTTTATGTCCAGAAAATGCAAAGAAATCGCAGTCAAGATCCTGAACATCAATCTTCATATGAGGGGTGCTTTGAGCCCCATCAACAACCATAACAGCGCCATTTCGGTGCGCAATCGCGGCAATTTCTTTAATCGGGTTAATTGTCCCAAGCACATTCGAAACTTGCATAACAGAAACAATTTTTGTGTTTGCTGTTACCGTTTTCTCAACGTCTTCCAGCGCAATTGTTCCGTCTGGTTGAAGAGGAATATATTTTAGAGTGGCTCCAGTTGCTTTTACAACCTGTTGCCATGGAATAATGTTGCTGTGATGCTCCATCGGTGTGATGACAACTTCATCACCTTCTTGAAGATTTGCACGTCCATAGCTTGAAGCGACCATATTAAGGGCTGTGGTTGTTCCGCGAGTAAAGATCACTTCTTCTGTTGAAGAAGCATGAATAAATTCACGAACCTTTTCACGTGCGCCTTCATAGGCATCTGTCGCATGTGTTCCAAGCGTATGAACACCACGGTGAACGTTTGAGTTAATTTCCTTGTAGTAACGCTCTACTGCGTCAATTACTTGAGTAGGTTTCTGAGACGTTGCTGCACTATCAAGGTAAACAAGAGGTTTCCCATTTACCTCTTGATGTAAAATGGGAAACTGCTTGCGAATGTCCTGGACATTCATCATTTAATTAACTTTCCCTTCAGTTACCTCAACCGCACGTTTACGAACACCTTCGATCGGAAGTTCGTTAATAACTGGAGCGAGGAAACCGTGGATGATCAAACGTTCAGCCTCTTGACGGGAAATCCCGCGACTTTGCAAATAATAAAGCTGAATTGGATCAACTTTACCAACAGATGCAGCGTGGCCTGCCATAACATCATCTTCGTCAATAAGAAGGATCGGATTTGCATCCCCACGCGCTTTCTCATTCATCATTAGAACGCGCTGTGTTTGCTCACCGTTTGATTTCTTAGCACCGTGTTCAATCTTCGTAACACCGTTAAAGATGGCGCTAGCACTATCTTTTTGGACACCGTGCACAAGAAGAACACCCTCAGAGTTTTGACCGTGATGGAAAATCTGATTAGTGAAGTTCTGACTCTGGCTTCCACGACCGATTGTTACAGTCTTAGAATCAGCATAAGAACCATCACCAATAAGGTGCGTTGTATTTGTAGAAACCGTGTTGCCATCGTTCATTTGAGCAAGAGCCCAATCAACTTTACCGTCTCGCGCCACATTTGCACGGCGATTTACGTAAGTAGTGACACCTTTTGCAAGGTTATCAACAGAACCAAACGTAACGCGAGCATTCTGTCCTACATGAACTTCAGCAATAATGTTCGCAACGGATTCAACATCGTGACCATAAGATAAGAAGTTCTCAACATATGTCACAGAACTATTATCCTCTGCTACGATAATCACGTGGTTGAATATCCCAGCTTCAGGGTCTTCTTGCCAATTTAGTGCTTGGATTGGCACTTCAACTTCTACATTGCGAGGTACATACAAGAAAGTACCGCTATTAAGAAGTGCTGCATGAACGGCAGTTAAACGGTTCTCATCAACCTTCATAACGTCTTTCATGAAATACTTCTCAACTAGATCACCATGATTTTGAAGAGCTGTTTGAATATCTGTGAAAATCACACCTTGTTCTTTCAGCTCATTCGATAGCTGATTGAAAACAGGTGTAGAGTTACGGTGCACAAGAAGATTTCCTGACTGTTGATCTTTAGCAACAAGATCGCGCACATCTTCAGGAAGATCATCAAGTGATGAAATCGCTTCTCCAGCTACATCGTGTTTAAATGAAGTGAAATTCCACTTATCGATTTTTGTTTTATCAGGTCTTGGCATTGGAAGACTTTCTGACTTCTCTAAAGCCTTTAAACGAAGAGAGGCCATCCATTGCGGCTCCTGACGTTTTTCTGAATAAGATTTAATGTATTCTTGATCGAATGCAATTTTCGTATCCACTGACATTGTCATCCTCCTTACTGCTTACGCTTCTTGACCAACTGTTTCGTCTTTAATTCCAAGTTCTTCTTTAATCCACTCATAACCTTCTTCTTCAAGACGCTGTGCTAGTTCCGCACCGCCTGATTTCACAATGCGACCTTGCATCATAACGTGTACTTTATCAGGAGTAATGTAGTTCAATAGACGCTGATAGTGAGTAATGATCAAGCAACCGAAGCTCTCATTGCGCATAGCATTAACACCTTTAGAAACAACTTTAAGCGCATCGATATCTAGACCGGAGTCAATTTCATCCAGAACAGCGATTTTTGGTTCAAGCATCATAAGCTGAAGAATTTCGTTACGTTTCTTTTCACCACCAGAGAAACCTTCGTTAAGGTAACGCTGTGCAAATTCTTCACCCATATCAAGTTCAGCCATTTTACCGTCTAGCTTTTTGATGAATTTCATTAGAGAAATTTCATCGCCTTCTTCACGACGAGCATTAATTGCAGAACGAAGGAAATCAGCGTTTGTTACGCCACTTACTTCACTTGGATATTGCATTGCAAGGAAGAGTCCAGCTTTTGCACGCTCATCAACTTCCATTTCAAGTACATCTTCATTATCAAGGAAGACACTGCCTTCAGTGATTTCGTATTTCGGATGGCCCATAATTGCAGAAGCAAGGGTAGATTTCCCTGTACCGTTCGGCCCCATTACTGCGTGAATTTCTCCACCATTTATTTCAAGGTTCAATCCTTTGATAATCTCTTTTCCCTCAATGGAAACATGAAGATTCTCAATCTTTAGAGTTGATGCTGCCATTTGTGAATACCTCCAATAACGTTTATACTATTCCTTCCTTATTGTAGTACCTATAAGGTGTATGTCAAGGAATGTGTGCTGAGTCATTCTCAATCTATTTTCATTCTTATTTTATAACAAATCCAAACTAATATCAAGGAACGCAAGACTCATACTTTCTAGCGTTAGCCAAGGTATAGCTTGCTATTCAAATTGAGAATGAATCGTTTATATTTTCGTTGCATACCTTTCTAAGCCTACCATTTAATCACCAGAGCTACAACGAAATACACGTGATTATCTTCATACAAAAAAACCAGTCGTAAGACTGGTTTTTCGTATATCATAGTTATTTTGGATGCTGATTCATCTAGATAGTTTACGGTCGAATTCACTAACCATTTTGAGACTCCGACGGTGATCCAGCTCACGCTCTCGCTCGACTTGCATTCGCTTGTTGAAATTACGACTATACTCCGCATAGCCAACTCCGTGAGACTGGTACATCGCCTTTTCCATTTCAGGTGTGTGGTTTAACCGCATGGGGCTAATAATGAATCAATCCTTTCAATATCGTTTTACTTACAAAAATTACTTTACCACGTTACATTAGTAGCTACAAACAGCATTTTAAGGGCTGAGGGGGGTTCCGGAGTGGTGAAAGAAGTTCTGAATAGTTAAAAAACATCCATTCTTACTTTTCCTCCCATATCCACCCTATTTCAGTCCTTCGACACAATACACTATTTAAATAGTAGAAACACGAATTCATTAATGCTTCGGTTGGTTCAAATCTTTCATACATTCCTGTACGAGAGTAACGGCCTGGCTCATCGCTGCGCCACCACCAAATGCAGCTGTCACTCCTACCGTTTCAAGTATTTCTTGTTCAGAACATCCTTGATCAAGACAACCTTTCGTATGGTAGATAATGCAATATTCATCTTGTGAAAAAATAGATATACCGAGCGCAATCATTTGTTTCTCCTTTTGACTCACTTCCCCATCTTTAAAACACGCTTCAGTAAATGCCGAATACTTCTTGGCTAACTGCGGCATCTTCTCTGTAAACATTCCTAATCCTTCTTTATAATCATGTAGCGCCGCTTCTGCAAAGTTGTTAAATTCCTGTTCCTGTTTCAAGACACAGGCCTCCTTTATTCAATATCATCCGTACTAGTATGAGAATTGGGTAACAAAGCTATCCATCATTTTCTTTAAATTGTTTTTGGATGAGTGCGTTTACATGTGATGTATGTCACACTAATAAGTAAACGGATACGTTATGATGCTTATGAAGACAATATCTACTAGCAGAGGTGAAGATGATGTATGAAGGAAAAACAACGCGCGTAGCATTAATTGGCACTGGATTTGTAGGGACAAGCTATGCCTTCTCGTTATTGAATCAAGAACTAGTAAACGAACTTGTACTAATCGACGTAAATAAAGAAAAAGCCGAAGGGGAAGCAAGAGACTTAAATCACGGCCTTCCTTTTGGCGCTCCAATGAAAATTTGGGCTGGCGACTATCCCGATTGCAAAGGCGCAGATATTGTCGTGATCGCAGCGGGCGCAAATCAGGCACCAGGTGAAACACGCTTAGACCTTATTGATAAAAACACTGCGATCTTTAAAACAATCGTTTCAAGCGTTATGGAAAGTGGATTTGATGGTATTTTTATCGTTGCAACGAATCCTGTAGATGTGCTTACTTATGCGACTTGGAAGTTCTCAGGCTTGCCTAAAGAACGGGTTATCGGCTCAGGTACGATTCTCGATACGGCTCGATTCCGTTATTTACTGAGCGACTATTTTAATGTAGATTCTAGAAATGTACATGGCTATATTCTCGGGGAACATGGTGATACTGAACTTCCTGTCTGGAGTCATGCTACAATCGGTAGTCGACCAATCATGTCTCTTATTAAAGATAAACCAGAGGCTAAAGAAGATCTTGATGCGCTTTTCGTCAATGTTCGCGATGCGGCTTATCATATCATTAATCGTAAGGGAGCAACATACTACGGTATCGCAATGGGCCTCGTACGGTTAACAAGAGCAATTATTCGAAATGAAAACTCTATTCTTACCATCTCTACGTTACTTGAAGGCGAATATGGTTTAGATGATTTGTATATTGGCGTACCCGCGATTGTAAATAACAACGGCATTCGTGAAATTATTGAACTTGACCTTGATCAAACCGAGCTAGACCAATTGCACCATTCTGCAAAAACGTTAAAAGAAGCGATGAAGCCAGTTTTCCAACATTAAAATAATTAAAAAAAGGTCCTCCGTCGTTTTGGCGGAGAACCTTTTTTTCTTTCTTATTCGTCTACTGGTACAACAGCGCCATCGTATTCTTCTTCAATAAAACTCTGAATTTCATCAGAATGAAGAACTTCTACTAACGCCTTGATCGCTTCATTGTCTTCGTCACCTTTGTTTACTGTAATCACATTCACATATGGTGAGTCTGAATCTTCAAGTGCGATGGCATCTTCTTGAGGATTAAGCCCTGCATCAATCGCATAGTTTGTATTGATCATCACTGCATCACCTTCACCTTGCTGGTAAATCTGCGGAAGCAGTGAAGCCTCAACATCTGTTTTGAAATCAATATTCTTAGGGTTTTCAGCAATATCTTCAACCGTTGCATCTGAAGCCTTTACGCCTTCTTTTAATGTGATAAGACCCTGTGCTTCAAGTAATGAGAGCATACGTCCATGGTCAGAAACAGAGTTACTCATTATGATCTGAGCACCATCAGGAAGCTCATCTAAGCTCTTGTAATCCTGTGAGTAAACACCGATTGGCTCGATATGAATGCCTCCAGCATTCACGAAGTCATAATTATCGTTTTCTTCCATTTGCAAGTCCATATAAGGAATTGTTTGGAAATAGTTTGCATCTAATTCACCATTTGCAAGCGTCTTATTAGGTAGAATATAATCCTGGAATGTTTTAATTTCAAGCTCTATTCCTTTTTCCTCTAACATCGGCTTAGCTTCTTCAAGAATTTCAGCATGGGGGATGTTTGAGGCACCTACTACGATTTTCTTCGAATCTTCACCGTCACCAGAACCTTCGCTGCTTCCGCCATTATTCCCACACGCAGCAAGCACTGCAAGAGCAAGAACTACGATTAGCGATAAAAACTTTTTCATCATAATCTCTCCTTTTCTCCTCATTATCTTTTGTCTATTACTCGTGTTGCAATGTCTCCACAAACCTGAAGAATCGCAACAATTACTAATATCAATACTGTTGCAACAAGTGTCACATCAGGATTATTCCTTTGGAAACCTTCAAGATAAGCTAGGTTTCCGAGACCCCCTGCGCCTACAACACCAGCCATAGCGGTGTAGCTTACAAGAGCTATCGCCGTCACAGTAATCCCTGAAATAAGGGCTGGCATTGCTTCTGGTAGAAGCACTTTAAAAATAATCGAACCATTGGATGCTCCCATTGACTGAGAAGCTTCAATGACCCCTTTATCTACTTCACGTAAAGCAATTTCAACCATCCTCGCATAAAATGGCGCTGCTCCTGCAATAAGGGCTGGAAGGGCAGCATTAGCACCTAGCATCGTCCCTATAATGTAAACCGAAAGAGGGATCAGCAAGATAATCAAAATGATAAATGGTATGGAGCGAAATAAGTTCACGACTCCGGCAATAATACTATTCACAAATTTGTTTTCCCATATGTTCCCTCTACCTGTTAGAAACAACAATAAACCAAGGAGGATTCCGAGAATAAACGTTGCCAGAACCGAAATTGCCGTCATGTACGCTGTTTGTAGAGTGGCTTCCCACATAGATTCCCACCTGACGTTAGGAAATAACGATTCAGTCATTCGTAATCACCTCCGCTTTAACACCTTGGGCCTGCACATAATTCAAGGCCTTTTCTACCACAGCTGGTTCCCCTTTAAGGAACACAGAAAGTTTTCCATAAGGACCATCCTGTGTATGAGAAATCTTCCCTTGAATAATGTTGACTTCCACATCAAATTCACGAATCAACTCTGTCACAAGTGGTGAACCTGTTTTTCCTTTCACAAAGGTAAACTGAACAAGTTCTCCATCCTGACTCGTTGCCAGATGTGCAATCGATTCCTTCATTTCTTCAGGCTCGCTTAGCTGATTAACAAAGTCTTTCGTAATCTCTTCCTGTGGATGGTGGAAAACTTCAAGGACAGAACCATTCTCCACTACTCGTCCATTCTCCATAACGGCTACACGATGGCAAATTTTGCGTATGACGTGCATTTCATGCGTGATGAGGACAATCGTTAGGCCAAGTTTCTGATTAATTTCAGTCAGAAGTTCTAGAATGCTATCCGTCGTTTTAGGATCTAAAGCAGAAGTAGCTTCATCACGAAGCAAAACCTTTGGATTGTTAGCAAGTGCTCTCGCAATACCCACTCGCTGCTTTTGTCCACCACTTAGCTGTGAAGGATAAGCTCCTTCCCTACCTTCGAGTCCAACAAGGTTAATTAATTCATCAACACGCTTCATTCTCTTTTCTTTCGGAACACCTGATATTTCAAGAGGAAAGGCGATGTTATCACGTACCGTTCTTGACCAGAGAATATTAAAATGCTGGAAAATCATACCGATTTCCTGTCTTGCTGCACGAAGATCTTTCCCATTAAGAGAAGATAGATTATTACCAGCTACTGTGACTGTCCCATCAGTAGGTCTCTCAAGAAGGTTAAGCATTCGAATTAGCGTACTTTTCCCAGCACCACTGTAGCCAATAACACCAAATATTTCGCCTTTTTTGACTTCAAGGTTAACATCCTTAACGGCTTCCACCTTCCCGGATTTCGAAAAGAAGGTCTTATTAATGCCTTTAAGCTCAATCACATGTCTCACATCCTTTATGCATTTGCATGATCAGCTACCTGAAAAAGGACTTCAGTCCCATGCCTTTGTTCTTTATTTCTGTGCACTTAGAAGCCTAATTCGCTTATCACTTTGTATAGTAAAGTAAAAAAATGCCCTTCTGCTTTGAGCAGAAAGGCATTTGATAAATCGATGTCTTCCTCTCATTTCTCAAAGCAATCGCTTTGCAGGAATTGGCACCTTTTCAAACGAGTCGTTTGACGGTTGCCGGGCTTCATAGGGCCAGTCCCTCCACCTCTCTGAATAAGAGATATATAGTTGTTATTACTTTACTGTGGTTAAGTGCTAAATGAATTCTAGCATGGTACTTTATGAGTGTCAATTACTGAGCAAAAAGTCGGAATAATCTAAAATATATACTTTGAATCCCATTAGAAAACCATCAGCTTATTCGCCTGATGGTTTTCGCTCGTTGAGAAAGTTGTTTATAAAGGGATATTTTCGCAAGATCCGCATTCCCTCCACTAACAACAACACCAATTCTCTTACCTTCTAAACGATTTGACTTGCATAAGACAGCAGCTATCGATGCAGCACCCGCACCTTCTACAAGCGTTTTGTGTCTCTCAAGCATAAAGACAATCGCTGCAGCAATTTCTACTTCTGACACGGTTAGCATATCATCAACAAGCTCTTCAATAATTGGAAAAGTTAATTTTCCAGCTTCTTTCACAGAAATACCGTCTGCAATCGATTTGACAGATTGAAGGACAAGAGGACCAGTACCTTTAAATCGATTCCATGTCGCAGATGCTTCAGAAGCCTGGACTCCGATGATTTTCACGTGAGGAAAGAACGACTTAATCGCCATCGCCATTCCAGCTAACAATCCTCCACCTCCAACAGGTACGAGAATCGTATCTAAGTCAGGACATTGTTGCATCATTTCGAGTGCAACCGTTCCCTGTCCTGCCATTACTTCAGGATCATCGAAAGCATGAACGAATGTGGCCCCTTTCTCAACACGCTCACGATCCGCTCCACTAAACGCTTCGTTATACGATTCTCCTTCAAGAACAACCTCTGCTCCATAAGATCGCGTCGCATCAATTTTGCTTGTCGGTGTATGGACGGGCATATAAATCTTAGCTTTAATTCCACGCTCTCTAGCAGAAAGCGCCACTCCCTGAGCATGGTTTCCAGCCGATGCAGCAACAATCCCTCGCGCTGCCTCAATATCCGTTAGCGACGCAACTTTGTTATAGGCACCTCGAAGTTTGAAGGAACCCGTTCGTTGAAGGTTTTCCATCTTCATGAAGACATCTTTATTTGTATAATCATTAAGCGTTGTCGACTGCTGAAGCGGGGTCCTGTGGACGGCTTCCAGCAAATTCTCCATTGCTTTTACGACATGAACGTTATATTTCTCCTGGTAATTCCCAACGTCATTCACTCTCCTACAAGTTGTTTTTCTTCATATAATTTAATTTTATCTTCGAGAGATAAAGTTCGAGATACTTCATCCCATCCATTTAACAGCATTTCTTTCCAATAAGGATCGATCTCGAACGACGCATTTAGTCCTTCTCCATCAATTACTTGCTGTTTACTTAGGTCTACGCTAAGTTCGTATCCATCCTTTGCTTTTTGAAAAAGCTCCGAGATCGTTTCTTGATCAAGAGCGATAGGAAGTATACCGTTTTTTACACAGTTGTTATAAAAGATATCAGCAAAGCTTGTCGCAATGACAATTCGAAAACCATAATCTAGAAGGGCCCATGGAGCATGTTCTCTTGATGAACCACACCCAAAGTTTTTACCCGACACTAGAATAGAAGCATGCTGGTATTGTTGTTCGTTCAAATTAAAATCTTCACGCGGTTGACCATCATCATCAAACCGCCAATTGTAAAAAAGAAACTGACCAAAGCCTTGCCGTTCAATTCTCTTTAAAAATTGCTTCGGAATAATTTGATCTGTATCTACGTTAACCTGCTCAAGGGGATAAACGATCCCTTTGTATTTATTAATCGGTTCCAGGACGTCTCACTCCTTTTACACTACAAGAGGTTTTATTTTTCTAGCGTCTGTAAATCGGCCTTCAATGGCAGCAGCTGCAGCCATAGCTGGGCTGACAAGATGTGTTCTAGCGCCATTCCCCTGACGCCCTTCAAAATTACGGTTAGATGTAGACGCGCAGCGCTCGCCTGGTGGAACAATGTCATCATTCATCGCAAGACACATGCTACATCCTGCTTCTCGCCACTCAAACCCAGCTTCTTTAAAGATTGTATCTAACCCTTCTGCTTCAGCTGCATCCTTCACTGATTTAGATCCAGGTACTACGAGAGCTGTCACACCTTCATGAACTTTTCGACCACGAACAATATCAGCAGCTGAGCGCAGATCACTTAATCGTGAATTCGTAC
The DNA here is from genome assembly GCF_050467905.1 of Pseudalkalibacillus sp. NRS-1564. NCBI lineage: Bacteria > Bacillati > Bacillota > Bacilli > Caryophanales > Fictibacillaceae > Pseudalkalibacillus > Pseudalkalibacillus sp. NRS-1564. The sequence continues at coordinate 12,555 of NZ_JBITPM010000047.1, read as the reverse complement.
ACGATCCGATGAAAACATATTGAATATCTATATTCTGAATAGGTGTTCCCGGTTTAAGATCCATATAGGCAAGTGCTTGCTTAATTGCTTTTTGGTCACCTGGATCTGCATAATCCTCAGGGAAAGGAACGCGAGCATAAACAGAAGATCCCATTGAAGGATTCGTCCCCCATGTTACTTGTGGCTCGATTTCGTCAGCTCCAATTTCGAGCACTTCATCATACGTTGCCCCTGGATCAGATGCGAGCTCTTTCCACTCAACAACGGCTCGATCGAAATCTTCTGGAACATGTCTTTTTCCTTTTAAATAGGAAAAGGTCGTCTCATCTGGGCTAATAAGCCCTGCTTTTGCGCCAGCTTCAATCGACATGTTACAAACAGTCATACGTTCTTCCATTGTCATATTTCGAATCGCTTCGCCTGTGTACTCCACAACCGCGCCAGTACCTGCATTAACACCAAATTTAGCAATAACAGCAAGAATTAAATCTTTAGCTGTCACCCCAGAACCAAGGCGTCCGTTCACACGTATTTCAATTGTTTTGGGTCTTGATTGCCATAGCGTTTGAGCAGAAAGAACATGCTCTACTTCACTCGTTCCAATCCCAAAGGCAAGGGCACCAAACGCCCCATGTGTTGAGGTATGACTGTCACCACAAACGATCGTTTTTCCTGGCTGCGTTAAGCCTAGCTCAGGACCAATGACGTGAACAATCCCTTGATCTGGATGATTAATATCGGCGATTTCCACTCCAAATTCATGACAGTTCTCTTCAAGCTTCTCCATTTGAACTTTTGATACAGGGTCATTAATAATATGACGTGCAATGGTTGGAACGTTATGGTCCATAGTAGCAAAGGTTAAATCTGGTCTTCTTACACTTCTATTATTCATCCGCAGACCCTCAAATGCCTGCGGAGAAGTTACTTCATGAACAAGATGCAAGTCTATATATAGGAGATCCGGGCTACCTTCTTCTTCATGCACAACGTGTTTATCCCAAATCTTTTCAATAATCGTTTTCGGCTCCACACCCATCCTCCTCTTACCTGTTTGTCATTAAGCGTATGCTTCCATGATGCCTGCTGTGGCATCCGCTTCTTCTAATTGATAAATCACTTTCTTGATCATAGCGTCTGTCCCAAGTGCTTTCGGCGAGCCATTTGCAAGATCATTCGTATAATATCCGGCATCAAGTACTTCTTTCACAGCCTTTTCGATTGACTCCGCTTCTTCATTCATATCGAATGAATACTTCAGCATCATTGCACTTGATAAAATCATCGCCAGTGGATTCGCAAGATTTTTCCCTGCGATGTCTGGCGCTGAACCGTGTACTGGTTCATACATTCCAAAACCGTCGCTACGAAGACTTGCGGAAGGCAACATTCCAAGTGATCCTGTGATCATCGAGGCTTCATCGCTCAAAATATCTCCAAATAGATTCTCCGTTACAATAACATCAAAGTGAGCCGGGTTTTGAACCAGTTTCATTGCTGCCGCATCGACAAGCATATGCTCCACTTCTACTTCAGGATAATTCTTCGCTTTTTCTTCAACGATTTCTCTCCACATTCGGCTTGATTCTAGAACGTTCGCTTTATCTACGCTCGTTAATTTCTTGTTTCGCTTACTTGCAGCTTCAAATCCCTGATCCACAATACGTTCGATTTCTTCTCTTGTGTAATGAAGCGTATCAACAACTTCTTTCCCATTTTGACGACGCTCACTCGGAGTACCGAAGTACAAACCACCCGTTAATTCGCGAACAATTAACATATCCACACCTTTAATCCGATCCGGTTTAAGTGGAGATGCATCTAATAGACTTTCAAATGCCGTCACAGGACGAAGGTTCGCAAACAAGCCTAGTTCTTTTCGAATACCAAGAAGACCTCGTTCAGGACGAAGATGGCCAGGAAGAATTTCCCACTTAGGACCACCGACAGCACCTAGTAGAACAGCATCGCTTTCCCTACAGATACGCAGTGTTTCATCTGGTAGTGGCGAGCCATCCTCATCAATAGCAGCCCCTCCAATTCTTCCCTGTTGAAATTCAAACGTATGGCCAAATCGATCTGCCACGGCATTTAGAACTTTCATCGTTCCTTCCATTACTTCTTTACCAATTCCATCACCGGGTAATACCGCAACTTTTCTCTTCATCCTTCTAACCTCCCTGTTAGACGTGCGCTTTTTTATTAACTTGATAGCTTTCACGAGCAAGAACGCGATTCACTGCATTCAAGTAAGCAATAGCGGAAGATTCAAGAACATCCTGCGCTGTGCCGCGACCATTCGACTCAACCCCGTTATACATGACTCGCACATGAACTTCAGCAAGAGCATCTCTTCCACCACCGACGGAATTAATTCGATAGTCCTGAAGCTGAAGTGTGCCAGGAATCATTGCTTCAAGCGTGTTATAGATCGCTTCTACACTACCCGATCCTGTTCCAGCTTGTTGAATCATGGTTCCATCAGGCTTCTCAATTGAAATAGTAGCCGTCGGAATGTTTGCAGTTCCATACTGTACTTGAATACTATGAATCTCATATTTATCAACAAATTCATCTGTTTGAATATCAGTTAACAATGCGAAAAGGTCATCTTCCGTAACCTGCTTCTTCTTATCAGCAAGATCTTTAAAGTCTGCAAATGCCTCATTAATCTTCGCTTCGTCAAGTTCAAAACCTAAATCCTTCACTTTATCTCTAAAGGCGTGACGGCCAGAGTGTTTTCCAAGAACAAGACTATTCGACTGAACACCGATAAGCTGTGGACTAATAATTTCATAGGTTGTTTTTTCTTTTAATACCCCATCCTGGTGAATTCCTGATTCATGAGCAAAAGCATTCGCCCCAACAACTGCTTTATTACCAGGAACCGCCATGCCAGTAAGCTTGCTGACAAGGTTGCTTGTTCGTTTAATTTCATCAAGCTTCAATCCTGTTTCTGCTTGGTAGAAATCATTGCGAATTCGAAGCGCAACGGCAACTTCCTCAATTGCTGCGTTACCAGCGCGTTCTCCAATACCATTAATCGTTCCTTCTATTTGAGTCGCGCCACATTCAATCGCAGCTAGGGAATTCGCTACCGCCATCCCTAGGTCATTATGGCAATGGGCAGAAAGATCAACGCCCTCAATATTCGGAACATTGTTTCGCAAATAAGTGAACAGTTCTCCGTATTCCTGTGGACTTCTGTATCCAACTGTATCTGGAATATTAATGACAGATGCTCCTGCATCAATCACTTCTTTAATAATCTTTGCAAGAAAGGAGCGGTCGGAGCGGCAAGCATCTTCTGCTGACCACTGCACTTTCGGGAAAAATTTCTTGGCATACTTCACTGCTTCAACTGCTGTTTCAACTACTTCATCAGGCGTCTTCTTTAGCTTGTGAGTCATATGAATGGGAGACGTTGCAAGAAAAACATGAAGTCTTGGATCAGCGCCACCTTTTAAAGCATCCCATGCTGCATCAATGTCTTTCATATTCGCTCTCGCAAGACCGGTAACGGATACATCCCTTACAGTATCAGCAATGTTCTTCACACCCTGGAAGTCACCTTTGGAAGCAGCAGGAAAGCCTGCTTCCATAATGTCGACTCCAAGTCTCTCAAGCTGCTTCGCGATTTCCAGCTTCTCTAATGCATTCAGATTGACTCCGGCTGACTGTTCTCCGTCACGAAGCGTTGTATCGAATACATTAATCTTTCGCACTAGCAACCACTTCCTTCTTTGATTTTGGTTTCACGAATGGCATCATCGCACGAAGCTCTTTTCCTACTTGCTCGATTGGATGATTCTTCTCTTTCTCGTTGATCGCGTGGAATTCTGGACGATTTAGTTTATTTTCTAGGATCCAGCCCTTCGCAAATTTACCTGTTTGGATATCTTCAAGAATATCTTTCATACGCGCTTTTGTATCAGCATCAACAACACGTGGTCCAGATACGAAGTCCCCCCACTGAGCTGTGTCAGAGATCGAATAACGCATACCAGCAATACCATCTTCATACATCAAGTCAACAATAAGCTTTAGCTCGTGCAAACATTCGAAGTAAGCGACTTCTGGTTGATATCCCGCTTCCGTGAGCGTTTCAAATCCAGCTTTTACTAGTGAGGATAATCCGCCACATAGGACCGCCTGTTCACCAAAAAGATCTGTTTCAGTTTCTTCTTTGAAGGATGTTTCAAGTACCCCAGCACGAGCACCGCCGATTCCTTTTGCATAAGCTAGTGCAAGCTCTTTTGCGTTACCAGATACGTCCTGATAAACACCGAATAGTGCTGGAACCCCTGCACCATCTTCAAATGTTCTTCTTACAAGGTGTCCAGGTCCTTTTGGAGCAACAAGGAAAACATCCACATCTGATGGGGGTACAACTTGATTGAAGTGAACGTTAAACCCGTGAGCAAAGACTAGCGCATTTCCAGCACGAAGACCTGGTTCGATTTCCTCTTTGTACACTTCAGGCTGATACTCATCTGGAAGAAGAATCATGATAACATCTGCTTCATCACTTGCTTCCTTTACTGTTTTTACATCAAAACCATCTTCCTCTGCTTGATTCCATGAACGCCCTTTACGTAAGCCGACTGTTACATCAAAACCACTCTCGCGAAGATTTAGTGCATGCGCATGACCTTGAGATCCGTAACCAACTACTGCGATTTTCTTTGCTTTTAGCATTCCCTCGTTGATATCACCGTTATAGTATACTTTTGCCATTTTCATTCATCCCTTCATATTTAGGTTTATTAGTTAATTTAAAATGGAATACTGCTTCAAATCTGTTACTGACTTTTGACTTCCTCTTGGGAAAGCCGTTATACCTGTTCGAACCATTTCCTTAATGCCATATGGCCTAAGAAGGTCTAGAATCGCTTCAATTTTGTCGGAGTTACCCGTTACTTGTACGGTAATGCTCTCTCGACTGACATCGATGATAGAAGCCCTAAACGGCTCAATAATTCCTGAAATCTCACTTCTAATTTGGGCGTTACTTATCACCTTAATTAACGCTAATTCTCGGACAACGATAGCTTGATCCGTTATATCAGTTACTTTCAAAACATCAATCTGCTTATTGAGCTGTTTGATCAGCTGCTCAATCTTCGCATCACCGTCGACATTAACGACAAAGGTCATTTTGGATACCCCTTCTGTCTCGGTATGACCAACCGTTATGCTTTCAATGTTAAATTGCCGCTTGGTCATCAACCCCGTAATGCGGTTTAGAACACCACTTTGGTTAATCACTGTTGCAGTTACGATTCGTTTCATGGTTTCACCCCAATCATCTGATGAAGCCCTTTACCAGGTGCAATCATTGGATATACATTTTCCTTTCCAGCTACTCTACAGTCGATCAAAACTGGATCTCGGTGAGAAAAGGCTTCTTCAAAAACAACTTTTGCTTCTTCTTCATTGGTTACTTTAAAAGATTGGATACCGTAAGCTTCACCAAGCTTCACAAAATCTGGCTGTACAGGTATAAGGGATTGAGAATAGCGTTCTTCATAAAAAGCTTCCTGCCACTGCCTCACCATTCCAAGCGTCTGATTGTTCATGATGACTACTTTCACAGGAAGGTTTAACTCTTGGAGAGTCGATAGCTCCTGTAATGTCATCTGAAATCCCCCGTCTCCCGTAAGAGCCACAACCGTTTGTTCAGGGAATGCGAGCTGTGCTCCAATCGCGGAAGGGAAACCAAAGCCCATCGTGCCAAGTCCACCAGATGTTACCCATCGGTTGGCATCTGCAAATGCGTAGTACTGAGCCGCCCACATTTGATGTTGACCAACGTCCGTCGTAACAATAGCGTCTCCCTTCGTGTATTCATGCACGAGTTCAACTACTCGCTGTGGAAGAAATTCCGTTGAAGATGTTTTCTTCCAAAGTGGGAAATCTTCACTATTTTGAGTTAGCACCTTACGCCAATCCTCTGTATCTGGAACTGGTGAATCAATATCTAGAAGCTTCTTCAATGCCTCTCTTGCATCAGATACGATTGGAATCTGAGTAGGAACGTTTTTCCCAATTTCTGCAGGATCAACGTCGATGTGAGCAACCGTTGCATGAATGGCAAAATGGTCAAGGTTACCTGTTAATCTATCATCAAATCGTGCACCAATGCTAATTAACAAGTCACATTCATAAAGTGCCATATTCGCTGTGTACGTTCCGTGCATTCCTCCCATTCCAAGGAATAGAGGATGATTGCCAGGGTAGCTTCCTAAACCAAGTAATGTATTGATGACTGGAATGCGATGCTTCTCAGAAAAAGCGACGAGTTCTTTTCCTGCATTCGCGTGGAGAACACCAGCTCCAGCTAAAATCACCGGTTTCTTTGCTGCACCAACCGCATCCGCGAGCTTCTTGATCTGCAAAATGTTTGGCGAGAAAGTTGGCTGATAGCCGGGTAGATGAATAGTAGAATCATAGCCGGGTGAAATGGTTTTGTTCGCCACATCCTTAGGGATATCAACTAGAACTGGACCGGGACGTCCTGTTGTTGCAATATGGAACGCTTCTTTAATAATTCTTGGTAGATCCTGAACGTCACGCACCTGATAATTATGTTTTGTAATTGGTGCTGTAATTCCCATAATATCTGCTTCTTGAAAGGCATCTGTACCAATCACCGTACTTGCAACCTGCCCAGTGAAGATAACCAGTGGTAATGAATCCATCATGGCATCTGTAATCCCCGTTACGAGGTTTGTTGCTCCTGGACCTGATGTTGCAATAACTACACCAGGTTTCCCACTAACCCTCGCATATCCTTCAGCCGCATGAATGGAACCTTGTTCATGCTTTGAGAGAATGTGTTTAATTGGCGATCGATAAAGTGCATCATAGATCGGAAGAACTGCTCCTCCCGGATATCCGAAGAGAACTTCAACATTTTCTTTTTTTAAAGAGTCAATCAATACGTCTGCCCCGGTCATTTCCGCTGTTACCGCTTCGGCTTCTGGTTTAGCCTTCGCCCGCATATTCATACCCTCCAATGCTTTATTGTGTTGCACGCCTCCGTTCGATAACGGGTTTGCGTATTTCACTGTTTATTACTAATAAAAAAAAGCCTTCTCATCCCTACGCCGCTTTTTTTACGGTCCATAGGGGCGAAAAGACTTCACGGTACCACCCTACTTTGCGACAAAAAGATGCCGCCTCATGAGCAAACTGCTCGTTTTGATAACAAGTGTTTTTAGAACACTTGGCTGATCCTATGTTACTTGATTCAGATCAGCACTCGGAGGGGATGTCGATACAGGGGGTAATACCGGCTTCCACCACTACCGGCTCTCTGGTTAATACCAATTCCTGTTTCTTTTGCCTCGTCATCGATTATTGATATTTATTTTGTAAGAATTATCCTGCTTGAACGTCTCGTTTTGAAGGGTAAACACTGACACCATCGACAGTGACGATATCTCGAAATGCTCCAAGCAACTCGTTCGTCGTTTTACCCGGCTTTGCTTCACCAATTTCTCGACCATCTACTTTTACGACCGCAATAACTTCAGCAGCTGTTCCAGTTAGGAACACTTCATCTGCAACATAGACATCATGACGTGTGAAAGTTTCTTCTCTCATGTCATATCCCTTTTGTCTTGCTAATTCCATAATGGCATTTCGCGTAATTCCTTCTAATGCACCAACATATCCAGGCGGTGTTTTGATCACATTGCCTTTTACGATGAATATATTATCAGCTGATCCTTCAGCGACATATCCCTGATCATTTAACATTAGAGCTTCGCTGACACCAGCTAAATTCGCTTCGATTTTTACAAGAATGTTATTTAAATAGTTGAGCGATTTAACCTTCGGACTTAAGACATCCGATCGGTTTCTTCTACTTGCTACCGTTACAATATCAATTCCTGTTTCATATAATCGCTTAGGGAACAAGGCTAGTGATTCTGCAATAACGATCACTTGAGGTTCCTTACATGTGAAAGGATCAAGTCCCAGGTTCCCAACTCCGCGTGATACAACAATGCGGATATAGGCATCCTGAAGGTTGTTTTTCTTCAGCGTTTCCACAATAATGGCGGTCATTTCCTCCATAGTGTGCGTTATTTTAAGCATAATTGAATGAGCTGAATCATAAAGCCGTTGTAAATGATGTTCTAATCGAAAGACATTTCCGTCATACATGCGAATTCCTTCGAATACCCCATCGCCATAGAGAAAACCATGATCGTATACAGATACTTTGGCATCTTCTTTCTTCACAAATTCTCCGTTAAGGTAGATCCACTGTTCACTCACCTTGTTCACTCCTTTCTGTTTGTTAAGTAGACGCAGTAAAGCGTTAGTGTTTAATGATAGGACCAACGTAATCCGGGGTCCTAATTGTGTGTTTGAGTTATTTGAATACTTTGTTTAATTGAGGATTATATTACGCCGGTTTGGACTTAAGGTCAACACCTAAAATATAAGTTTTTTGATAATTTCGATATATCAATCTATTTGGAAACGCTTACAACGTTGATATGCGTGAGATTTAATCACACGAAAAATTTTTAATTATAAATTCAATAAAACGCTTACAGTTTTAGTTGTTTTATGACAAGGAAATTTAAAAGAAAGATCTGGATCCATCTGTACCTTTTCTTGGCCAAGCCCTCTCCTGATCTTTAAACCATTCCCAAAAAATTTTAAATATATCTTATATACTTTACACCTGCCAACGCCATACGCAGTGCTATCTTCTGTGAGAATTCCTATACTGAGCTATAACTCATTCAAGTATAAACCTGGATTGTTCTAATTATTTTATCCAATTTGATACGAATTGAATGAAACAACAAACCTATCTCAATGAGTAGCATCATAGCGAAGCTCTCGTTTTTATGAAAAAGCATAGTAGAAAAAATCACGACTCGATTTACTTATTGAAAAAAAAAGATTAAACTAGTAACGACCAAACGGCTTAGTCCTCTTTCGTAATTGACCATTGCATCACCAAAAAGGTAAGCTTTCTTTCTGTATGTTTATTTACAGTTGTCATGTGTATATATGATGAGCTTTGAAGACTAGCCATCTTAGTCTCTCATTCAACATTAGACTTAATGAAGTAAAAAACTGCTAAACTAAAAAAAGCTCTCTTCAAATGGAAGAGAGCTTTAGTGCTGAATTATACGTTAGCTTCAACTTTTGCTTTTGCAATGGCCTGATCCAGGTCAGCAATTAAATCATCAATATGTTCAATTCCAACAGATAAACGAATGAGGTCATCTCGCACACCGGAAGCTGTTAGCTCTTCCGCACTTAGCTGCTGGTGGGTCGTGCTAGCAGGATGAATAATTAAACTTTTCGCGTCTCCCACGTTCGCTACATGAGACCAAAGTTCAACTGAATTAATGATTCCTGCTCCGGTTTCGCGTCCTCCCTTTATTCCGAATACGACGACAGCTCCAGCGCCTTTAGGTAGATACTTTGGCACCAATTGATTCGATACGTGATCCTCATCTTCAGGATAGCTCACCCACTCAACTGCCGGATGATCTTTTAAGTAAGAAACGATTTTTCGAGTATTTGCAATGTGCTCTTTCATACGAACATGGAGTGTTTCTACACCTAGGGCAATTTGAAAAGCGTTAAATGGACTAAGCGCAGCACCTGTATCTCTTAGGAGCTGGACCCTTGCTTTCACGATATACGCGGCTTCGGGTAGCGCTTCTGCGAATACTATGCCATGGTACGTGTGATCGGGTTCGGTGAAGCCCGGGAACTTAGGTGAATTCCAATCAAATTTACCACCATCGACAATAATCCCTCCCATTGTGGACCCGTTTCCGCCAAGCCATTTTGTGGCGGAATGAACGACGATATCTGCTCCATGCTCAATTGGTCTACAAAGATACGGAGTAGCAAATGTATTGTCTATAATAAGTGGGATTCCAGCTTCATGTGCAATATCTGCTACTTTTTCAATATCTAATACATGTAGACCCGGGTTGCCTATCGTTTCTGCAAAAATAGCTTTCGTATTTGGAGTAATGGCTGATTTAAATGATTCCAGATCTTCAGGATCAACAAAATTGGTCTTTATTCCGTATTTCGGAAGTGTAGCAGAAAAGAGGTTATACGTTCCACCGTATAAAGTCGAAGCAGATACAATTTCGTCTCCGCTATTGGCTACATTTAGAATGGCAGTTGTAATGGCAGCCATACCACTTGCAAGAGCTAGTGCTCCAACACCACCTTCTAGTTGAGCAATACGTTCTTCAAGTGTACCGACTGTAGGGTTGCCGATGCGCGAATAGATAAACCCTTCTTCCTTTAAGGCAAATAAATCGGCTGCGTGATCAGTATTATTAAATCGATAAGCATTCGATTGATAAATCGGTAGAGCCCTTGCGCCTGTAGCTGGATCAGCTTGTAAACCTCCATGAATTCCAATTGTCTCCAAATTATATTTTTTCTCTGCCATTTCACTTCACTCCTTCGATATTTTTAGTTAATGTTACTTGTTCCTTTATAAGCGGTCCCCATTTATCAAACTCAACGAGAAATCCATCATGACCAAATTTCGTGTTGATTAAATAAAACGGAGAAGAATGAGCTTGAGCAAACAATTTTTCTAAATCTTCTGGAGGATAGATTAAATCCCCTTTAAATCCAATAGCAAGAATGCTCGCTTTAATGTTCTTGATGATGGATATAAGATTACCTCGCCCTTTACTAATATCATGTGTGTCCATTGCCCTTAATAAATACAAATAGCTATTTGCATCAAATCGGCTTACAAGCTTATTTCCTTGATAGTGTAAATAAGATTCCACTTCGTACTGTGCTTCTTTATGATTTTCTTCTGAAGTTTCGATCGCCGCTCGACCGAATTTTTTTTGAAACATTTCATCTGTCCGATAAGAAATCATACCGATCATTCTTGCAGTTGCAAGCCCCGATGTTGGCTGGTGATGAGGATCGTAGTATCCATCCTTCCAATCAGGATCGTTTGTAATAGCAAATCTAGAAATCGCGTTATAAGCTATTCCATACGTATTTAAGCTTGGAGTTACTGCAAGTGGAATCAGATGCTCCATTCCATCTGGGTAAAGGGCACCCCATTCAAGAACCTGCATTCCTCCAAGTGATCCACCAATCACAGCATGAAGGTGATCGATACCTAACACTTCAAGTGCCTTTTTCTGTGAGTGCACCATATCTCTCACTGAAACAAATGGGAAGTCCGCTTTATACTGTTCTCTGGTGACTGGATTAATCGATAGCGGTCCTGTAGAACCGTTACATCCTCCAAGAACGTTAAACGTTATAACTTGAAATTCGGAAGTATCGATATAGCCATCCTTTCCTATTAATCCTTTCCACCAGCCGGGCTCCGAATCACCAATTGTATATTGATTTCCTGTTAATGCATGACAGACAAGAATAACGGGAGCGTCTTCTGGTCCAACGCGTTCATAAGCGAGTTCTACTTCATGTAGCGTCTCGCCCGACTCAAGTGTGAACGATCCAATCAATACGTTCTGAGCTTCGTATCTCGTCTCACTTTCCAAACCCCTATCACCCCTTTCGAGCAATCCATCTTTATTCATTAAGGCTATAATAATGAGCCATAAATCTAGAAACAATGCTATAAGAAAACGTCGCTTCAATATAAAAAAACCTCTCCGAAAGACAGAGAGGCTTGATTTATTCATCAGCTCCGCTTATCTTTCAGGATTTCTCCTGCAGGATTTGGCACCTTTTCAAACCACAATTGGTTTGACGGTTGCCGGGCTTCATAGGGCCAGTCCCTCCGCCTCTCTAGATAAGTAAGAATATTTTGTTTTTGTTTAATTGAGTTTATTTTAGCAAGGTGGCGCATTAGTGTCAAACACTTTTTTCGGAATTATCATTCTTTTCATTTTTTTAAAGAATGTCTAAGTTAATCCAAATTATCGTGAAACAGAGCCTACAGTGTATTAAGTTTGATTAGAATCGAATTTTTGATAAAGTAGCCTTAGAATAATTTTGAAGAGGTGATTGATAGTGCAAGCGCCGTCCTTTGCGTTAGAAGAAGTACAAAGCGGAGAAATCATCAGCTTAACGGACTTCAGGGGGAAACCAGTTATGATTACATTCTGGGCTTCCTGGTGCCCCGATTGTATGAAAGATTTACCGATGAAAGAACAGTTCTACCAGCATGCAGATACTGATACATTAGCATTCTTAACAATTAACGTGACAGGTCGTGAACGGTCAGAAGAAGCCGGTAAAGATTTCACGATCAAAAACAATCTTCCTTTCCTCGTTTTACAAGACAGTGGACGAGAAACTTACGACAAATTTGGTTGTACAGGTGTCCCAACAACTGTATTGCTTAATCAAGATCATCAAATCGCACATGTGTTCGATGACAAATCATCATTTCTTGATATCGCAAAGGCATTGCCCGACATCATGACATCAAAATAAACACACCATAAAAAAAGCCAGAGGGATCCCTCTGGCTTAAAATAATGAAAATAAAATAAATAATAGCATGTTGCGTTATTTGTCTTTTTTATCTTTCTTATCTTTCTT
>NZ_JBITPM010000046.1:0-39815 GCF_050467905.1 Pseudalkalibacillus sp. NRS-1564 | reverse complement strand
ACAAGTTTGTTAGAGTGAACTGTGCGGCTATTTCAGAATCACTATTTGAAAGTGAACTTTTTGGCTATGAGGACGGTGCGTTTTCAGGTGCCCGTCAAGGGGGGAAACGAGGACTTTTTGAAGAAGCGAATGGCGGAAGTATTTTTCTTGATGAAATTGGAGAGGTGTCATTAGGTACACAGGCGAAGCTTCTTCGCGTTCTTCAGGAACGTGAAATTGTTCGAGTGGGTGGAGCGAAGCCGGTTTCCATCAATGTAAGAATTATTGCAGCCACCAATGCAAAACTTGAAAAAAGAATAATCGATGGTTCATTTAGGGAAGATTTATACTATCGATTAAATCGTTTACCGATCCAAATCCCTCCACTAAGGCAACGCAAAGAAGATATTGCTTCACTTGCTGAGCATCTTCTTACAAAAATCAACCAAGATTATGGAAGAAACGTTGAGGGGATTACGTCATCAGCTATTGATTATTTAAAAAGCTATGATTGGCCTGGAAACGTTAGAGAATTTGAAGATGTACTTGGTAGAATTGTTATTCATATGGATACATCTGAAACCATGATTGACCTTGAACATCTTCCGTCCTTATTAAGCGAAAAGAAAGACGCTGATTTATTGTCGGTAGAACGTACCCCTGACAAAATGCTATCCCAGTTAGTTGATGAATTTGAGAGGAAAACGATTCAGCAAACTCTTGAGCATTACGGTGGGAATAAAACTGCCACGGCAAAGGCGTTAGGAGTGTCACTTCGAAATTTGTATTATAAAATGGAAAAACACGAAATTGAAAAATCTAGCATGCAATAATTTGCATGGATTGCGAATTATTGCATAGTTCAATAACCGCGAATCCTTGTTGCGTCAACAAGTGAGAATTGGCATGGAACTTGCATAATAGTATGATGGCGTAAAAGGAGGGACATCAATGAATCTAGATCAACTTGTGAAGAAGGTAGCGGAACAGCCGACTAAAACAGTTGCGCTTGCCTCCGCGGCAGATCAAGAAGTGATTGAAGCAGTTCATAAAGCCATTGACAAACAACTTGCTTCATTCATCCTTTACGGAGATCAGAACAAACTCGAGCAAATGCTAGATAATCACGGATTATCTCAATCAACATTTATCAAGGTTGTCCAGGCTCGATCAGACCAGGAGGCTTCGAGAGCTGCTGTTATGGCGGTTAGAAATGGAGAAGCTGATGTGTTAATGAAAGGAATGGTCTCCACTTCGGTTATTTTAAAAGAAGTTTTAAATAAAGAATATGGGTTACGAAAAGGAAAAGTACTTTCTCACATAGCTGCGTTTGACGTTCAGGGATACGAACGCCTGATCTTCGTGACAGACTCAGGTATGAATATTGCCCCGGATTTAAAGCAAAAGGTTGAAATTGTTAAAAACGCTGTATATATTGCGAAAAGCATTGGTGTTACATTACCTAAAGTTGTACCGCTTGCTGCAGTAGAAGTGGTCAATCCTGCTATGCAGGCGACGCTTGATGCATCAGCACTTACACAAATGAACAATAGAGGTCAAATTGCTGATTGTATCATTGATGGACCACTTGCACTAGATAATGCTATTTCTGTCGAGGCAGCTGAGCATAAAGGGATAAAGAGTGAAGTTGCAGGTAAAGCAGATATTCTTCTTGTCCCTTCAATTGAAGTGGGGAATGCACTATATAAATCACTCGTTTATTTTGCGAATGCAAAAGTTGGTGGAGTTATTGCAGGTGCAAAGGCGCCAATTGTTTTAACTTCTCGAGCAGATAGTGCACAAAGTAAAGTTTATAGTATCGCGCTTGCGGTTAGTTCAGCTAAATAAATTTTTAGGAAAACAGAGAGGGAGATTTAAATGGAACTTTTTACTTATATGGAGAAATATGATTACGAACAAGTGGTAGTTTGTCAGGATAAAGCTTCAGGGTTAAAAGCGATTATCGCCATTCATGATACAACACTAGGACCAGCTCTTGGTGGTACAAGAATGTGGACATATGCTTCCGAAGAAGCGGCGTTTGAAGATGCTCTTCGTCTTGCAAAAGGGATGACTTACAAAAATGCTGCGGCTGGCTTGAATCTTGGAGGGGGAAAAACTGTTATTATTGGTGACCCTCGCAAAGACAAAAACGAAGCAATGTTCCGTGCGTTCGGTCGTTACATTCAGGGTCTAAATGGTCGTTATATTACTGCGGAAGACGTAGGTACAACAGTTCAAGATATGGATATGATCCACGAAGAGACAGAGTATGTAACGGGTATTTCACCGGCATTTGGTTCTTCTGGTAACCCTTCTCCTGTAACAGCATACGGTGTTTATGTTGGAATGAAGGCAGCTGCAAAAGAAGCATTCGGTACCGATTCGTTAGAAGGTAAAACAGTAGCAGTTCAGGGAGTTGGGAATGTTGCATATAACCTTTGCAAACATCTTCACGAAGAAGGAGCTTCACTTGTAGTCACTGACATTAACAAAGAATCTGTTGATCGTGCAGTTGCTGATTTTGGAGCGAAAGCAGTCGATCCGGACGATATTTACGAAGTAGAGTGCGACATTTTCGCTCCTTGTGCACTTGGTGCCATTATTAATGACGAGACTATAGGGAAAATTAAAGCAAAAGTTATTGCAGGAGCGGCTAACAACCAGCTTCGCGAAACGTCTCATGGTGATCAGATTCACGAAATGGGTATCGTATATGCACCGGACTATGTAATTAACGCAGGTGGCGTTATTAACGTTGCTGATGAGCTTTATGGTTATAATCGCGATCGCGCTATGAAACGTGTTGATGGCATTTATGACACCATTGCGAAAGTCATTGAAATCTCTAAACGCGATGGTATTCCTACTTATGCAGCAGCTGACCGCCTTGCTGAAGAAAGAATTGAGCAAATGAAGCAATCAAGAAGCCAATTCTTAATGAATTCTCAGCACATTCTAGGTCATCGCAGATAAACGGAGGGTTTCGAGTGACAGATAAAGAATATCGACTTCTGGTAATCAACCCGGGATCAACATCGACTAAAATAGGTGTTTTTGATAATGAACGTGCCGTATTTGAGAAATCATTA
Organism: Pseudalkalibacillus sp. NRS-1564; assembly: GCF_050467905.1. NCBI lineage: Bacteria > Bacillati > Bacillota > Bacilli > Caryophanales > Fictibacillaceae > Pseudalkalibacillus > Pseudalkalibacillus sp. NRS-1564. The sequence continues at coordinate 36,744 of NZ_JBITPM010000046.1, read as the reverse complement.
CGGCACGATACGGATGAGATTAATCAATACAAAACCATCATCGATCAGTATGAATTCAGAAAAAACACTATTCTTGAAGCGTTAGATGAAGAAGATATTAACATTTCGAGGTTATCGGCAGTAGTAGGCCGTGGTGGTTTATTACGTCCCATTGAAGGGGGGACGTATTCAGTCAATGACATGATGCTCGAAGATCTTCGAAACGGTTTCTCAGGTGAACATGCTTCAAATTTAGGTGGAATTATTGCCTTTGAAATTGCTGAACAGCTAAATATTCCTTCTTTTATTGTAGATCCGGTTGTTGTGGATGAGCTTCAAGATGTGGCCCGTCTTTCGGGAGTGCCTGAAATAGAGCGCAAAAGTATATTTCATGCCTTAAACCAAAAGGCTGTTGCTAGAAGAGTTGCATCCCAACTGAATAGTAAATACGAAGAGTTGAACCTTATCGTAACTCATATGGGTGGAGGGATTACGGTAGGCGCGCATCATAAAGGGAAAGTTATTGATGTGAATAATGGTTTGCATGGGGAAGGTCCTTTCTCACCTGAACGTGCCGGTACAGTTCCGGTAGGAGAATTAGTATCTATGTGCTTCTCCGGAGAATACTATGCAGATGAAATTATGAAAAAGGTCGTTGGACAAGCTGGTTACGTTGGTTATCTGGGGACGAATGATGCTGTGAAAGTAGAGCGGCGAATCAGTGAAGGTGATGAGAGAGCAAAGCTCGTTTTTGACGCAATGGCATATCAAGTAGCAAAAGAGATCGGTGCTGCTAGCGCTGTTCTTGCTGGAGAGGTCGATGCGATTGTATTAACGGGTGGACTAGCATATGGTAAGCAGTTTGTATCTCAAATAACAGATCAGATTAAGTGGATCGCTGACGTTATTGTCCATCCTGGAGAAAATGAGCTCCAGGCTTTAGCTGAAGGTGGATTACGGGTGTTGAGAAAAGAAGAAAAGGCAAAAGTATACCCTGTTTCTTCCATAGAATCGACTGTCATGTAATGGTTATTAACTTTTTCATATGATTGTTACGACCTTAACTGTAAAAGGGAATAAATTGTTCTATAAAGGAGAATTTGAATGGCTGAAGAATATGATCTCGTCATTATGGGTGGAGGTACTGGTGGCTATGTAGCCGCTATACGGGCTTCACAACTTGGTCTCAAAACGGCAATTGTTGAAAAACGTGAACTTGGTGGAACATGTTTGCATCGTGGATGTATTCCTAGTAAAGCATTGCTTCGAAGTGCTGAAGTGTATGCTACTGCTAAGCACGGTGAAGAGTTTGGCGTTATGGCTAAAGAAATTGCCCTAGACTTTAAGAAAGTTCAAGAACGTAAACAAGGTATCGTTGACCAACTTCATAAAGGTGTTCAACACCTAATGAAGCAGGGGAAGATTGATGTATTTGAGGGCTTTGGTAGAATTCTTGGACCATCTATCTTTTCTCCAATGCCTGGTACGGTCTCAGTCGAGATGAATAACGGAGAAGAAAATGCAATGCTAATTCCCAAAAACGTTATTGTTGCAACTGGTTCTAAACCGCGTACGCTTCCAGGCCTTGAAATAGATGGCGAATATGTTATGACTTCTGATGAAGCGCTTCGTATGGAAAGTCTACCATCTTCGATCATCATTGTCGGCGGAGGCGTAATCGGGATTGAATGGGCTTCAATGCTTGTTGATTTTGGTGTAGACGTTACGGTTGTAGAATATGCGGATCGGATCGTACCAACAGAAGACAAGGATATCTCTAAAGAAGCGCATAAGCTTATGAAGAAAAAAGGAATCAAGCTTTTCACTGGAGCAAAGGTGATGGGTGATTCTCTTACTATAGATAATGGTGTCTCCATTGATGCTGAGCATGAAGGGGAAACCAAAACATTTACTGCTGACAAAATGCTTGTATCAGTTGGGCGTGAGGCAAATGTGAAAAACATTGGACTTGAGAACACGACGATCGAGGTAGACAAGGGTGTCATCCAGACCAATGAATATTACCAAACGAAAGAATCTCATATTTATGCGATTGGTGATGTTATTGGAGGAATGCAGCTAGCTCACGTGGCTTCTCATGAAGGGATTACCGCCGTTGAACATTTAGCGGATCAAAATCCTGAACCAATTGATTACACAATGGTTTCTAGCTGCATTTACAGCAGTCCAGAAATGGCAAGTGTAGGCTTGACAGAAAATCAGGCAAAAGAACAAGGTCATAATATTAAGGTTGGGAAATTCCCTTTTAAAGCGATTGGCAAGGCGCTTGTTTTTGGGGAGTCTGATGGTTTTGTGAAAATTGTAGCTGATGCTGATAACGAGGATCTCCTTGGCGTACATATGATTGGTCCTCATGTAACAGATATGATTTCTGAAGCTGGTCTTGCAAAAAGTACTAGATGCTGCATCATGGGAAGTGGCACATACAATCCATCCTCACCCTACATTATCCGAGGCAATTGGTGAAGCTGCGCTTGCAGTGGATGGAAAAGCAATTCATTCTTAATAAAGGTTATATAAGGAGGTAAAACATTATGGCTGAAAATCGTCATGAAGCATTAGGTCTCTCTGATGAAAGAGTGCTCGAAATGTTTGAAACAATGTTAATGGCTCGTAAAATTGATGAACGCATGTGGTTACTTAACCGAGCTGGGAAAATTCCATTTGTAATCTCTTGTCAAGGGCAGGAGGCAGCACAGGTAGGCTCTGCCTTTGCAATGGATCCAGAAAAAGATTTTGTCGCTCCTTATTATCGTGATATGGGAGTTGTCCTTGCGTTCGGTATGACTGCAAAAGACCTTATGCTATCTGGATTTGCGAAAGCAGAAGATCCAAACTCTGCAGGTCGTCAAATGCCTGGGCATTTCGGACAGAAGAAGAATAATATCATTACTGGGTCTTCTCCAGTAACAACGCAAGTACCACATGCGGTAGGATTTGCTCTTGCGGGGCGTATGGAAGGGAAAGATCTTGTCACATTCTGCTCATTCGGTGAAGGTTCATCGAACCAGGGTGATTTCCATGAAGCAGCAAACTTTGCTGGTGTTCATAAGTTACCAGTTCTATTCGTATGTGAAAACAATAAATATGCGATTTCAGTACCAGTTTCTAAGCAGTTAGCTTGTGAGAAAGTATCAGACCGTGCGATCGGTTATGGTATGCCAGGAGTAACTGTTGATGGAAATGATCCACTTGCTGTATATGAAGCATCAAAAGAAGCAGTTGAAAGAGGACGTCGCGGTGATGGTCCAACATTGATTGAGACAGTTTCTTATCGTTTAACGCCTCACTCAAGTGATGACGACGATCGCGCCTATCGTACGCGTGAGGAAGTAGAAGAAGCTAAGAAAAAGGATGCGATCATTACCTTTGCAGCTTATTTAAAAGAGGTTGGCGTTCTAACGGATGAGATTGAAAAAGAAATTCACGACCGTGTTCAAAAAGAGGTCGATGAAGCAACAGAATACGCAGAAAATGCGGATTATGCACCTGCCGAAGATGCAATGAAGCATGTATACGCAGAGTAAGGGGGAACCATTATGCCAGTTATTTCATATATTCAATCGATAACCCAGGCCCTAAGAGAAGAAATGCAGCGTGATAAGAAAGTCTTTGTATTAGGTGAAGATGTTGGGGTACGAGGTGGAGTTTTCCGCGCTACTGATGGTTTGTATGATGAGTTTGGAGAACAACGAGTGATTGATACTCCACTTGCAGAGTCTGCTATCGCAGGCGTTGGTATCGGTGCTGCAATGTATGGGATGCGTCCTGTAGCTGAAATGCAGTTTGCTGATTTCATCATGCCTGCGGTCAATCAAATCGTATCAGAAGCGGCAAAAATTCGTTATCGTTCTAACAATGATTGGAGCTGTCCAATTACCATTCGTGCTCCTTATGGTGGTGGGGTGCATGGTGCTCTTTATCATTCGCAATCTGTCGAAGCGCTTTTTGCTAATGTACCGGGACTTAAAATTGTTATGCCATCAACTCCTTACGATGCAAAAGGATTACTAAAAGCAGCGATTCGTGATGACGATCCAGTTCTTTTCTTTGAGCATAAACGAGCTTATCGTTTAATTAAAGGACAGGTGCCTGAAGAAGAGTATACGCTTCCCATAGGAAAAGCGGATATGAAGCGTGAGGGTGACGATATCACGGTTATTACATACGGTCTAAGCGTTCACTTTGCCCTTCGAGCAGCCGAGAAGCTTGAGAAAGACGGTATTTCTGCTCATGTTCTTGATCTTCGAACAGTATACCCGCTTGATCGTGAAGCGATTGTAGAAGCGGCGAAGAAGACAGGAAAGGTTCTTCTTGTTACAGAGGATAATAAAGAAGGAAGCATTATTAGTGAAGTTTCAGCGATTATTGCGGAAGAGTGTCTTTTTGATCTTGACGCTCCAATTCAACGCCTTGCAGGACCTGATGTCCCAGCAATGCCGTATTCTCCTCCGATGGAGAAATATTTCATGTTAAATCCTGATAAAGTCGAGAAAGCGATGCGTGAATTAGCTGAATTTTAAACCGTGGGATGAATAGGAGGGATTAGAGTGGCAGTTGAAAAAATACTCATGCCCCAGTTGGGCGAGAGTGTCACAGAAGGTACAATTGAGAAATGGCTAGTTGAAGTTGGCGATACTGTTAATAAGTACGATCCAATTGCGGAAGTAAATACTGATAAAGTGAATGCGGAAGTTCCATCATCTTATACAGGCGTAATTAAAGAGCTTGTAGCTGCAGAAGGCGATACGATTGAAGTAGGCGAACTGGTTTGCTATATCGATATTGAAGGTGGAGCATCAGAAGAAAAGCAAGAAGAATCTACCGGTCAAAAAGCGATAGAGAATATATCTGAAGATAAAAAAGATCAAGAAGAAGTAGATCAGCCGATGAAACGTCGTTATTCACCAGCTGTTCTCCGTATGGCTCAGGAAAACAATCTTGATCTTGAACAAATAAGCGGTTCTGGTAAAGGTGGGCGTATTACCCGTAAAGATATCCAGAAGGTGATTGAGTCAGGTGAAATGCCAGCACCTAAAGAAGAACCTAAAGCTGTTAGCAAGAAGGAAGAGAAGAAAGAAGCTCCAAAAGCTCCAGTGAAAGAAACTTCTGAAGGAAAAGGAGCAGATGTTCCTGTAGCAGAAGGGGATATTGAAATTCCTGTTACTGGTGTTCGTCGTGCGATTGCCAACAATATGCTTCGCAGTAAGCATGAAGCGCCACATGCATGGACGATGATTGAAGTTGACGTAACGAATCTCGTTGAATATCGAAATGGGATAAAAGATGACTTTAAGAAGAAGGAAGGATATGGCTTAACGTTCTTTGCGTTCTTTGTTAAAGCTGTCGTAGAAGCTCTGAAAGAATTCCCTCAAATGAATTCAATGTGGGCTGGCGATAAGATCGTTCAGAAAAAAGATATTAATATTTCCATTGCTGTAGGAACAGATGAATCTCTTTTCGTCCCTGTTATTAAAAATGCAGACGAAAAATCAATTAAAGGCATTGCTCGCGAAGTGAAAGAGCTTGCTCAAAAAGCCAAAACGGGTAAACTGAAGGGTGAAGAAATGCAGGGTGGAACATTCACTGTGAATAACACTGGGTCTTTCGGCTCTGTTCAATCCATGGGGATTATAAACTATCCTCAAGCAGCCATTCTTCAAGTTGAGAGTATTGTGAAGCGTCCTGTAGTTATGAACAACGGTATGATTGCTGTTCGTGATATGGTTAACCTTTGCCTTTCTCTTGACCATAGAGTTCTAGATGGCATGATTTGCGGTAAGTTTCTTGCTCGGGTAAAAGAAAATCTAGAGACGATTTCAAAAGACAATACTTCCGTTTATTAAGAAATACAGCCGTCCTTACTCGGATGGCTGTTTTTTTTGATAAAGTTTGAAAGCGTTTCTTGGAAAAGTATAGGGATTCGCGATACAATAAGAGAGAAGCTTTCATGATAAAGGGAGGAATATAAAATGTCTATGGACTTTAATTTATTTATGAACGACGTTGTTGCAACAGCTCGTGAAGAAATCAAAGCAGCAGGATATAAAGAATTAACAACTTCTGAAGAAGTAGAAGAGGTTGTGACAAGTAAAGGAACAACGCTTGTGATGGTAAACTCTGTATGTGGATGTGCAGGAGGGGTTGCGCGACCGGCTGCAAAAATGGCTATTACAAACGAGAAGGTGCCAGATCAACTTGTAACTGTGTTTGCAGGTCAAGATAAAGAGGCTACAGCAACAGCACGTTCATACTTCAAAGGTTTTGCACCATCTTCTCCATCGTTTGCTATATTAAAAGACGGAGAAATTATTAATATGGTTGAACGTCATGAAATCGAAGGTAGCGATCCTGAAGAAGTATCTGGAATGCTACAATACTTATTTAATAAATATTGTTAAATTGAACTCATTTACTCAAAAGCACCAGGCAAACTTGCCTGGTGCTTTTTTGCATATAATATTAGTTTCTGCTTCTTTAATTAAGAAGGAACAAGAGAGTTTTTTGTTTAATAATACAGAATAAACCGAATTTAACAACTTTAATTTATATGAAATAATATGAATAAATATGTAGAAATCTAAATTATTATCTGCTATAGTAATCAATATACAAAAAAACGAATTATTATACATTGATCAGGGGGATTTAAAATGAAGAAAAATTGGCTAATGGTTATGGTTGGATTATTCATGGTGATGGCACTAGTTGCATGCGGATCTTCAAATGAAAATTCGAACGAAGAAGAAAGTGGAGGTTCATCTGAAGAAACGCTCATTATGGGAACTTCAGCTGATTATCCGCCGTTTGAATACATTGATTCTGCAAAAGGAGAAGATATTATTGGTTTTGACGTCGATATTGCAAACTACATCGCTGATGAGTTGGGATATAATGTGGAAATTAAAGATATGGATTTTAGCGGATTAATTACAGCACTAAGTAGTGAACGTGTTGATTTCGTTCTTGCAGGAATGACGCCTACAGATGAACGTAAGGAAAATGTCGATTTCTCAGAAATTTATTATTCAGCTAATCACATGGTTGTTTCTTTATCAGATAATAAAATGTCAAAGCCAGAAGACCTTAACGGAGCAAAAGTTGGTGTTCAGCTTGGATCGATTCAAGAAGATAAAGCGAATGAGCTAAAAGACAGTGGAATAAATATGGAGATTATCACATTAAATCGAATTCCAGAACTGATTCAAGAACTTAAGTCAGGACGTTACGATGCCATTATTATTGAAGATACGGTAGCGAAGGGCTACTTAAAAAGTAATGAAGATTTAACTGGTGAGAACCTTCCTAATACCGAGGAAGCAGGGTCAGCTGTCGCTTTTCCAAAAGATAGTGAACTGACTGAAGAATTTGACGAAGTAATTAAAGAAATGAAAGAAAATGGCAAGATGGACGAGCTTATTGAAAAATGGTTTGGTCAAGACACTGTAGAATAACACCTTAGAAGAAAGGATGATCAGGCATGGATTTGGATTTCAGCCAATTCGTGCCTAATATTCCCTACATCCTGCAAGGAATATTGGTCACGTTAAAGTTTGTAAGTGTATCTGCAATAGTAGGATTTGTGCTTGGTACGGTTCTCGCATTATTTAAAATTGGTAGAGTAAAGGTTCTAACTTGGATAGCTGATGCCTATACTTCCGTTTTCCGGGGAACGCCACTTATTTTACAGCTACTATTATTCTACCATGCAACTCCTCAGCTAACGGGTTATGATATTTCAGCTTTTGAAGCCGGTGTCCTTTCATTTGGTCTAAATTCAGCTGCATATATTTCCGAAATTATTCGGGCTGGAATTCGTGCAGTAGACAGCGGACAGAATGAAGCGGCTGCTGCATTAGGTATACCTTATCGTCCGATGATGAAGGATATCATTCTACCACAGGCTATGAAAAACATTTTACCTGCACTCATGAATGAATTTATTACATTAACGAAGGAATCAGCGATTGTATCTGTTATTGGTGTGTTTGATATTATGAGAAGAAGTCAAATAGTGGCTGCAGAGAAGTTCAAGTATTTTGAGCCGTTACTTATTGCGGGGATCATTTATTACTTACTCGTTATGATATTAACTCTAGTTGGAAAAATGGTGGAAAGGAGAATGAGCCGGAGTGATTAAAATAGACAATTTACACAAGAAGTTTGGAACTCTTGAAGTATTAACTGATATTCAAACAACGATTCAAAAAGAAGAAGTAGTTGCAATTATTGGACCTTCTGGATCTGGTAAATCAACTCTTCTTCGATGTATGAATCAATTAGAAAATGCAACCTCCGGAACAATCTGGGTAGATGATAAAAAATTAACAGATCCCACTACAAACGTCATGGAGTTACGTCAGTCTATTGGGATGGTGTTCCAGCATTTTCACCTTTTTCCTCATAAAACAGTATTGGAAAATCTTATTTATGCCCCAATGAAAGTAAAAGGATTAAAGCGAGAGGCTGCTGAGAAAAAAGCACATGAGCTCCTATTGCAAGTTGGGCTTTCCATGAAGGCGAATGAATATCCGAAACGGCTTTCTGGAGGTCAAAAGCAACGTGTAGCCATAGCTAGAGCCCTAGCTATGGAACCTGAGTATATGTTGTTTGATGAACCGACTTCTGCACTCGATCCTGAAATGGTAAAAGAAGTTCTTGATGTAATGAAGGATCTTGGTCAATCAGGGATGACTATGGTGATTGTTACACATGAAATGGCTTTTGCAAGAGAAGCAGCTGATCGTATCCTTTTTCTTGATGGAGGAAAGCTTGTGGAAGAAAGTGAACCTGCAGTATTCTTCAATGAACCAAAAACAGATCGAGCAAAAGCATTCTTAGAAAAAGTGTTATGAAGTGAGCCTATGGCTCACTTTTTTTGTTGAGTATAAGATAAAGCGTCTGAATTGGATATATAATCGGACTATCACAACTATAGAATGTAAGGTTTTATTGTGAAAATATTTTTTTGAAAGCGCTATTTAAAGAGAATTTGCTGTTCAACGATTCGAAAATGGTTTAGACTCTGATAATTGAAGGATATTAAAGTAGTAAGTCATATTTGGAAGGAAGTATCTTTATTGAAAGTGAAAATTGGTTATAGAACGGTAAAAACGGCAATAGGTACTGGTGTTGCGATAACAATCGCCCAATTGTTTTCTCTTGATAACTACGTTTCTGCTGGCATACTTACCATTCTTTGTATAAAACCGACGACTAAACGGTCTTTTCGAAGTTCATGGGAACGATTTCTAGCTTGTTTACTCGGAATTGTGTTTAGCGCTGTATTTTTTGAAGGAATCGGATATACACCGTTTAGCATCTCACTATTGTTGCTTTTCTTTATACCAGCCGTTGTCGCCATCAAGGCAACCGAAGGCGTTATTACAAGCTCAGTTATCATTCTCCATATTTATAATTTTAATCAAGTAAGCTGGGACATTGTATGGAACGAAGTAGCTATTATTGTTATTGGTATAGGTGTTGCTCTTCTATTTAACCTCTATATGCCAAGTCTTGAGAAAGATTTATTGAATATTAGAAAACAAATTGAAGAGAAGTTTTCTGTGATCTTAATGGAATACGCGGTTTATCTTCGAGAAGGTGAAAGCAGCTGGGACGGTAAAGAAATCATTGAAGTAGGTGATTTGCTTCAGTATGCGAAGAACTTAGCTCTTAAAGATATCGAAAATCATATGATTCGCGATGATGATAAGTACTATGTTTATTTCAAAATGCGAGAAAAACAATTTACGATATTAGAGAGAGTGTTGCCGATTATTTCTTCACTCGATCAAACATATATTCACGGTCGTAAAATTGCCGATTTTATGGAAAAGCTTAGTGAAGCTGTTAAACCCCAAAATACTGCGAATCTTTTTCTAGAAGAGCTTGAATCCATGAGAGAAGAATTTAGGAATTCGCCGTTACCTGTTGCTCGAGACGAATTTGAAACGCGGTCAGCTCTTCTATATTTTCTAAATGAAATCGAACAATATTTGCTATTAAAACGATACTTTAAACCGGGAGCTTTCTCAAAATCCGAATGAATTGAATAAATAGATGCATGATAGATACTAAAAGGGGTGTTAGACTATGACTTCTTTCTTACTATCGATATATCTCTCTGTGTCCATTCTTTTCCCATTCGGTAATCAGCCTAACGCCGGAGATCCGTTTCTTATCGTCAATAAGATGACAAATGAGCTTGCTTTCATTAATGACAATGAAATTCAACGTGTTTTACCAGTAGCGACCGGTCGAAGTATAGAAGATACACCAGAAGGGCTTTTTACAATCATTATAAAAGCCGAAGACCCTTATTACAGAAAGAAAAACATAAAGGGTGGTGCGAAAGACAATCCACTTGGTACAAGATGGATTGGGTTTGATGCAAAAGGCACAAATGGTCGGATTTACGGTGTCCATGGTACTAATCGTCCATATTCAATTGGTGAATATATAACGGCGGGTTGCATACGTCTTTTAAATAAAGAGGTTGAGTCGCTTTTTGAGGTCGTTCCAATTGGAACGAAAATCATGATTACTACGAGTGAGAATGATTTTTATAAGCTTGGGGTTGAATCTGGAGCCCTATCTAAGGATAAAGCTATTTTAGATCATAAAGGAGCCCAAAATTAACTTCGTTCATAGCTATGAATAATGATAGATACTAAAAGAGATTGCTTATACAAAGAAGAGGCTGTCAGCTGACAGCCTCTTCTTTGTATAGAATAAAAACTATTTCTTTATTTGAGAATGATTTTTTTGCTAAAAACAATTCGTTATTAAAACAACATCGCAGTTGCTCCAGCAAACAAACTAAGAAGCATCGAGATAATCATAATATATACAACAATTTTTGTGGCTTTACGAGGCATGAGAGTCCCTCCCAAAATAAACATTCTATTGTCATTTTACATGGATTTCTTATGTTGGACAAGACAATCCTTCATGAAACGGTAGCGAGTATCGACAAATTTTGTAGTTCTAGAAGGAAAACGCTTACTTAATGAAGAATTAGATATAAGTTAGACATCTAAATTTCGAATTAATTTTATAGCAAGACAACTAGGGAGGAATGGGGATGGAGACAGAGAACAAAGATTTTCAAACTCAATTTAAGGAATGGAAAGAACTAACTGAAAAACTAATTGAGAAGTTTCCGGAGAAGAAAGAAGCGTTTAAGACGAGCTCTGGAATTGATATAGACCGTTTGGGACATCCAGAAACTTTGGATAAGAACTACATGGAGAAATTGGGCTTACCAGGCCAATATCCATATACAAGAGGTATTCAACCAACGATGTACCGAGGTAGAACATGGACAATGAGACAGTATGCGGGGTTTGGATCAGCTGAGGAAACCAACCGTCGCTTTAGATATTTACTTGATCAAGGTCAAACTGGATTATCAGTAGCCTTCGATCTTCCTACACAGATCGGCTATGATTCAGACGATATGATGGCCAAAGGTGAAGTTGGTAAAGTGGGTGTTGCTATTGATTCACTCAATGATATGGAAGCGCTTTTACGAGATATCCCTCTTGATAAAGTCAGTACTTCCATGACCATTAATGCTCCAGCATCTGTATTGCTTGCTATGTATATTGTCGTTGCAGAAAAACAGGGAGTGTCACAGGCACAAATTTCTGGAACGATCCAAAATGATATTTTAAAAGAATACATCGCCAGGGGCACGTATATTTTTCCACCAAAACCATCTATGAGACTTATCACAGACATTTTCGCTTATTGTGCTGAGCATGTACCGCGATGGAATACGATTAGTATATCAGGCTATCACATAAGAGAAGCGGGATCGACAGCGGCCCAAGAGCTAGCTTTTACAATTGCTAACGGAATCGCTTATGTTGACGCAGCCATTGAAACTGGGTTAAAGGTCGATGACTTTGCACCAAGATTGGCCTTCTTCTTTAACGGACACAATCAGTTCCTTGAAGAAATTGCGAAGTTCAGAGCTGCGAGAAGAATTTGGGCAAAGATTATGAAGGAACGGTATGGAGCTAAAAAAGCGAAAAGCCTTCAGCTACGTTTTCACACTCAAGTAGCAGGATCAACGCTAACAGCCCAACAACCGGATAACAATATCGTTCGAGTTACCATTCAGGCGCTTGCAGCAGTATTAGGTGGTACCCAGAGTTTGCATACGAATGCAAAGGATGAAGCATTAGCGTTACCAACAGAAGATTCAGCACGGATTGCTCTTCGAACGCAGCAAATTATCGCGAATGAAAGTGGTGTTACGGATACGGTTGATCCGCTAGGAGGTTCTTTCTTTATTGAGAAACTAACTAATCAGTTAGAAGAGTATGTGTTTAAATATATTCGCAAGATTGATGATATGGGTGGTGCAGTCTCAGCTGTTGAGCAAGGTTATATGCAGCGGGAAATTCATCAAGCTTCTTATGAAACTCAAAAGAAAATCGAAAGCGGCGAAGAAGTCGTTGTTGGAATGAATCAATATACTCTAGAAGATGAACCAAAGCCTGAATTACATCGTATTGATCCGGAGCTTCAGCGCAAACAAATCGAGAAACTTGAATCGCTGCGCTCAACGAGAGAACCGAATCGAGTGAGCGCTCGGTTGGAAGAATTGAGAATGGGAGCTAAAGGAACTAGCAATTTAATGCCTCTTATTATTAACTGTGTTAGAGACTATTGCACGGTTGGCGAAATCTGCGGGGTACTTCGGGAAGAATTTGGTGAGTACACAGGAATCTAAACAAACTGGGAGTTGAACGATATGAAGAAGATTCGAGTATTGATTGCGAAGCCAGGTCTTGACGGACACGATAGAGGTGCTCTTGTTATTGCGCAGGCCCTTCGAGACTATGGAATGGAAGTGATCTACACAGGGTTAAGACAGACGCCACAGCAAATCGTTGCAGCTGCTGTACAAGAAGATGTAGATGCAATTGGCCTATCTTGTTTATCTGGGGCCCATAATGAATTATTCCCTGAGATTGTTTCATTATTAGAAGAGCGCAGTGCAGGGGATATTATTGTAGTGGGAGGGGGCGTAATTCCATGGGAAGACATTCCGTTTCTTGAATCAAAAGGGATTCAAAAAGTTTTCACGCCTGGAACACCTACAAAAGATACAGCCATTTTTATTGAAAAAGCAGTATATGAGCGTGATGGAATTGACCAAACAGTTAAAGAACCACCAAAGAAAATTGATCATATTGGGATTGCCGTTTCTTCTCTTGAAGAAGCACTACCTTTTTATGTGAATCAGCTTCACTTGAAGCTTGAAGCGATTGAGGAAGTCGCTTCTGAAGGTGTGAAAGTCGCTTTTATGAAAATCGGTGAGTCGAGAATCGAACTTCTCGAACCAATGAGTGAGTCTAGTCCAGTGGCCATATTCATTAAGAAGAGAGGCGAGGGTATTCACCATATTGCTCTAGCTGATGACAGGATTGAAGAACGATTGAAAGAGCTTTCTTCAAACGGTGTTAAGCTGATTCATGAAACACCTGTTAAAGGAGCTGGTGGAGCGAACATTGCATTTCTGCATCCTAAATCAGCAGGAGGAGTACTATACGAACTTTGTGAAAAGGGAACGAAGGAGGCAGAATAATGGACATGTACGATAAAATTAATGAACTGTATGATCGCAGAAGAGAAGTTGAAATGGGCGGTGGTGATGAACGGATTAACAAGCAGCACGAGAAAGGTAAATTAACCGCCAGGGAACGAATTGACTTGCTGGTTGACTCAGGTACCTTTGTTGAGTTGAACTCGTTCATTGAACATCGTTCTCAAGACTTCGGAATGGGAGATTTAAAAGCACCTGGAGAAGGTGTTGTGACAGGTTATGGAAAAGTAGATGGTCGTCCCATTTATGTTTTTGCCCAAGATTTCACTGTGTTTGGTGGCGCATTAGGGGAAATGCACGCCAAAAAAATAACCCATGTTATGGATCTTGCTGCTCGTAATGGTGCTCCAATCATTGGTTTGAATGACTCTGGAGGTGCGAGAATTCAAGAAGGTGTGGTATCATTGGACGGGTACGGACATATCTTCTATCGAAATTCGATCTATTCCGGAGTGATCCCACAAATTTCTGTGATTATGGGTCCATGTGCAGGTGGGGCTGTTTATTCACCAGCAATTACTGATTTTGTTTTTATGGTAGAAGATACGAGTCAGATGTTTATTACTGGTCCGAAAGTAATCGAAACGGTTACGCGTGAGAAAATTTCTGCTGAAGATCTTGGCGGTGCGAAAGTTCACCGTTCTAAAAGTGGAAATGCGCACTTCACAGGAAAAACTGAGGAAGAAGTTCTCGCAAACGTTCGCGATTTGATCACTTACTTACCATCCAATAACGAGGAGAAGACGCCAATCGTGGCAAGTCCGGAACGAGATGATTTTTGTTCAGATCTTGCCGATATTGTCCCATTTGACTCCACGAGGCCATATGACGTTAGAGCCGTAATTGATTCAGTGGTTGATAAAGATTCTTTCTTAGAAGTACAAAAGTATTTTGCGAAGAATATCGTCATCGGTTTTGCAAGAATCAAGGGAGAAACAGTTGGAATGATTTGCAATCAGCCTAAGGTAATGGCAGGAGGACTTGATATTGATTCTTCTGATAAGCTTTCAAGGTTTATCCGATTCTGTGATTCATTTAATATACCATTGATCACGTTTGAGGATGTTACAGGATTTTTCCCTGGGATCAAGCAAGAACATGGTGGCATTATTCGTCACGGAGCAAAAATTCTTTATTCATATTCTGAAGCAACGGTTCCCAAAATTACAGTTATTTTAAGAAAAGCTTATGGTGGAGCATATGTTGCCCTAAACTCGAAATCCATTGGAGCTGACCTTGTATATGCATGGCCGAATGCAGAGATAGCTGTAATGGGTCCAGAGGGAGCCGCAAACGTCATTTTTGCGAGAGAAATTAATGGGAGCGATAATCCCGAAGAAACGCGCGCTTCAAAGATTGAAGAGTATCGGGAGAAATTTGCTAATCCATACATAGCCGCATCACGCGGGATGGTTGATGATGTCATTGATCCGAGAGAGACTAGAATGAAATTGATTGAAGCACTGGAATTAATGAGAAATAAGCGAGAAGAACGTCCAAAGAAAAAGCATGGTAACATTCCGCTATAAAATGAATTACAGGAGGCACGACATCATGATTAATGAACAAAGACTTGTGGATGAGTTTTTAGAACTCGTTCAAATTGATTCTGAAACAAAAAACGAAAAGAAAATAGCTGCCATTTTAAAAGAAAAGTTCACATCACTTGGTGTGGAAGTAGAAGAAGATGATGCAGCAGAAAAAACGGAACATGAAGCCGGTAACCTAATTTGTACACTAAAAGGCAACGTCGAAAGTGCAGATCCGATCTACTTCACTTCGCATATGGATACAGTTGTCCCAGGAAAAGGAGTTAAGCCTTCAATTAAAGATGGTTATGTTGTATCGGATGGAACAACGATTCTTGGTGCCGATGACAAAACTGGACTAGCTGCGATGTTTGAAGCTATTCGTGTATTAAAAGAACAGAATATCGAGCATGGAACGATCCAATTTATTATAACTGTTGGAGAAGAGTCTGGGCTACAAGGTGCAAAAGTTCTTGATCCAGAGAAGCTAATTGCCAAATTTGGCTACGCTCTCGATAGTGATGGTGAAGTTGGTAAAATTATCACAGCGGCTCCTACTCAAGCAAAAATCAAGGCAACTATTTATGGAAAAACGGCTCATGCAGGAGTAGCACCTGAAAAGGGAGTTTCTGCAATCACGATGGCAGCAAAATCTATTGCTAAGATGCCTCTTGGACGTTTGGATAATGAAACGACAGCGAATATTGGTCGTTTTCAAGGTGGCTCACAAACAAACATTGTATGCGACTATGTGGAAGTTCTTGCAGAAGCACGCTCGCTCGTTCCAGAGAAAATGGAAGCTCAAGTAGAAAAAATGAAGAAAGCATTTGAGACAACAGCTTCAGATATGGGAGGCTCCGTTGATCTTGATATAAAGGTCATGTACCCTGGATTTAAGTTCAACGATGGTGATTACGTTGTAGAAATAGCGAAAAAAGCTATGGAAAAGATTGGTCGTTCCCCAGAATTATTAACTAGTGGCGGTGGAAGTGACGCAAACGTTATAGCTGGACACGGTATCCCTACAATTAACCTTGCGGTAGGTTATGAAGAAATTCATACGACAAATGAACGGATGCCGGTTAAAGAATTAGTGAAAGTTTCTGAAGCCGTTGTATCTATTATTAAAGAAGTTGCAAATGCATAGTAAGTAAAGCATTGTTTAGAACATTGTCGAATTTAGACAATGTTCTTTTTTTGTTGTTCTCATCTTCGTGGCAGGATTCCTATATTATGTTAAAATAGATTCGTATGATTACAATTTAAGAAGTGGAAGCGGTGTTAAGATGGACTCTATTCAAACTCATAAACTAATGAACTATATGCGCGGAACATATAAAGTTCTCGAAAATGAATGGCAAAAAAATGCAAGAGAGATTGGATTAACTCAGGCTGAACAACATGTCATGTGGATTGTTTACTTTGAGGAAGAGGTAACGATAACCAAAATATCGGAAATCGGTTTATGGGATGTCTCCACCGTTATGCAGGTATTAAAGCGGTTGAAAAACAAAATGTTCGTTAAACTTGAAAAGAAAACGGATGATCGACGCGTATCATACGTTACTTTGACTGAAGAAGGACTAACGAAAGTAGAAGCGAGTGACCAGTATTCATACTCCGTTATGAAATACCTTGAAGAATATCGCTCCAAATCAGAAGAAAACGCTGAATTTCTTGAAGCAATGTATCAATTTCAGTTGGAGTTCAATAAGCATTTTCACGGAAATGAATTTGTGAAATGGGTTGAAAGACAACAAGTTAAAACGACGTAAGACAGGGGCCACTCCTGTCTTTTTGTTAGTTACTAGTGACAGGCACCGCCCGAATAGACTCGAATGGAGTCGATATAGGTTTAAGGAGATGTGTGGAATGGATAGGAGTGCAAAGGGAAGAGGGAGAATTATTTTTCATGTGGATATGAACAGTTTTTATGCGTCAGTTGAAGCTGCTCATAATCCTGAGCTTCGCGGAAAACCTCTTGCGATTGCCGGGAATGTTGAGGAAAGGCGAGGCATTGTGGTGACGAGTAGCTATGAAGCGAGAAAGAAAGGTGTGAAAACAACAATGCCGGTATGGGAAGCGAAAAAGTACTGTCCAGAACTTCTCATCATGCCACCTAACTTTCCCCTTTATCGCCAAACCTCCCTCCAAATATTCGAATTGTTAGAAACCTACACGCCACTCGTTCAGCCAGTATCGATTGATGAAGGTTACTTAGATATTACGGAAGATTGTGGTGAGAAAAGTCCTGTTGCTATTGCAAAGGAAATTCAACAGCGGATTCATTCTGAAATTGGTATTCCTTGTAGTATCGGAATTGCCCCTAATAAATTCTTGGCTAAAATGGCTTCTGATATGAAGAAGCCTTTAGGTATAACGATTCTTCGTAAAAGAGAGCTAGATAAATTACTCTGGCCGCTAGATGTTGGTGAAATGCATGGCGTAGGCAAGAAAACGAAGGGAAAATTGCATGAACTCAATATTAAAACCATTCACGATCTTGCTCATGCGAATCCTCTGCAGCTTGAAATGAAGCTTGGTATTAACGGAAGAAGGTTACATGACCGCGCAAATGGGAGGGACGACCGTCCGGTTGATCCTGACGCCATAGATGAGTTTAAAAGCGTTGGGAATTCAACCACTTTTCCAGAGGACCTCATTGATCATCATCGTATTAATACTGCGCTGACTAATTTATCAGATTCGGTCGCGAAGCGTATGAGTAAGAAAAATGTTTTGAGCTTTAATATTCAGCTGACGATTCGCTACAATGATCGCACAACTGTAACCAGAAGCAAGAAGCTTCAAAACCCGATTTCTCAATCTGCTGATATTTTAGATGCAGCTCAGCGACTATTTGAAAAGAACTGGTCCGGGCAGCCAATTCGATTACTCGGAATAACTGGACAGCAATTAGTAGATCGAAACGAAGCCACTGTTCAGCTTGATTTATTTTCTTTTGAAGCTGATTCAAGAAGAGATAGCTTACAGAAAACCATTGGATCTATCCGATCAAAATACGGAGATAGTGCTCTTCTAAAAGGGAACCAGCTTGGCGAAGATGGAAGCCATAAACTGCGAGACGAGAAAAGACGTGGGACGAGTCTAGATCGTGATTTTCTTTGGAATTATAAAAAAGAAAAAGAATAGCCTATTTTTCATCTGGTCTGAAAGGGAGCTGACAAAATGAAAATTGTAGAAAAAATGAAGATTGTTCAACAAGAAATGCAAAAGGTGCTGATCGGCAAAGAAAAAACGATTGAACTTGTAGTGATTTCATTGTTGAATAATGGGAATGTTTTATTAGAAGATGTTCCAGGTACCGGGAAAACACTTCTTGCCCGGTCAATGGCCGTTTTACTAGGAGGGGAATTTAAAAGAATACAATTTACTCCTGATGTTCTTCCAGGTGACGTCACAGGTATTCAATTTTTCAATCCTAAGAAACAAGATTTTGAATTACGACCCGGACCCGTTATGACGAATGTATTACTCGCAGATGAGATAAATCGAGCTACTCCAAGAACCCAGTCGAGTTTATTGGAAGTTATGGAAGAGAAGCAAGTAACCATTGAAGGAACAACGTTAAAGCTCCCTACTCCTTTTATCGTCATGGCGACACAGAACCCATTAGAATCACAGGGCACCTTCTCATTACCTGAAGCACAAATGGATCGTTTCTTTATGCAAATGAAAAGTGGGTACCCAACCATGAAAGAAGAAAAACAGATGATTCAAATGATGAGATTACATAATCCATTTGATGATTTGACGTGTCTTTTTGAAGAAGGTGAGATTGAATCATTTCAAGAGGAAGTAAAACGAGTTGAACTTTCTGATGTGATTGAAGATTATTTACTTAATATTGTGGAAGCCACAAGAAATTCAGAGTACATAAGTGTTGGCGTTAGTCCAAGGGGCACAATTGCCTTTATGAAAGCCGCACAGGGAAAAGCGTATTTAGAAGGGAGACGATATGTCACTCCTGATGATCTCCAGTTCGTGGCTCCTTATGTTCTTAGTCACCGTCTTGTACTTACGATGGAAGGATCCATGCGGATGACGAAACAAAAAGTATTTAATGAAATTCTCACTCAAATTGAAGTGCCTGTGGAAGTGTTAGGGACATCAGCAACATGAGGTGGAGATCGTCAACCACGCTTTCATTGTTTCTAACTTCATTTTTTGCCCTGAGCTGGATTGTCCTTCTTCTCTCATTTTATTTTCAGTCTTTTGAACTTTTCTTAATCACCATTGCGCTATTGCTATTAACCTTTTTTACTCGTCTGTACTTGAAAAAGGCAGGTGAGCATGTTGAATTAGTAAATAACCGTCGAACGATTAAGCTTTTCAAAGGGGAGCAGGAAACCCTCTCTTTTACACTAAACAATACAGGGAAATTGCCGATATGGAATGGTCAGCTCCATTTTTCTCTAGAGCCTATTCTGCATGTTTCAAACGTTGATCTAGTCCAAAATACCAAATACCTTCAATTTTATTCCATACCTTTTTATCTTGGTAAAAAGGAAGGGAAAACCATTTCCTTTCCGATTTATGCAGATAAAAGAGGAGTGACTCGGATAAGAAAAGTAGAGCTTTTGATTAAAGATCTCTTTGGATGGGGGAAAGAGTTATCCATTCTTGAAAGTTTATTTCAGACAGAAATTCTGATATATCCCGAACTTTTAGAGGTGAAAGGTGTAGAGCGACTTTCGACGTTCGAAATGGGAAGCCATTCATATGAACATTCGCTATATGAAAACCTCTCATCTCCAGCAGGTGCCAGGGAATACGAAAGTTCGGACCCATTCAATCGCATTCATTGGAAAGCCACAGCTAGTACCTCAGAATTGAAAACAAAAGTATACGAACGTTCGATTGATTTGAGGTGGATATTTGTTCTTGATTTATCTGTTAAAAAGAAAAATAGTCCTGGGCAGGTCTCTAAAGACATCGAGACGTATATTAGTCAACTTGCTTTTCTCTGCAAGCTTGCTACCAAAAGAGGAGTGTCATTCGAATTACATATCAATTTAGATCCAGAGGGACCGTCCCCATGTATGACACTGGAAGCAGGTGAGGGAAATGCTCAGTTGAGTAATGCGCTTGAAATGCTAGCTCGAATTGACGAAACTAGACCTTTGTTATCTTTTGAGCGAATGAGTGCATGGCTGCGGAAGCGAATAACAGATCGTTCTGTTATCATTCGATTAGGAGAACCGATCCAAGAGAGCAAAGAAGCAGCGTTTTACCATCTATTAGAAAGGAAAGGACATAAATGCTATGAAGTGAAAATGTCAGGTGATGACGCATATCTTAGCCATTTAGAGAGGAAGAAGGAGTCATGAGTTTACGAAAGGAACTCCCTCATATTCTTTATTACGTTTATGACATGTTGTTTGTGTATCTTATCATTTCGTTTTTTTATTTGTATGAAAAAACCTTTCCACCGATATTTCCCTTTCTGACCATGGTTATAGGGGGAGGCTTAGTATTTTTCGGTGTCTACGCCCGAAACCGAGCATACATTTCGTTTACATGGATGTTGCTGCTAATGGTTTTGACGACTCTTGCGGGAGTAGTAGTGCTAGGTTTTCCGTTCCTATATACGGTTCTTCTTTCAATAGTCATTGCCTGGCGGAGTTATATAAACATGTGGGAAATCGAGCGAAGTAATGATGCGCTCATATTTTTCTTGAGTTTAATTGGGGCGTTTCTATTCTTTTTATTTAGTAATTCATCTGAGCTTCGACAGGTTATTTTTTTGTTGCCTCTTGTGCAGTTTGTGATGCTTCTTATTTGTAGAGCCGCTGTAGAAGTTAGAAAAACAGGAGGGAAGAAGCAGGCAAGGTGGGCGATAAGCTTTATCTTCATTTTGTTATCTGCTTCAAGTGTTCTGTTTAGTATCCTGATTTGGGTGAAAGAACCGATAGTAAAAGCAATCTCTTATTCGATAAGCGGACTAGGTTATGTTATTGGTCTACCGATTTACTGGTTAACATCGTTTCTTGAAGGTCGCTTTACTGAAGATGGTCAGGAATTATTACAGACGAGCTCGAGTAGTGAGACTCAAGAAATCATGAACGATAAAAAAATTCTGAATCAAGGGATGGATATTCCGATAGAGATGATTTTCTATACATTACTTTTCATTTGCTTCGTTATTGTTGTGATCGTTTTGTATAAGAAAAGGTTGGCTCTTACTCGTTTTCAAGTCAAATCGTTTGCAACTTCGACAAGTGAAACATTGTATTCACAAAAAGGTAAGCAAATGAAGCAATTAAAGCCACCTTCTGATCAAATAAGAAAACAGCTCTATGATCTTGAAATAAAAGCTTTCAAATATCGTAATGGTCGCCAAAAAGATGAAACGTTAAGTGAATGGTTGCGAAGGATTCCTGGTAGTCGTGAAAACAAAGAGTTTATTGTTAAAATTTACGAGAAGGTTCGCTATGGAGAGAAACATCCAGATCACAAAGAGGCTCTTCTGTATAAAAAGCATGTGAAGAACCTCCTTCATGAAGTAAAGTTTTCGTATAAACTAGAGAAGCGGAAAGAAAACTAGAAGAAATAAGTCGAAAACAAGGTGTGAAAGCAGCGGAACGATCATATTTTCTGTGCGGTTATACAGGTATCCCCATACAATTCCTGCTAAAACAGCAGCTATTAGCAATAGAAAAGCGCCTGCATATATGTGTGCACTCATATAAAGCAGAGCAGCTAGTAAGATTGGATACTTGATGTGAATCGTTCTTAGCTGTGTTTGTACAAATCCTCTCCAAAACAGTTCTTCTCCCGGAATAATGATAAGAATTAGGCTGTAATAATGCCAGGTTTGATCAGGCGCTACAAGTTGATAGAGTGCTTCAACCTGAGTAATCGATTGAGGGAGTATGTAGAGCATCATCACTTTACCCACATAAAAAATAAGATACAGCAAGCCACCGCTTCCAATTCCGATTATGAGTTGAGCGAAAGAAGGTTTCCTCCATTTAACATGACGGAATGAAAAACTACCGAGTAAGAGAAGAGATACGGTAAAGAGCGGCCAGAAGATGTCATTTAACAAAAAGAAAGACAAGAATAAAAGGATATGAGATAGGAACAATGCAATTATTAATCTATTTTTCGAAGACATGAGATTCAGCTCCTATATAGAATTCATACATACAGTGTAGCTGATCATTGAAATGTTTGCGACAAAGAGACGATGAAAAGGAGGATTAAGATGGAAATCACATTTCTTGGGACAGGTGCCGGTGTTCCTTCCACAAAACGCAACGTCAGTTCCGCAGCCCTGCGATTGGATTCTGGAGAAGTATGGTTGTTTGATTGTGGAGAAGCGACACAACATCAAATTCTTATTTCATCCATTACTCTTAGTAAAATGACAAAAATTTTTATTACTCATTTGCACGGAGACCACATTTTTGGATTACCAGGCATCCTTGGAAGTCGCTCCTTTCAGGGAGGAGAATCAGAGGTGATTGTATACGGTCCAAAAGGATTAGCTGATTTTATTGATACAGCGATTCGGATTAGTGGTACCTACCTACGTTATCCGCTGCGTATTGTAGAAGTAGAGGACGGGATTCAAGTGAATGAATCTCATTTTTCCATTAAGGTTGCTCTTTTGGAGCACGGAATCGATAGCTTTGGTTATCGCATTGAAGAAAGGGATAAAGCAGGTACGTTAAATGTTGAAAAATTAAAGGCTCTCGGCGTACAGCCTGGACCGATCTATCAAAAGTTGAAAAGCGGTAGTTCAATTAAACTGGAGAATGGGCAAACGATTCATGCGTGTGACGTGACAGGACCAACCATTAAAGGGAGGCACATTGTCGTTTGTGGCGATACAAGATTTACAGAAAAGACCATTGATTTTGCCAGAAATGCTGACGTTTTGATTCATGAAGCTACTTTTTCTGAGGCAAACACTAGACTAGCGTATGAGTATTATCATTCCACTACAGTGCAAGCAGCTCGAATTGCAAAGGATGCTCGGGTGGAGAAACTGTTGTTAAATCATATTAGTTCTCGCTACCAGGAATCTGATGTTGTCGGACTGGTAGAAGAAGCGAGAAATATCTTTGAAAATACCGATTTAATGGAGGACCAGACATCGGTACAAATTCCATTAAGAAAAGCGAGCTCAACTTGAGCTCGCTTTATCTATATTTATTTCAACACATTAGTTCCAACCACGTTCATATTGTTTAGGAGCTTTTAAATCTCCTCCAAGTTCAGCTGCGGCAGTTCTAGCCCAATAAGGATCTCTTAACATTTCTCTAGCGAGTAAAACAAGATCCGCGCGTTCATTTTGAATGATTTCTTCTGCTTGAAGAGGATGGGTAATTAATCCAACGGCTCCAGTCGCAATGTTAGATTCCTTTCGGATTTGTTCGGCATGCTTTACTTGATAACCTGGGTAGGCTTGAATACGCGCAGGAACAACTCCACCAGTACTACAATCAACAAGATCGACGCCTTGCTTTTTCATTTCGTCAGAAAAATAAATGAAATCCTCCATTGTATTACCTTCTTCATGGTATTCCTCAGCAGAAATTCGAACGAATAGTGGTCCGTCCCAAACTTTGTTTACTTCATTAATGGTTTCTTTTAAGAAACAATAACGGTTTTCTTTTGAACCGCCATATTCATCTTTACGTTTGTTAGTGAGTGGGGATAGAAATTCATTGATTAAATATCCGTGAGCGCCGTGTAGTTCAATCACATCGAATCCTGCTTCCTTCGCTCGTTCCGCTCCTTTTCTAAAAGCAACGATGGTTTCCTTAATTTGTTCGACCGTCATTTCTTCTGGTGTTTTCATCTCCTCATTGAAAGGAATGGAAGATGGTGCAATAATCGGTCCATCCAGAATGGCTTTTCGACCTGCGTGCGCAAGTTGAATGCCAACTTTTGATCCCTGTTCTTGAGAAAGATGAACAATTTTTTTTAATCCTTCGATATGGTCATCACTCCAGATTCCAAGATCTTGTGGAGAAATACGACCTTGTTCTGTGACGGCTGCTGCTTCTGTGAAAATCAAGCCTGTTCCTCCTACAGCTCTGGAAGTGTAGTGAATATAGTGGAAGTTTGTGGCTTTACCATCCTGTGCTTCACATGAATACATGCACATGGGACTCATCACAATCCGGTTAGGGAAGGTGACATTTTTAATAGTATATGGTGTAAATAATGCTGAAGACATGCAATCGCTCCTTTATTACTTCTTTCGTGACCCCAAAAGTATAGCATGTCTTAAAATAGATGTCGCAAATCTTGATCTACTTTGTTACTACACTCCAGACAGTTTTCCACCATGATTTCTTTTGTTGAGGAATTTGTTTATTATGCATGATATTAAGCGCCAGGTCTGGGACGTCTGTCATAATTCCATCCACTTCCCAATCGAGGAATTGTCTGAGTCCTTTTTCGTCATTGACCGTGTAAGGACGTATTTTAATGCCATGCGAATGCACTGCTTTTACGAGTGATGCATGGATTGATTTGAATTGCGGATGGATCGCTTTTGCTTTTAATTTCTTAGCATAATGCCATGGCTCATGTAAATTCCCCTTATAAAGAGGTGCTGTTTCTAATTTTGGCCATAACTTATGCACATCTATCAGCCGATGGTGTTCAAAGCTAGAAATCATTGTATTCTTCTCAGAGCGATATTTCTTAATGAGTGGAATCGCCACTTTGGCAAGCTGTTCGTCGTCTTCTCGATAGTATTTTAATTCAATGTTTAACCAAACGTCTGGGTAGTCTGCTGCCCATAACAAAACCTCTTCTAACGAAGGGATTTTTTCATGTTTAAAATCGGGAGAAAACCAACTTCCCGCATCAAGTTTTTTGAGGTCAGAGAGAGTGGTTTGTGTCACAATCCCCTTTCCGGATGTTGTCCTTTTCAGCGTTCGATCATGAATGACGACAGGGATCCCATCTTTTGAAAGCTGAATATCAATTTCAATTCCGCCTGCTCCAAGATGAACAGCGCGTTGATAAGCACTTATTGTGTTCTCGGGGCATTGTCTACTTGCGCCTCTGTGAGCGAATATAATTGTCATTGTTCCCCTCATTTCTGCTGGTCTTTTCGGGTTTAGTATGTATAAAATATGATAAACGGAAAAAGAGTTCATAAAAGTCCGTCTATTCCCATTAAACCTACCAAAAACAGGTTGAATTTGCAAAAATAACAGACATATGAGGGGGCGATGAGATGGGGAAATGGCAAACGAAAGAAACCTTGATGTACTTACTATCCAGGCTAGTTGAACATCAGAGTGTAACGGGATCATATCCGGAGGTAGCACTTGCTGAATATATTCACCTTCAGCTTCAGGATTTGGACTATTTCAAAGACAATCCTAATATGCTCGCTCTTCATCCAACAAGTGATGGTCGCTCTTTCGTTACAGGACTTATTAAAAAAGGACGGTCTAAGAAAACAGTTATTTTAATTAGCCATTTTGATGTGGTAGACATAGAAGACTACGGACAATTCAAAAATCTAGCTTTTAGTCCATATGATCTTACAGAAGAAATATACAAAAATATTGATAAAATGCCGGTTGAAGTTCAAAACGACCTTACAAGTGGCGAGTGGATGTTTGGGCGTGGTGTCATGGATATGAAAGCTGGGATTGCCCTTCAAATGAGTATGCTTGAAAAAGCAAATTTTGGTGAATTTGATGGGAATATTTTATTCCTTACCGTTCCTGATGAAGAAGCGAATTCACTTGGCATGATCGAAGCTGTTCCTGTACTTGTCGAAATGGCTAAACAGCATGATTTAATTTATACTGCCTGCTTAAATTCAGAACCTGTTTTTACAAATTATCCTGGCGACCAGAACTTGTATGTTTATTCAGGATCAATTGGAAAGCTATTACCTGGCTTTTTCTGTTACGGTCAAGAAACGCACGTTGGTGAGCCGTTCTCAGGATTGAACGCTAACTACATGGCTGCTGAAGTAACAAGAGAGCTTGAGCTTAACGCTGATTTTTGTGAAGTTGTCGATGGGGAGGTAACACCTCCGCCAACTAACTTAATGCAAAAGGATTTAAAAGAAGGATACTCCGTACAGATTCCGCATGTGGGTGTAACTCTTTTCAATGTTCTTGGTATGGAGAGGAGCATTCAGCATATTACAAATCAATTAATGGAGGCAGTCAAAGTTGCTGCCAAACGCATTGAAAATCACTATTTGGAGAAAGCTACAGCGTTCTCCATGCTCCAAAACTATGTCCCTGAACCATTCAAGGTTAACGTTCTGACTTATGAGCAGCTGCACCAACGTGCTGTTATGCTGTTTGGGGAGGCAGAAATTAAACGTCGGCAAGATTATATATCTGCCAATTTTAAAGATCTAGGCGATCGAGATCTTTCAACAAGAATGGTTTTTGATTTAGCCGCACTTTGTAAAGATGATGGTCCGATGATTATCCTTTTTTATAATCCGCCATTTTATCCGGCTGTATCTTCCAGGCATGATTCTTTTATTCAGGAAACCATTCAGCGAGTGGTCGCTTATAGTTCAACTAAACATAAGGTGACGCTGAAACCTCAACATTATTTTCCAGGACTTTCTGATTTAAGCTTCGTAGGGCTTGAAAGAACGAAAGAAACAATCCAACCATTAATGAGCAACATGCCGTTATATGGTCAATCATACGAATTGCCTCTAGAAGCTTTAGAGCAGCTAAAAGTTCCCGTCATGAACCTTGGCCCTAAGGGTAAAGATGCGCATAAATGGACAGAACGCCTTGAACTCACCTATTCTTTTGAAACGCTTCATGAAATGCTTCCTTATACAATTAAGGAGCTGCTTCGCTAAGCGTTTTCCTTCAACAAATGAAGGTGAGTTTGCTATCATGAAAGAATCGAAGTGAAAAGGAGATAATTTATGAAAAAAACGATTCGGATGATAGCGCTCGTCTTATTTGCTTTCTTCTTTATTTTTGCAGGATTTGCTCATTTTCTTCAGGGTGAAGGTTTTGCCGCAATGGTACCCAATTGGGTTCCGTTTAAACTCGGCCTCATTTATTTAACTGGAATCATAGAAATCGTATTAGCGATTCTTCTACTTGTTCCTTCCACACGAAAACAGGCTAGATTGTGGACGGTCATATATTTAATCGCCATTTTTCCAGCAAATATTTATGCAGCAATTGCTGGCGTACCTGCTCCAGGGCAAGATGAAGCAAATCAAGTATTATTATGGGTGAGATTACTTTTCCAACCATTATTGATCTGGTGGGTATTCTGGGCCGCAGCTCAAAAAGACAGTTAGGGAATTTCCCCTGCTGTCTTTTGCTATAATTGAAAGTTCTAGCTTTGAATTTTTGGACATAGTACTTTAACAAGAATAGGGGAAGAATAGAGTCAACTTAACAACTGGAGGGGTGAACAAGGAGTGGAAAAAACAACTTTGAAGATTAAAGGAATGACTGGAGAAAATTGTATGGTGATCGTTCGGACTGCTTTACTAGAATTGAATGGAGTTTTGGCTGTAGAAGTTCATCTCAAGGAAGGAAATGCTAAAGTAACCTATGATAAAAATGAAGTGTCTACCTCAGATATACAGAAAGTAGTGGAAAAGCAGGGGTATGATGTGAAGGTATAAAAAAACCAGCTGAAATTAATTCTTCAGCTGGTTTTCGTGAATAAATATCGAGATTAGAATGTATGTGCAGTGTCTTTTGCACGAGCAATAGCATCCTGTTTAATTTCTTCTGCTTTATCTGGCATAGCATTATGACCTTCTACAAAGAGTCCTTCGTATTCTGGAACACCGTAGAATTGCATCATCGTTGTGAAGTAACGATGACCCATTTCCATTTCAGCAGCGGGACCTTCAGAATACACGCCACCACGTGCCTGGATATGAATGGCTTTTTTATCTGTTAAAAGACCTACAGGGCCATTTTCAGTATATTTAAAGGCTTTACCAGCCACAGATACAGAGTCAAAATAGGCTTTCATTACTGGAGGGAAAGAGAAATTCCAGAGTGGAGTAACGAATACATATTTATCTGCTTCAATAAATTCTTCACTTAATTCATTAAGACGCTGTACTTTTTCTTGCTCACTTGCTGATAGTTCTTCAAACCCTTTTCCTGACTGCAATTTTCCCCAGCCGCTGAACACATCAGCATCGATTTGAGGAATATGCTCACTATAAAGATCTATATGAACTACCTCATCGTTTTCATTTTCTTGCTTATACGTCTCTATAAATGCTTTACCTACTGCCATACTATAAGATTGAGTATCATCGTGTGGATGAGCAGTGATGTATAAAACTTTTGCCATTACAGATTCATTCCTTTCCTATTCGTTCCGATTATCTCGAATTGAGTTATTCTTAATTCAAGACAAATTATAAAACAGACGTAAGATTGATTCAAGGAATTTGCCTCATAGTAATTAAATCAATGTTAAAGTCATAAAAGCCTTGCTAAATGAGCAAGGCTTTTATGAAGAATTATTTAGTTGGTGGCAGTTGAAATGGATTGCAGCTGATACATTTTCGAACGTCATCAGTGATTTTAAGAGGTTGATTCTTAGCTGAAGTTACAGAGGGAACAGAGCTTCCATCGAAATGAATTGGTTTACCATTCATTTTAACTCCTCCTTGTATTTGTTGCTTCTATTTTACTTGGAAAAAAGAAGAAGTGGAATAGCTTTTATGTAATAAAATTCAATATTTTTTGTTTCAACTAACAAGAGAAAATGGATAAAATCACTTAATAATGAGATGAAATATGGAAAGGATTCACTTGTTTCACAATTAATCTTAATAACAGTTTAGAAATAAGGTAAACTTAAGGGATTAGAGAGTAAAATTTGTCATTGTGGTTAATAAAGGAGTTATGATTTATGCACATTATATCGATTTTATTAGGAATATTATTCGTTCTAAATCTTGGTTTTGCTGCGCTCGTTATTTTCCTGGAACGGAAGGATGCTGGTGCCACATGGGCCTGGCTAATGGTCCTTCTTTTTATTCCGCTCCTTGGTTTTGTGATGTATTTAGTTTTTGGACAAAACCTTAGTCGAAGAAGATTATTTGATTGGGATAATATTAAAAAAGTAGGAATCGAGGATTTAATTGAGGAACAAGTTAGTGAGATTAAAAGTGGGATTTATCCATTTAGACATGAAGAAATTGCCAGACATAAAGATCTTATTTATATGCATCTTGTAAATGATGACGCAGTACTTACTCAGGATAATGCAATAAGCGTTTTTACAGATGGAGAAGAAAAATTCAACGCACTAATTGAGGATATTGGTCGTGCGAGTGATCATATTCACTTTCAATACTATATTTTTCAAAAAGATGATCTTGGTAGAAAACTGGTAGAAAAGTTGACTCGAAAGGCACAAGAAGGTGTGAAGGTACGTGTTCTTTATGATGAAATGGGTTCAAGAAAAACAAGGAAGCGATTCTTCCGAGATTTAATTGCAGCGGGAGGAGAAGTGGAGGTGTTTTTCCCTTCTCGAATTCCATATGTCAATACTCGCTTGAATTACCGAAATCACCGCAAGCTCGTTATTATTGATGGGAAACTTGGCTATGTTGGTGGGTTTAATGTTGGTGATGAGTACTTAGGTTTAAATCCGAAGTTTGGGTATTGGCGTGATACACATCTACGAATAGAAGGAAGTGCAACGCTCGCTATGCAAACACGGTTCCTCTTAGATTGGAATCATGCTGCTCGGAACAAAGTAGGGTATGAATCTTGTTATTTTCCTATTATCGAATCGATTGGAAAAGCAGGTGTGCAGGTCGTCAGTAGTGGACCAGATTCAGAATGGGAACAGATTAAGAATGGGTACATTAAGCTTATTACATCAGCAAAGCGCACCATATTCATTCAAACCCCTTACTTTATACCAGATGCAAGTCTTTTAGATGCTTTACGTATAGCGGCTCTTAGCGGGGTTGATGTGAGGTTAATGATTCCTAATAAACCTGACCATTTGTTTGTCTACTGGGCAACCTATTCTTATGTGGGAGAATTACTGAAAGCGGGAGCTAGAATTTACATTTACCAGAACGGGTTTATACACGCTAAAACTATAGCGGTTGACAGCCAAATATCTTCGGTAGGAACAGCAAATATTGATGTTCGTAGCTTTCGACTTAATTTCGAAGTGAATGCCTTTATTTATGATGAGGAAATCTCTAAGAAACTGGAGAATATTTTCATAAATGATATGAAGAAGAGTGAGGAACTAACAGAAGTGGGATATCTTGAACGTTCGCTTTGGATACGTTTTAAAGAATCAATTTCACGCTTGCTTTCGCCAATACTATAAGATCTTAATAGAAATACGTAAAGGAGTGTGTTAACGAAACACGCTCCTTTTGTTATGTCTTTACGGAGAAACAAGCGTAAAAAGGTCTGAATCGATCACACATAGCTACTTTTACACTTTAAATTGAACCATTCAAACGTATTGAATCGTCTAACTATAGAGAGAGTAAGCGTTTATTTTGGTGTTAAGAAATTCTATTTATTTTCTAATGAGGAAAAAAGTCCTAATAAACCTATGTTATGATAGTTGGGAAGATAAGGAAATGTCGTGGGGGGCCTTTATGATTAAAGAAAAAATGAAGAAAACACATGTGCCATTTCGGCTGAATATCTTATTTCTTTTTGTTTTTTTATTGTTTTCTGTTTTAATCCTACGGCTTGGTGTGATTCAAATTGTGCAAGGGGAAGATTTTGAGCGAATCTCAGAGCAAACAGAAAATGTGACAGCGAAATCATCGGCGCCAAGAGGGAAGATGTATGATCGGTATGGAAGAGTACTTGTTGATAACGAACCAACGTTTACATTAACGTATATCCGAAATCAGAACACGAAACAGCAGGAAAGACTTGATGTAGCTCGTAAGTTAGCAGCATTTATTGAAATGGATACAGATAAAGTGACTGAACGAGATTTAAAGGATTTTTGGATTATCACGAGACCAGAAAAAGGCAAAGGAGAAGTTATCGGAAGAAGAAAGGAATGATCTTGATTCTAAAAAAGCATATCAATTGCAAATTGATCGGATTAAAGAAGAAGATCTTAAAGAGATAACGAGTGATCAAGAGGAACTAAAAATAGCTGCAATTAAAAGACAAATGGATACTGGGTATGCGCTTTCTTCTCAGGCAATTAAAAAAGGATTAACGAGAGAAGAAATCGCAAAAGTGAGCGAGAACCTAGAAGAGCTTCCTGGAGTTGATATCTCACCAGATGCCGAACGTGTCTATCCATACGATGAAACGATGGAGACGATGTTTGGTAATCTAGGACAAATCCCTAAAGAATCTTTAGATGCCTATACAATGAAAGGCTACGACAATAATGATCTTGTAGGCATCAGCTATCTTGAGAAGCAGTATGAGGATTTATTAAGAGGGCAGAAAGCGATGAAGAAGTACGTAACGGATAAATCAGGCAAACCAATAGGTGAACCTGAGGTGACTCCAGGAAAAAGAGGGAATGATCTCGTTCTTACAGTAGATATAGATCTTCAGCAGAAGCTTGAAACAATTCTTGAAGAGGAATTAAGAAAGGCTAGAGCGCGTGGGAACCCATACGCTGATCGTGCGTATGCGATTGGAATGGACCCAGAAACGGGTGAAGTATTAGCCTTTGGTGGAACAAAATATAGCTCGAAAGAAAATGAGTATATCGAGTATTCCTATGGGACCCTTTCAGAATCATATGAAATGGGATCAGCGGTGAAAGGGGCGTCCGTCCTAACGGGTTATGAAACGGGTGTGATTAGCCATGGGACAACTCTATTCGATACTCCAATATCTATTCCTTCTACCCCCAAGAAAGCGTCATATGCAAACTTAGGGTGGGTAAATGATGTGGAAGCATTAGAGAGATCCTCCAACGTGTATATGTACCGAATCGCTATGATGATAGCAGGGTTTGATTATGTTCCAGACACAAGCGGGATTCCTTGGAATCGAGATGGCTATAATGCTGTTCGTTATCACTTCAATCAATTTGGATTAGGTAATAAGACGGGAATTGATATGCCAATTGAAACAACAGGAATCAATGGAGGCATTCAGCAAATTGGTAACTTAATGGATTTAATGATTGGTCAGTTTGATACGTATACCCCCTTGCAGATGGCTCAGTATATTTCAACGATTGCAAATGATGGGAAAAGAATTCAACCACACTTTTTAAAAGAAGTTCATGAAGCTTCAAATGTCGATGGGTTATCCAATATTATCGTGGATCAGTTCGATACAAACGTAATGAATCGTATTCAAATGAGTCAAAGTGATATAAATCGAGTGCAAAATGGTTTATGGCGAGTGACGAATGCTAGCAATGGTACAGCGACAAAGTATTTTAAGGGAGTAGATTTCACTCATGCGGGTAAAACAGGGACTGCTCAGGTGTCATTCGGTAATGATAATCAGGTTAAGGGTTTTAATTTAACCTTTGTTGGCTATGCTCCTTATGAGGACCCTGAAATTGCTTTAGCCGTTGTAGTCCCTAGCTTAAGTAGTGATCGAAATGAATCAGTAAATAAAGACATAGCTAGACGATTATTTGAAGCTTATTTTGATCTTAAAGACGAACCAAAACCAGCTTCTCCTGGTGAAGAGGAAGATGCTGAATAACAGATTATGATATAACAAGAAAGCCTCACCAGATTGGTGAGGCTTTTACTCATACTACCAGATACCAAGGACATCTAACATGACGAACAAAATAAGAAGAGGTGCAACGAAGCGAATAAGAAAATACCACGTTTCAAACAATCCTTTTTTTAAGCCACTTCCACGTTTTAATTCCTCATAGAGTGCTGATTTCTTCATTTTTAATGGAACAAATAGTGAAATTAACAAAGCTCCTATTGGTAACAAAACGTTACTTACTGCATAATCAGCTAAATCAAAAATCGTTTTATTAAATAATGTCGCGTCGCTTAAAACGCCGTATGATAGGGCAGATGGAATTCCAACAACAAAGATCGCAAGTCCGATAATCCATGCCCATTTTTTTCGTTTCTTAAGATCGCCTTTTGATATCACCGATACAATGATTTCAAGCATAGAGAAGGCGGAGGTTAATGCTGCAAATAAGAAAAGAACTAAGAATGCAATGAAAAAGAGCATGCCGAACGGTAATTGCCCAAAGACTGTCGGAAGGACATTGAACAATAGAACGGGACCAGCGCCTGCTTCAAGATCGAAAGCAAATACAGCGGGAAAGATCGCAAGACCAGCAAGCAATACAATGAAAATGTTCATTGCGACAATCGAGATCGCTGAGCGTGGTAAGCTTTGCGTCTTTGGTAAATAAGAACTGTAAGTAACCATAACGGATACACCAACACTTAATGTAAAGAAAGATTGCCCCATTGCTTCAAGTATGGTTTGTGATGTAACTTTTGAGAAATCGGGTTGAAGCAAGAATAAGATCCCGTCCATCGAACCTTCTAACGTTACCGCACGAATGACAAGAATAATAAAGAGAAGAAATAATGCAGGCATCATAATTTTACTTGCTTGTTCAATTCCTTTTTCAACACCTCTTGCTACAACAAGAATTGTTAATATAATAAAAATGAATTGTGCGAATATGCTAATAAATGAATTCGAAATGGTCGTCCCAAAAACCTGAGCGTATTCATCTGAAGATAGTCCATTTAGCTCTCCTGTCACCGCTTTAAACAGGTAGGCAATAATCCACCCCCCAATAACACTGTAAAAGGATAACAAGATGAAGGATGTAATCATGCCCAAAATTCCTACACGATACCATTTTGATTCAGGAGAAATGGTTTTATAAGAATCTACCGCATTACTTTGAGCAGTTCTTCCAATAGAGAACTCTGCAAGCAAAAGAGGGAGACCGAGAATTAAGGTGAATAGGATGAAGATCAGAAAGAAAGCCCCGCCTCCGTTCTGACCTGCTGTATAAGGGAATTTCCAAATTGCGCCAAGCCCGATGGCAGAACCTGCTGCAGCTAGGATAAATCCAAGTCTTGATGACCACTGTTCGTTTTGACTCATGCTGTTTCTCCTTTCAATTTGTATTGAATGCTGATCACGTTATGCCACAAAAAAATCGTCCCTACGTTATCCGTAGGGACGATTGTTATCGCGGTACCACCCTGGTTGTGAGATGAACTCACCACTTCATAGTGTAACGATCTTCACCGTCTTTTGCGATTGCAAAAGAAGCTCCAGAAATGAAATTCACGTCCTTTTATATACCGATTCTCACCAACCATCGGCTCTCTTCAATAGGGAAAAGGTGGCTACTTAATTTCCTTCAAAGCAGTTCAATTATTATAGAGTTATTCAATTTTTATCATGACCAACTGAAAGTGTCAATATGAATTTCGATATGGAAAAATAATCAAGAACATGTTTTTAGTTTGAATCAGGTGCCGAAAAGTTAGTTGTCTTTTTTATCGTCTTC
The DNA here is from genome assembly GCF_050467905.1 of Pseudalkalibacillus sp. NRS-1564. NCBI lineage: Bacteria > Bacillati > Bacillota > Bacilli > Caryophanales > Fictibacillaceae > Pseudalkalibacillus > Pseudalkalibacillus sp. NRS-1564. Next base: position 2,118 of record NZ_JBITPM010000046.1, on the reverse strand, counting down.
AAAATGCGCATCAACTGGTCCTTTTTGCGGCTTATTTTTCTTACGGCGAATTGTCTGTAAAATCTTTTTTGTAATTTAATGAAAAAGTCTTAGGCTCATAGTGTTCTGAAGCTTTAATATCGGCTGTTGAAGCACGCATAAACGACCAACCTAGCATAATCATGATAAATAGAAGGGGAAACCCACCGACAATACTTGCGGTTTGGAGAGTTCCAAGTCCCCCAACAAACATCAGCACCAGTGGCATTAAGCAAAGAGCAAATGCCCAGAAGAGTCGATTCCAACGGAGGGGTTCATCTTTTACCTCTTTTTGGACAACGGAAGCGAGAATATAGGAGCTAGAATCAAACGTCGTCGCAAGAAAGATGATCGCTAACACAACAAAAACGAGAATCATAAACCATGAAAGGGGAAGCTGAGCAATTGTTTCAATTATCGCTCTTGGTGCTCCTTGATCATTGAGTACTTTAATGACGTCGAATTCACCTGTTAACTGCATATGAAGTCCATAATTTCCAAGGATACCAAAGAATAATAAACTTCCTAGTGTTCCGTAACTAATGGTTCCAAGGATCATTTGTTTAATAGAACGACCTCTTGAAATCTTGGCAACGAATAGTCCAACAAAAGGTGCGTAAACAAGCCACCATGCCCAGTAGAAGACGGTCCAACTCTCTGGAAATCCAGTTTTATCATATGGACCAAGAGCATTGAATGGCTCTGTCCATGTACTCATATGAAAGAAATTATCTAACAATAAGCCGACACTGTTCGTTGCCGTTTCAACGAGAAACCGCGTCGGACCCACTATTAAAACAAAGAGAAGCAGAAAAATCGAGAGAACTAAGTTGATATCTGATAGCACCTTAATTCCTTTCTTTAAACCTGAGTAGGCACTAATGGCAAAAATGGCTGTGACCAGAATAAGAATCATCGTCTTTAAGCCCATTGTTACTCCAATACCTGTCAGAGCATCGATTCCCTCAGCGATCATAGGAGTTCCAAGGGCAAGCGTTGTACCTGCTCCGCCAAGAAGTCCAAACATGAATAGAACATCAATAATAGTCCCTAAAGGCCCATCAACAAGGTTTCCAATTAACGGTCTTGTCGCTTCACTTATTTTGAGAACGGGTTTTTTACGAACATAGTAGAAATAAGCCATAGGAAGAGCAGGAAGGGTGTAGATCGCCCATGCGATTGGTCCCCAGTGGAAGATGCCGTATGTACTTGCCCAAAGGATAGCTTCTTCTGTTCCAGGCTCCAATCCAAACGGTGGTCCTTGATAATAATAGGCCCATTCGATCGTTCCCCAATATAAAATACTTGATCCTATTCCTGCGCAGAATAGCATTCCTGCCCAAGAAAAATTATTGAATTCAGGACGTTCTCCTTCTTCACCTAATCGCACACGTCCATTATCACTGAATGCCACATAGATTAAAAAGAAAAAAATACCGAGACCGACAATTAAATAAAGGACACCAAATTGGGTTGTAACAAACTCATTTGCTTTATTGACGAATTCCTTTCCACTCTCGGGAAAAAGAGTAAGTGGGACGGTAACGAGCAGTAATAAACTTAAAGCACCTAGAAAGGTAGGCCAATCAATTATTCGCTTATCCATTACATTTAAGCTCCTTTGCAATAGCGGATTAAGCTTAGTTTCTAGCACGAACATTTTTTTATACAACGCTTTTTATTTTTTGGAATTACTTCGGTTTTGTTATAATAAGTGGATAGAAAGTTACATTAGAGGGTGAAGTATTTGGAGTCATTTACTGAGAAAGTCGTTTCGATTATTAGTAAAATCCCATCTGGTAAAGTGATGACATATGGACAAATCGCAAAGTGTGCGGGAAGTCCAAGAGGAGCAAGACAAGTGGTTAGAATTCTCCATTCAATGAGTCAGAAGTATAAACTCCCATGGCATCGTGTGATCAACGCAAAAGGGGAAATTGGTATCAAAACGGAAGAAGGCTCTATTGATCAGACAATGTTGCTCGAAGGAGAAGGGATTGTCTTTCTACCTAATTCAAAAGTTGATTTAACTGTCTATCGCTATGAGCCAGCTCTGCGAGACAATGGTTAATAAAACAAGAAGAGGCTGGGACAAAACCC